>CAYWNO010000033.1:0-13475 GCA_964459665.1 uncultured Methanosarcinales archaeon
TTGAAAGCCGTTTGAAAACGGCGAAGTTTACCACTCGTTAAGTTTACAGCTCAGTCAACCGTAACATTTAAATAGTAGCTCTGTTTCTAGTAATATCAAGAAATTCTTTAAGTTTTAAAATGGATAATGCAGAATTGAAAACAGGCACAACAACTATAGGTTTGGTATGCAAAGACGGGCTGGTGCTCGCTGCCGACAAAAGGGCGACTTCAGGCTATTTAATCTCATATAAAAAATTTGAGAAAATAATCGGGATAACGGAAAATATTGCAGTTACTGTTGCAGGAACAGTTTCAGATGTGCAACTTCTGACAAAATACCTCAAAGCGGAGCTTAAGCTAAAAGATATACGGACGAGCAGGGAAACAACCGTTAAAGAGGCTGCAAACCTTCTTGCAAATTTTGTCTACAGCAACATAAGAAAGTTCAGCCTCATACCCGGAATATCACATTTCATTATTGGCGGAAAAGACCCAAGCGGCTTTCATCTTTATGACCTAAGCCCCGACGGCTCAATAGTGGAAGTCGATGATTACATTTCTTCAGGCTCCGGCTCCGTAATGGCATTCGGTGTTTTGGAAACTTTATACAAGAGAGGATTAAGCGTCGAAGAAGGAATAAGCCTTGCCGCAAAAGGCATCAATGCGGCAGTCCAGCGCGACATAGCATCCGGAAACGGCATAGACATAATAACAATCACAAAAGAAGGAATTAAGAAAGTATTTTCCAAGGAGTTCGAGATAAAAATCGAAGTATAAAAAAATTTCAATTTTTTAGGGAAAATTGGAGTTTTTTCTCATGTTTTAGGGAATTTTGAAAAATTCGCTTTTCAACTTATAATCTATATAAGGCTTTACGCTTTAATGACGATAAGCCTATTGAGCGGCACATCAGGAAAAAATCAATTTTTAATTGATTTTTTCAAATTTTGTTTTTTTTAAATAAAAATGGCAGACATAACAAAGGAAATTCTAAAGAGCTTGCCTGAGAACAAGATAAGCGACGTAAACTTTGAAGCTGCAAACATAGTCCTGTATACCAAGGACAAGGACTTTTTCCTGAACAATAATGGCGTAATCAAGAAGGTAGTTGATGATATAAAGAAAAGAGTCGAGCTAAGGCCCGACCCTAGCATCACAATGGACATGGAAGAAGCCGAAAAGATTATCCGCTCCATAATATCCGAGGAAGCAGGCGTTGAGCAGGTTATTTTTGACACTCAAAGGAGCAGGGTAATAATCGAAGCGGATAAGCCCGGTCTTGCAATAGGAAAACAGGGCTCTATCCTAAGGGACATAAGAATGCAGACTTTGTGGGTTCCTCTGATAAGAAGAAAGCCTGCAATAAGGTCGAAGCTTATAGAAAACACAAGGGCGGTGCTTTACCAGAACAGCGATTACAGGAGAAAATTTCTAGACAGGGTAGGCCATAGGATTTATGACGGGTGGCGAAGGGAAAAGAAGAACGAGTGGATAAGGATGACTTACCTTGGAAGCGGTCGCCAGGTGGGGAGAAGTTGCATATTCCTTCAAACTCCCGAATCAAGGGTCTTGCTGGACTGCGGAATAAATGTAGCATCCACGGACAAGCCATACCCTTACCTTGATGCGCCGGAATTCAACATAAGCGACTTAGATGCCGTAATATTGAGCCATTCCCACATTGACCACTGCGGATTCATCCCTTACCTTTTTAAGTATGGTTACAATGGCCCCGTGTACTGCACTGAGCCTACAAGGGACGTTTCTGCTCTGCTGCTGCTTGACTACATAAAGATACAAAGATCAGAAGGACAAGAGCCGATATTTACCTCGGAAGAAATAAAGGAGATGGTAAAGCACACGATAACGCTCGAATACAACGAAGTAAGCGACGTAACTCCGGATGTTCGAATCACATTATACAATGCAGGGCATATATTGGGAAGCGCAATGGTGCACCTTCATGTAGGAAACGGGCTTCATAACATACTTTACAGCGGCGACCAAAAATACGGAAAGACTCTGCTGCTAGATCCCGCCGTAACTTTGTTTCCAAGGCTTGAAACGCTGATGCTTGAGGCAACTTACGGCGGAAAGGACAACCTTATGCCGCACAGGCAGGAAACTGATGAAGACCTGATGAGCATAATAAAAGAAACAGTCGAAAGAAACGGCAAGGTGCTCATACCTACATTAGGTGTAGGGAGGGCGCAGGAGGTCATGCTCGCAATCGAAGCAATGGCAAGGGAAGGAAGGATGCCTGCTGTGCCTGTCTATATAGACGGCATGGTTTGGGACGTTACTGCAATACACACTGCCTATCCCGAATATCTCAATAATTCAGTAAGAAAGCTCATATTCCACAAGGATCAAAATCCTTTCCTGAATGAAATTTTCAAAAGAGTCGGCTCTCAAAAGGAGCGAATGGATGTAATCGAGAATAATGGCCCTTGTGTTATTCTGGCAACGTCCGGCATGCTTACAGGCGGCCCATCGGTTCAGTACCTAAAGCACCTTTGCGATAATCCCAAGAACACGATAGGTTTTGTTAATTATCAGGGCGAAGGCTCAATGGGAAAAAGGATACAGCAGGGCGAGAGGGAATTTACATTCTCAGACGGAGGAAAACAGGAGATGCTCCAGATAAAGATGCAGGTCCATACCGTCGAGGGTTTTTCAGGACATTCCTCGAGAAGCCAGTTGATGAACTTTGTTGCAAAGTGCGAGCCAAGGCCTAAAAAAGTGATTGTAAACCACGGCGAAAATTCAAGATGCCTGGACTTGGCAAGCTCCATACACAAGGGATTTAGGGTTGAAACCGTTGCACCCAGAAATCTCGAGACAGTTAGGGTTAAGTGAGAAATCATAAAAATCCGACCACTCTGGACTACGCTCCGCTTCGTCCAGAGTTTGCTCGCCCTTCGGGCTCGGGTCGGATTTTTAGGATGCCAAAAATAGAAAACTCCTTAAATTCAAATGATACTCTGGATTTCACTTCGCTACATCCAGAGTTTTCTATTTTTGTGCATAAGCTACTGAACATTGATTTTTTATCCCGCAAACTTTAAAAAATCAGTTTAATTTCTTTTTGTGATGGATTCTAAAATCAGGCAGAACTACATAAAAGCAGGAAAGATATCGGCAGAAGCTCTCGAATACGGAAAATCAATAATCAAAAAAGGAAATTCCCTGCTCGATGTAACGGAAAAAATTGAAAATAAGATTTTTGAGCTTGGGGGAAAGCTAGCATTTCCTGTCCAAATATCGTGCAACGAGATTGCAGCCCACTTTTGCGCAGAGCAAGACGATGAAACTATTTTTGACAGTCAGATCATAAGCCTGGATTTGGGGGTTCATGTCGACGGGGCAATAGGGGACAACGCATACACAATAGACTTATCCGGAAATTACAATGAATTGCTCAAGGCTGCGCAGAAAGCTCTCGAAGAGGCGCTCAAGATAGTTAATGTGGGGATAGAATTAAGGCAGATAGGAAAAATCATAAATGAGGTGATTTCAAGCTATGGCTATTCTCCTGTCAGGAACCTTTCAGGGCATGGATTGGATTTGTATTGCATACATACAAAGCCGACAATACCAAACATCGACAATGGCGACAAAACAGTTTTAAGGAAGGGGATGGCTTTTGCCATAGAGCCTTTTGCGACAAACGGCTCGGGAGTAGTGCATGAAAAGGGCCTCCCAACCGTATTCATGCTCGAGCACAAGAAGCCTGTGAGAAGCCCGCTGACAAGGGAAGTATTAAGTGAAATAGAAAGTTGCGACGGGCTGCCTTTTGCAAAGAGGTGGCTTACAAAAAAATTCGGGGCGAAGGCAAACTTTGCATTAAAGGAGCTTATACAGCTCGGAATGGTGCACCAGTTCCCGCCTTTGGCTGAAGTGAGCAAGGGGATTGTCGCGCAGGCGGAGCACTCTGTTCTTATCGGCGATGATGGGGAAGTTCTTGTGCTGACGAAATTGTAACTTGCTATGTATAAATCCCTAACCTATACTCACAGACAAAAATAATTATACAATAGTTGTCCTTTCGTAATAAGCAAAAGACATTATTTATTGTCTAAAAACTTGTGTCTTTTGCTATAAAAAAGCATCTACTAATTGTAACCAAAAAGTTTATATATAAGGTATAATATACCCTATATTGATACTGAAGCATCCCTTCAGTATTAGTGGGAAGGAGGTCATTTTGATGACAAAAAAACCAAAAATTATAAAGGAAATATTTTCCCACAAGCAAGTAAAAGACAACGGCGACATTGTAGACATAAAAATTGAGCAGGTAGAAAAAAATGAACAGTATCTGGAAGGATTTAGGTATTCGCTCTCGTATATACGAGAAGGAAAAACTGTGCTTCGATATGATAATCATGCAGGGCATGCGCATCACAAGCACATAGGCGACAAACGAAAACCGTACGAATTTAAGGATGAGTGGCAGCTTATAGCAGACTTTGAAGAAGACTTGAAAAAACTCGGAATCGAAATGTAATTTGTTATGACAGCTTTGTAATTTGAATGTTGGAATCAGTTGATTAATATCTGATAGTAAACTTGTATCAAGATGGCAAACAAAACAAAGGTTGTAAGATTAACTGTTAAGCCTACTAAGGAAGTACTAAAGAGATTCGCTACAACTTTAGGCAGGCTCAGGAAAGGACAAAGAGTAAAGACGCATGTGGGAATTTCATTTGAGAGCGTAGAAGGATTGAGGAATGTATTAGCTATATTAACTAAAAGAAGATTGGAATTGTTATCTATAGTTAGGCATAAGAAGCCTCAATCTGTCTATGAGCTCTCAAAATTGTTGAATAGGGATTTAAAGAGCGTCAATACCGACTTTAAGGTTCTGAAGGAAAAAGATTTTATCGGATTCAAAAAAGTAGATGAAAAAAGAAAAAGAATAGTACCAGTAGTTGAATTTGACAAAATAGACATTCAAGTGAAAGTCTGATTTGAGAAGGTTATGTGCCAAAAGGCATAAAAGAATTAAGATTTTAACTTTTTAATAACCTCATCAATCCCCGACATCTCTTCCTCCCCGCTCTCCATGTTCCTCAACTTTACTTTATTTTCTTCAAGCTCTTTTTTTCCGACGAAAATTACGAAAGGAATTCCAAGCGAGTTTGCATACTCGAGATTTTTGCTTGGTCTTTTGCCGTTTGCATCCATGTCGGTGTTTATCCCTGCATCCCTTAGCTGCCATGCAATATTGATGCCTTCATTCAAAGCCTTGATTGGAATGACATAAACCTGGGTATTTGTTTTTTTCTTTGAATCCTGTTTTTCTGCCAATGCATCATAAATCCGATCGAGCCCGAAGCTTATTCCGACTGCCGGGCAGCTGCCTTTGCCGAGCAATGCTCCAATCATGCCATCGTACCTGCCGCCTCCGCATACGGAGCTTTCAACGCTGCTATTTTTAAGCACCGCCTCAAAAACGGTTCCCGTATAGTAAGAAAGCCCCCTTGCCAATGAAATATCAAAGTCTGCTTCAATGCCCATGGATTTTACATAGGATAGCAACTCTGCGATTTCATTTAGCCCGCAAGAATTTTTCAGGAATTTTTTTAGCTGCGATATTTTTTCTTCGTTAGCTCCTTTAAGGCTTATCATGCCCAGCAGAGTGTTGATCTTCTTCTCGTCTATTTTTTGAGCCTTAAGCTCATTTTTTACGTATTCGTGCCCGAATTTCCCAAGCTTGTCTATCGAAAGTATGGCAGATTCCTGCCTGCTTTTCTCAAGCCCGCAATAATCCAGGATGTCATTCAATAGCTTTCTGCTGTTGAGCTTAACGCAAGCCTGCAGGTTCAGCCTGCAAAAAGCGGCATAAGCCAATGATACAATCTCGGCGTCGGTTGCCATCGAAGAAGAGCCGACAATATCCACGTCGCATTGCGTAAACTGCCTGTATCTTGCAGATGCAACCGGGCCGTCCCTGAATACATCGCCGATCTGGTATCTCTTGAAGGGCATCTTTATGGACGGGTTAATTCCCATGTACCTTGCCAAAGGAACCGTCAGGTCATATCGCAATCCGAGCTCCCTTTTACCCTGGTCAGTGAGCCTGAAGGTTTCCTTTAGTATTTCCGCTCCGCCTGCATATTTGGAGGAAAGAACGTCGAATTTCTCAAGAACTGGCGTTTCAAGCGGGGCGTAGCCGTAAAGCTCAAAAACCTCCTTTAGGGTGCCAATTATCCTGTCCCTCAATATTTTCTCTTCCGGCGAAAAATCGCGCGTGCCTTTTGGTAGCTGAAGGTTCATTTTACGATAACTTTGAAAAATTCACTTTTCAAATTGATTTTTCAACCTATAATCTATATAAATCTTCCGCTTTAACGACGATAAGGCTATTATTGATTTTTTCAAGTTTCTTTATGCAGCCTTGCCTGAATGGATTTGCCGTGTGCATCCAATCCTTCAATCTTGCTTAGCTTTAATGCGGCTTTTGCCATTTTTCCTGCCTTTCTTAAATCTATTTTTTGATAGGTTTGCAGCCTGATAAAATCCATTGCGCTTAATCCGCCTGTAAATCTCGCTCTCCCATCAGTAGGCAAGACGTGGTTGGTGCCGCTGCAGTAATCCCCGAATGCCACTGCCGAGTAATTTCCCAAAAATAAAGAACCATGATTATTAAAATAGTTCATGTACTTTTCCGGATTTTTTATTTGAAGCTCAAGATGCTCAGGCGCTGTTTTATTTGCAATCTTTATTGCGTCTTGGATATTTTTAACTTGGGTTATCCTTAAGTTATTTATGGATTTTTTGATGATGCATCCAGTAGCCAAATCTGCAAAGATTTTTTTGATTTCTTTATTTACCTTTTTTGTCAGCATTTTCGAGTTTGTTATCAAAAATGCCTTTGCATTGGCGTCGTGCTCCAATTGTGCCAGCAAATCAAGAGCGACAAACTTGTGATTGGCCGATTCATCCGCTATTATCATAACTTCGCTTGCTCCGGCCAGAAGGTCTATTCCGCAGTCGCCGTAAACCGCTTTTTTAGCGGCAGTAACGTAAATATTTCCGGGGCCGACTATTTTATCAACTTTGGGAATCTGCTTGGTTCCGTAAGCCATAGCTGCAATTGCCTGCGCCCCTCCTATCTTGAATATCCTGTCGGCTCCAGCCATGTCGGCAGCAACTATTGTTTCCGGCTTTATTTTCGGAGAGCAGGCTATTATTTCTTTAACTCCTGCCAGCCTTGCAGGTATAATGCACATCAAAGCAGTTGAAGGAAGGGGGTAATTTCCTCCGGGTATATAAACTCCAATTTTTTCTATCGGTATGGCTCTTTGCCCCAATGTAATTCCATTTTTCCTTATTTCAAAATTCCTAAATTGCTTAAGCTGTTGTTTAGCAAAAAATTCAATATTTTTCTTGGCAAATTTTAGGGCTTTTATTGTATCTTTGTCAACCTGCCCGTAAGCCAAGTTTATTTCTTTTTTTGCAACGATAAAACTATTTAATTTAATTTTATCGAATTTCTTAGTGTAATGCCTGACTGCCGCATCTTTCTTATTTTTCACGTCTTGAATTATTTTGTTTACAATTTTATTTACTTCTTTCATTTTCTCCTTCTCCATAATTCATTTTCAACATCTTTAAGCCTTATATCATTTTTAGCCATGAGGATAAAAATAAAATAAAGCAAATCCGATATCTCCCATATCAGGTTATCCTTGTCCTTGTATTCTAAAATTTCAAGGCATTCTTCCCTTATTTTCTCTTTTATATCGGATTCATCAGCTGCAATTTTCGAAGTGTATGAGGCGCTTTTGGGATTTTTTATCCTGCTTTCTATGACTTCGCACAATTCCTGAAAGCTAAAATCCCTTTCGCCAAAACAGGAATAACCTCCTTCATGGCATGCAACATTCTTTTGCCTCACTGTAAAAAGCAGTGTGTCCCTGTCGCAATCGTATCTTGCCTTTATAAAATCCTGATTGTTGCCGGATGATTCTCCTTTGCTCCATAGCATTTTTCTGGACCTGCTGTAATATGAGGCTTTGTTTTCCCTGAAAGTTTTTAATAAGGATTCTTTGTTGGAGAAGGCAAGCATTAAAGCCTGCTTGTTTCCATCCTGCACAATTGTTGGAATCAAGCCGTTGTTTTTATTGAAATCCAACAGCGAGATAAATGCTTTTGAGAGGCTGATTTTTCCCGTGTATAGCGCCATTCCTAATTGGGCATCAATTCCCGAATTTTCCAGTTTTTTAATGTCTTTAATCGAGGAAATCCCGCCTGCTGCCGTCAGCTTATTTTTAGTTGAATTTTTGATTTTATTGATAACGGCAAAATCAATGCCCCGCATCATTCCTTCTTTATTCACGTTGGTAAACAAAAATCCGGCGCAATAAGGCTCTAATTCCTTGATGACTTCCTGCGGCTTATTGCCGGTTTTTTCAGTCCAGCCCTTGTTTACCACAAAGCCGTCTTTTGCATCAATTGCCGCAATCACCCTATTCTTGGGCAGTTGCTTTAGGAATTCGACAGATGCTTTTGTGCCGATAATTATTTTTTTGGCCCCTGCCTGCAAAATTTCATTGGCTTTTTTTATTGTCCTTATCCCGCCGCCGACCCTGCAATCAGCAACCTTACAGATTTTCTTAATTAATTCAAGGTTGTCCCCTTTGCCAAAAGCGGCATCCAAGTCTATGACTGCAATCTCTCCGTATTTTCCAAATTCCAGGGCTAAGCCTAACACATCATCCCTTTCAAGCACTTTTTCTTTTCCCTGCTTTAGCTGGACAGCTTTTCCGCCCATTAAATCTATGCTTGGTATTATCATATTAACCAAAAAAATCATATTAACCAAAAAAAATTTGTTTTTGGAACAAAATTTTTCATAATCTTACCTCGACATTGTTTCTTTTAAGGTAATCCT
The DNA here is from genome assembly GCA_964459665.1 of uncultured Methanosarcinales archaeon. Taxonomy (GTDB): domain Archaea; phylum Nanobdellota; class Nanobdellia; order Woesearchaeales; family GW2011-AR4. The sequence goes on from CAYWNO010000033.1 coordinate 8,884, forward strand.
TCGTTTCTTTTATTGAAAACCTGTTATAATGGAAAATGGATGCGGCAAGCGCGGCATCGGCCTTTCCTTCTTTTAATACCTTTCCTATGCTCTCCAAAGAGCCTGCGCCGCCTGAAGCAATTACGGGAATATTGGCGCTTTCTGAAACCTTTCTTGTCAAACTTAAATCATAGCCTTCTTTTGTGCCGTCCTTGTCAATTGAGGTAAGCAGAATCTCTCCTGCCCCTGATTTTTCCGCCTTTTTGCTCCATTCAATTGCGTCTAAATTTGTCTGCTGCTTTCCTCCTTTGATAAACACTTTCCAATTGCTTCCGATTTTTTTGGCGTCTATTGCCACAACGATGCATTGGCTTCCGAATTTTCCGGCCGCTTCTTTTATAAGGGAAGGATTTTTGACGGCTGCGGTGTTTATCGAAACTTTATCTGCGCCCGCTTTGAGCAAATCCCTGATGTCATCAATTGAGCTTATCCCGCCGCCGACTGTAAAGGGGATAAAAATCTGTTTTGCGACCTTTTCAACTAAATCAATTATGATCTTTCTTTTCTCATAGGATGCGGTTATATCCAGAAATACCAATTCGTCTGCCCCGCCATTATAGTACTTTCTGGCAAGATTTACGGGATCTCCTGCATATTTCAAATTAACAAAGCCGTTTCCTTTTACAACTTGCCCGTTTTTTACATCAAGGCACGGAATAATCCTTTTTGTCAGCATGCTAAAAAACCTCCGGTTTTTGGCACCCTGAAAATTTGCAAATTTTCATGGTTTTAACCATCTCCTAATCAGCCCAATTCCCGCTTTTCCGCTTTTTTCAGGGTGAAACTGCATAGCTGTAATATTATTTGAGCGGATGGCGCTTACAAAACTGCCATTATAATCTGTCATGGCTGCAATTATGGAATCATCTTTGGGGATTGCATGATAAGAATTGGCAAAATACATATAATTGTCAGAAAAAATGTTTCTTTGAGAAACATTTTTTTTGCGGATTATTTTATTCCAGCCGATTTGTGGGATTTTTCCAAACCTGAATTTTACAACTTTTCCCTTAAATACGGATAATCCTTTAACATTGGGGCTTTCTTCGCTCTCTTCAAACAATCCCTGAAGGCCAAGGCAAATGCCTAAGAACGGCTTTTTGCTTTTGATAAATTCTTTGATTGGAATTACCAGTTTCTTTTTCTCAAGGTTTTCCATCATATAGCCAAAAGAGCCATCGCCGGGCAATATTATCCTGTCTGCTTGCCTTATATCCCTTGCTTTGTCCGTTATCCTGCTGTCTGCCTTTAAAAAATCGAGCGCATTCTTTACGCTCTTCAAATTTCCGGCACCGTAATCTATTATTGCAATCATTTCAGTAATCCTTTGGTAGACGGCAAATCTTTTAAGGCGCGCCTGTCTTTTGAGCATGCCGTTTTCATTGATTTTGCAAATGCCTTGAACAATGACTCAATCTTGTGGTGGTCGCTTCTGCCATATTTTATTTGAACTGTAATGTTGGCCCCTAAGCCGATTGAAAATCCATAAAAGAAGTCCTCAAGCAAATCGGTATCCAATTCGCCGCAAAACCTCCTTTTGAATCTTGCGTTAAACTTCAAATACGGCCTTGCGGATATGTCCAGCGCCGCAACTGCCAAAGCATCATCCATCGGGAAAATAAAATAGCCCGCCCTGTTGATTCCTTTTTTGTCTCCAAGCGCTTTTTTGAAAGCCTGCCCCAAAGCTATTCCCGTATCTTCAACTACATGATGCTGCCCAGTTTCCAAATCCCCTTTTGCATCAAGAGCAATATCAAAAAGCCCGTGTTTTGCGAAAGCCTCAAGCATGTGCGTGAATAACCCTATTGGGGTGTTTATTTCGTATTTTCCCCTGCCATCTATGTTTAAAGCTACGCTAATTTTGGTTTCATTGGTTTTCCGCATAACCTTTGCAGTCCTCATTGCATTGCTTCCATAATCTTGTTAATATCATTAATCACGCATTTCGCGCCATTTTTTATCAGAAGATTCTTCAACTGAAGTGATTTATCCTGAGGGGGCAAAACGCCTATTGGCGTTATGCCTGCGGATGCTGCGGCTTTCATGTCATCAACAGTGTCGCCAAAGTAATATGCTTTCCTGTTGCCATATCCTTCCATAATCTTCAAAAGGCCCTCCGGATTAGGCTTTTGCTTGGAGCTATCTTCCATTGCAATGATAATCCTAAAATAATCAATGGCTCCATTTTCCCTTAATACGTACTCAGCTTCTTTTCTTGGCCTTCCGGTAAAAATTGCAAGATTATAATTTTTTGAAAGCATAACCAGCGCCTTTTTGCTTAGAATCCACTTTTCATTGTTCTTTAGCTGCCCGTAAAAATACTGGAATTTTTTTATGATTGATTTCCTGCCGGCTGCAATGCCCATATCTTTAATAACTGCCGCAGTAAGTTCCCAGTCATTGTTGAGATTTCCCCTGTTCCTATATTCCCGGATTTTATCGAAGCTGATTTTCCTTGCAGTAAAATACTCAACTGTTTTCTTAATGGCAATAATGTATGAACCAGACACGTCAGCCAAGACCCCGTCAATATCAAATACAATCAGCGGGCTTAATGTGCCCTTTATTTCTGAAATAAGCCTGCCGCTATCGCTAAAAAGAGGAATCCCAATCCTCACGCAGTTTTCCAATAAAGGAATTTTGCTCCTGTCGCGCAAAAAGATTCCTTTCGATTCGAGATCTTTGCAAATCCGGCCGGCATTGAATGCATCAGGAAAGCGCGCAAGCACGAAATTGGCTTTTGAATCATACACCTTCAATCCAAGCTTGCGCAATTCATTTGAAAGGTATTCGCGCGATTTTAGTATTTCTTTAACAAACTTTTGCATGTGATTCAAATCCTTAAGGGCTTTGATTCCTGCGATCTGCGCGAGGGCATTCACGCTTTCAGGGTCTTTTACCTTAGCCAGAATCTTTATATTTTCCTTGTTGGATATTGCATACCCCAACCTTAAAGAAGCAAGAGAGAAAGCTTTAGAGAATGTTCTTGTAACAATAAGGTTGTCATGCTTGCCTATAAGGTCGCATACGCTTTCGCCGTAAAATTCAAAATAAGATTCATCAACTATTAATATGCAGTTCTTGCAATTGTCCAGCAGCCATATGATATTTTTTCTGCTGAATACAGAGCCAACAGGGGAATTTGGGTTTGAGATATAAACAGCTTTGGTATTTTTTGTTATTGCTTTGATTATTGGGCTCATGCCAAATTGCAGCTCTTTGTTGCATGGCACCTCTTGTATTTTCGCCCCGCAAATTTTTGCATCAATAATAAACATCGAATAATTCGGCACGGGAACAATAACTTCATCGCCTTCCGAAATATAAGCGCAGCAAATAACTTTGAGTATTTCATCAGAGCCATTGCCGACGATGATATTTTCAGGCTTTACGCCTGCATATCGGGCAAGGCAATTTCGCAATTCTTCGCAATCGCCGTCAGGATACCATTGCAGCTCCCCATTTTTAACGTAATCTTTCAATGCATCCCTTACTTTTCTGCTTGGCGCTATTGTTGGCTCATTGTAGTCTAACTTTAGCGCCTTCGCTTTTGAAATCCCGTATTGGCTCAGCGCCCCAATAAACGGAGCAGGATACTCATACGGCGGTGTTTTTTCTACTGATTTTCTAGGCTTAATCATTTTTTACACCTATTATTACAAAATCACTTTCGAATATTTTATCATAAACCTCAAGATCGGCATTTCTAATGGACGAGCCTGTATATACTATATCAATAACCAAATCAGAGATTCCGTTGCGGTAAGCCGATTCTGTCGAGCCTGACAAGTAAATTTTGGAAAACCTGTAGCCTTTATCTTCCAAAATATTTAGGTACCTTTTTGCAAGGTTTTTGTATTTTGAATTTATTGAAACCCGAAGGTTTTTAGGCAAATCTTCCAGCTTTTTGCCAATTGATCCCAATAAGCATAAAACAGGCTTTCCAAACATCGCGTTTTCATCGTCCCAAGGGATAGTTTTTAGCACAGCAATGTCCGTATCATAATTAGACAGCTCGTATTCTTTAAACAAGTCCCTGCCGGTTAATCCAATTGCATTTTTGCCGTTTTTAGACAATTGCTCTACAATAAAAGGAACATCCTCCCCTCTTGAGATGACTGCCCTCTCTTTAGGCGCGTTTCCTAAGTATTGCAGAGCTTTATCTGCATAACCCGCCAAGCTTCTGTTATTTGGCACTACAATGAATAAAATCACTTGTTGATACCAGCTTTTCCATTTTTGCCTCAGTTTTGTTGAAGAGATTTTTAAAAATTTGAACAATATGAATTAATCAAAAATAACCTTTAAACCAGAACGATGCAAGAACTCAATCAATGATGATATATGAAAAATGCACTGCCTATCAATCTGAAATTTTTCCCATCAAAACTCAAACTACCTAAATCAGAACAAGATTTACTCACAATGAATATAACCAACTCGCTTCATGGGTAAAGGTAATGTGCAGTTATATTTAAAGATTTCGGTGAAAAGGGCGAGTGAATAATTCGGTAATTAGTTGTCGCTTCTGCAGTATATAGGTCATTTTTAAA
>CAYWNO010000034.1:0-13469 GCA_964459665.1 uncultured Methanosarcinales archaeon
GATACTCTGGATTTCACTTCGCTACATCCAGAGTTTTCTATTTTTGTGCATAAAGTTTAAGAGGACTTTGAAAAAATTGTTTTTTTTTTCAAAGTTCTCTTCAGGCTGCTAACCACTTTCTTGGATGAAGCCGCAGCTTCATTCCATCGTATCGGAACACCTTAAACATACTTCCCAACCGCATCAAGCACCATGTCGGGCGTAAGCCCCCGCAGGCAAAAATGAGTTCCAAGCGGGCACACATAGCTGTTCCACTTAAGGCAAGGGGAGCATGGAAGTTTCAAGCTTAGGATTGTATCGTTCTTGCCGACGGGCTGGGTGTCTATCTTTCCCGATGAAGGGCCGTATATCGAGATTACCGGTGTTCCTACAGAAACAGCCAAATGCTGCGGCCCTGAGTCAACTGTTATAAGAAGGCTGCATTTCTTGATTAATACCGCAGTTTCAATAACTGAAAATTTGCAGGCGGCATTTATGGCGGGAACTTCTATTCTCTTTAAGTACTCCTTTGCCATCTCCTCCTCGCTTTTTCCGCCGATCAATACCACGGAGCAGCCGTGCTTTTTTACAATCTTGTTTGTGAGCTCTATAAAATGCTCCAAAGGCCATATCCTTATTTTCTGGCCGCATCCTATGTGGATGCATACTATCTTTTTTTTTGGCTTTTCTTTTGCAAAAAATTCATCGGCTTTTTGCTCCGCATCTGCAGGTATCCTCAATTCAGGGACGGAAAAAACAGGCTCCATCCCAAGCGGCTTTAGAAGGTTCAGGTTGTTTGCGACATCGCTTATGCCTTCGCTGAATTCTATGGAAGCGCTGTTTAGAAAATCACAGTTTTCATACAATCCTGCTGGATATTTGTGCAGCAGCCTGTAGCCTCCGAGGAAAAAGCACAAGACAGAGGGCATCATGAACTTGTTGGGCCTTGCGTAGATCACGACATCGAATCTATTTTTCCTTAAATTTCTGAAAAACTTTATTCTTTCAAGCATCGGCTTGTTTGCCGGATACTCTATAATGAAAATGTTCCTGTCCTCTTTATAGGCGCAAAGCAGCTCGACAGTCTCCTTTTTTGCGATTATGAATATTCTTGCCTGCGGAAATTTTTTCTGCAATGCCAAAAGCGCGGGCAGGAACATCACATTGTTGCCTATGCCCTGCAAAAGAACAACGGCTATGTTATTTACTTTGCCTGCATAAAACTTCCTTTTGATAAAAGGATTTGTAACCTTTTCAAGAGCATAAGCCAGCGCCCCTGTAATCGGCGAGATTAATTTTAGCATGAAGGACAAGAAACATATTGCCAATTTAAATCTTGTGAAATTGAAGTTTATAAAACAATAATATTTATAAGTTAGGCGAAATAAGGGGAAGATTAGATGAATGGATAAAAAAGAATTTGGAAGGGATAGTTTATGGATTTTGATATTGATGTAAGCGGTGAAGATTTGTTAAGCAGGTATTATTTGATTTTATAATTGAAAAATTTGGAGAGAGAATGCAGAAACTAGTTGATAGATTTAAGGAAGAGTTCCCTTATTATTCCAAAAGACATAAGAGACGATCTGGAAAAAATACCGTTATAGGGTGGTTTGAATGGTTTACCTAGATATTTATGATAAGATTTTTTATTATCTTGAGGAAAAGGGAATAGTTGACAATGTTATTGAATATTCAGAAGAAATCCTAAAGGCATTATTGCCAAGGCTTAATAATGACCTCATCTACAACGAATGTGTCCTTGAATTTGCGCTGTTTAATTATTTTCACGAGGAACTGATGCTTATTGAATTCCTTTCGAAAACTCTATACAAAAGATTAGACAATGACGAAAAGAAAGAGTTTGACTTGATAAGCAATTCTGAAAGGCTTAACATAAAATTTCAAAAAAAAGTAAGCACGAATAAGAGGGATACACACAAAAAATTAATGTATGATTTTTATTTTGAGGACTTGAACAATGATGAAGTAAAGATCATTGTCAGCTCGTCTAATCTCGATGAATTTAAAGAGGTTGTAAATGTTAGATTAATAGATAATCCAGCTTACATCGGAAAATACTCAATAATCGGGATGATTTTAGACAAAGAATCGTACGAAGCCGTGAGAGCGATGTCTTCTTTGAGTTATATGAAGAATAGTTTTGAAAACTCCAAAGAGATGGCTAGGAGTATATTGGAATTTAGCAAACAGCATTCCTTAGCCGAAATCGAGCAATATAAGAATAAAAAAAGCAGATTTATCAAGCAGGACAAGAGAATAATGAAAATCAACAGGGCATTCTTTGAGAAATTCGGAATTGGCTTTAATGACTTTCTTAACGATTTTTTTAAATTGTCAAATGATAATGCTAAATTTATTGAAATGGCTGGGCATTACATGGCGATATTGAAAGAATTAGAAAAAGAGATCATGGATACCAATTATCTATTTGGAGTCCCGCTAATTTTCGAAGAGTATTCCATAAGGGGCTTTTTGGCATTCATAAAAGGAGATTATCAGGGTATTTCAGAGAGCATAGTTAAACTGCAAAATGAGGCAAAAAATGAATTTGACAACTCAATAAATAATGCAGCAGCCCTGTCCAGAGAAAACATAATCAAAAATCAAAAAAAGTTCCTTGAGAAAAATATTGCGCCCTTAAATATTGATGGATTTGAACGCTTTTTTAACAAGATAGGCAATTATTCGCCGCAGCAGATTGAAATCTTTTTAGAGGAAATAACAGATTATCTAAAAAAGAACATAGGTTATTTAGACGAAAAAACTGCATTTTCTGTTGCTTTTACCGAAAACTTATTGGAAAATGCGGATGAAATACCTTATTTGGATGAAGTTGCCAAAGAGCAGGAAAATAAAAAATATGTCCCTGAAAGGTTTTATGAATACATTTATGCGGATGATCGATTGCATTCACTTCACATATTTTTATTGGCAGCTGATTATATACAAAAAAAGGAGCTGAATAAAGCTTGCGAATTAATCGAAGAGGCTGCGCCTGCAAAAACAAATTCATTTGCCCAGATGTTTCTGTTTGGAAAGGTATTAAGCTTTTTTGATAATGAAAAATACAAAAAATATTTCAAAATTGCCAAAGAAAATGACAAAGCAAAGTACCAAATTGAGCTTAAACTATTTTTGCAGGAAAAAGAGCAAAAACTGCTGAATTTAAAATGACAGAGGAAAATTGAAGCTAAGGGCAAATTGCCAAATCCCGCCAAACTAAAAGAGATAAAGGAAATATTGCCTGAGAGCATATCCTACAATGAGATCAGATGCGTTTTAGCTGATAAAACAATCAAATGAAAAAACCAACAGTCTCGATAGTTATTGTGAATTATAACGGAAAAGAGCTTCTGAAGAGGGCATTGGATTCCGCCTATAAGTCCAGCTTTAAGGATTATGAAGTCATCGTTGTTGACAATGCGTCAAGTGACGATAGCTCCGGATTTATAAGGAAAAACTATCCGAAAGCAAGGATTGTGCAAAATGAGAAAAATGAAGGCTATGTTGGCATAAATTGCGCCTTGAAGTTCTGCAATGGACGGTATATCTTATTTTTGAACAACGATATAGAGCTGGAAAAGGATTGCGTGAGGGAATTGCTGGGGGCTATGAAAAGAGGCGGCAATGTTGGAATGGCCGCGCCGAGGCTCGTTAATTTTTACGATAAGAGCCTAAAATCTGGCGGCACTTGGGTGTCTAGGGCATTCTACAGCGGGCATATCAGGGGGATTGGCAATGAAAAAATAAAGCAGATTCCTTACATGGGAATAGGGCTTATTGACAGGGTCGTAATTGACATGTTTGGTTATTTGTTCGACAATGATTATTTCATCTACGCGGAAGACCTCGACTTGGGCCTAAGGCTAAGGCTGCTTGGCCTAAAGACCGTATTTGTCCCGAATGCGAAAGTTTACCACCTCCATGCCGCAACAATGGCAAAAACAAAGGAGTACAGCAGAACCTTTCTTCTCGAGAGAAACCTTCTTATGACCTTTTTCAAGATTCTGTCTTTAAAGAGCATTTTAATTTACTTCCCATACGCGTTGGTGCTAAGGCTCATCGCAGCGCTGAAGGATTTTGCAGGATTAAGGCCCATGAGCGCTCTTGCGAGAATCGGCGCATTGTTCTGGATTTTATTCAACATGGGAAAAATACGCAAAAAGAGAAAGGGCTTGCAGCTTGCAAGAAGGATGGGCGACGAATTCGTGCTCGAAGCTTTCAGCGAGAAATATATTTTTAAGAAAGGATTCGTGGTTTAGGGAATATAATATCGGACGCAAATGATTGATTGAAATTTCTTGCGTCCTCTTGATACACGCGAAAATCGGAGATTTTCGGTGTCCTGAAAATCCATGATTTCCATGATAGTGTTGGATTAATATGCTCAATTATTTACTTCCAACACTATATAATGGCCATTCTTCAGCCGCCTTTATCCAGCAATCTTTCTTTTTCTTCCTTATCTTTTTTCTTTGCGCTTATCTCTTTCTTGTAATACTCGGCAAGCCCGATATTATCTTCTTGCTCTGCTTTCTTGAGTTTTTCTTCATGCAGCTTGATTTGCCTGCCAAGAGAGATTATGCCTTTTTGCAGCCTTTTTTTCCTATTTGCCATAAATTTTAGCCTCAATCAAGGTTATTTCTTTTGTTAAAACCTCCAATAGTTTATATGCAACGGAAATTTTAATATTCAAGCCTTTGGTATTTTCATTGTTTTTAACAGCCCTGTAAGCCTCATAGCATTCCTTAAATTCCCCGGCAGTCACTCCGCTTTTTATTGTCCATTTCCTGAATGATTTATTTGAAAAATTTTCTTTATTTACGATGCATTGTATAATAAAAACCCCCCTTAGCCTCAACATTGCCGAATATAAAGCAGAATAAGACTTTACATAACCGCCATCTATTTCATCAAGCCCTATAAGCTCCTTGTTGCTGTTAATATGCTGTTTTGTGTCGCTAATGTATCCTTTAAAATTGTTATTGTCAATTTCAATTTTTTTTAACTCGTCCAAAACATGGAAATTTATTAAAGGCTCGGCTTCCTTAACAATTTGGCGATACATGACGGGATATTTTTGAATTGCTCTTTTAAACTTGTCCAGTTCAAAAACTGCTATTTCCAGATTTTGCTCTTTGATGTCAATTTCAATAGTCTTATCTTTTGTTATTACCATAACATCTATATCCGAACCTTTGGTTTCCTCGCGCCTTGCATATGAGCCATAAATAAACACTGATACAATATCTTTTAAATAGGGCTCAAGAATGTGTATGATCATTTCTTTTGTTTTTAATTTTGGCTTATCCGGAAGTATGACTACAACCTCTTGGCCAAGCCAATCTTTCGGAACCCAAACCGCCCCGCCATTGCCTGATTTTACCACAGTTTTGACTATCTGCTCCTTTACTGCTATTTTTTGCATTTGCATTGTATAGACCTAGTATAGACATAAATATTTAAACTTTTTGGTTTTTAACCAAATCTTACTTTTCTTTTCTTGTCAATCCATCATACAGCTTATCCGCGTACGCCTCAAGGGAGAAGTTCTTTAGGATATATTTTCTGCCGTTTTCGGCGATTTTTTCGGCAAGCCTCTTGTCCTTGATGAGCCTTAATATCTTGCGGGACATGTCATCGGAATCAAACTTATTTGCGACAAGGCCGTAATTTTCATTTGGTATTGCAAAATCCATGCCGCCGCATTCCATAACAACAACTGGAATGCCGCAAGCCAGAGCCTCATTTACGGCGGGAGTAATCTCCTGGAAATTGGCAAGGACAAAAATGTCAGAAAGGTTGTATATTCCTGCGAGCTTTTTTGGCTCCAGGCTGCCCAGGAATTTTACCTTATCCTGCACGCCAAGATTTGCGCAAAGCTTCAATAAGTTTTTTTTATAGTAGCCATCGCCCACAATCCAAAGCTCTGCATTATTTATTCCCGAATCAATAGTCTTCCTGAGAGATTCAATTATTATATGGTGGCCTTTTATCTTATACAGCCCCCCCACTGATAGCAGCACAATCCTGTTTTTGTCTTTTTTGGCCTTTATCGGCCTGAATATTTTTGTATCAACGCCGTGCCCGGTGATTATGAATTTACCTGAATAGCCTGCGAGCCCCAAGTTTACGCACCTTTGGGCAGCCTGCGGGTTTGTAAAAAGAAGAGCCGAGGCATAATCATAAGCCTTCTTTGCAATCGGAACTAAAATATATTTAGACACATTAAACAAGAAGAAGCCTTCCACTGTCTGCGAAGTCCTAAGAACCAGCCTTGCATTGTACTTTCTTGCTGCAATGTAGCTCTGGCAGGCAAAGAAATAAAATTCCGGATTGCTGGTCTCTATTACCTCATAGCCTTTTAGCTTTTCAACCAAGTCAGTATAGTAAAACCTCGGTATTCCGAATAAAAAAAGAGCCTTTTCAAGAGGGGTTTTATAATCAATGCTTTTTATTTTTTCTATATTAAAATCTTTGGGATGTATGTCGTTCTTTGAATCCGTAAATATAGTAACTTCAATATTTTTGGTTTTAACCAAATGCCTGTAAGCGCCAAGCAAGACATGCAGAGATGATTTTGTGTTGAAGTGTGTTGGTATTACGACTGCGACTTTCATTTTTTGTGAATAGTTATTTTTATCAGCATTTTGCAGTCAAGCCCGGCGTTATTTTATATATCGCCGTGCCTGTCTTTTTGTTTTCATAAACCTTCTTATAACTATTTTCCTGAACTGCCTTTAGGATTTCATTCGATGCTATTGACCTTCTTTCGAGGTTGAAATTCCTGTTTACCCACACGTAGTCTGCTTTTTTGATGTTTTCAACAGCGCCCGGTAAAGCACCCCTTTTGGTGTGGTAAGAAAGGCACTGCACGCCGGGAATTATCAGCTCATCCTTTCCTGTGTTTTCTTCGATCCATTTAAAATCGTCGCTGAATTTGCTCCACTCTTTCGATGCGAGCGCAATCTTTGCGGTTTGCGCAAATACAAAGCCGATTATTACCAAAAAAATCAGGATATTAAAAAACTTCAGGAAAATCAAAGATTTTCCTGAAGTTTTTTTTGAATTGATATTTGAAAGCCCAACTCCATAAAGCATTCCCAATGCAGGTATTGCGGGCAGGAAAAACCTCGTTGCAGTCCATGCGGCATTTGCTATGTACAGCAGCAGAACGGCGACATATGAGAGAATCCATATCAGAAGGATTCTTCCTTTTAGCTTGTCCTTTATTGCAAAGCTTTTCATGAACGGCAAAATAAAAATAATTGTTCCAAAAAGCCAGATTCCAACCAAAAAATTGATGTGGGGGATGCTGAAAAAGAAAAGGTTTCTGTAATCCCCGTCGGGAACGCCGAACATCGCAAGATAAGTAAATATTATTGAGTTCACGCTAAAAATATTTCCGAGCTTGAATGCCTGCAGGTTTGCGGACTCAAATGCAGTTGTTTTCATGCCGTTAAACATGAAGTTAAGGAAAGGCCAGAACGGATTTCCAAAATCAATGTAGTTTCTTACAAGCCAAGGCGAAGCTATGGCAACCGGTATTAAAAAAATGACAAGCATTTTTTTAATCATTGATTTTTTATCTTTTGTTCTTTTGCAGGCAATGTAAACAATTAGCGGCAGCACGAACATACCGTTGTATTTTGCAAGGCCCGCAAGGCCCGCCGATACTGAGGATTTTATATATTTGTCATCCAATGCAAAATACACGCTTAATGCAACAAAGAAAGCAACAGCTCCGTCGACATAGCTAAAGACATTATAATCAATTGATATTGGAATGAATGCGGTAAAAAGCATGGAATGGAATGCAGTTTTTTCGTCAAAGAGCTTTTTGCTTATAAGGTATGCAAGCACAAGCGTCAAGGAGCCAAGCAAGGGCGAGAGCATTCTCATTGCAAAGTCGGCTGCGCCCGAGCCAATAAGCCCGAAAGCCGAATACAGCACGGCCGCCATTATATGAAACAGCGGCGGCGCCCAGAAAGGCTCATCCCTGCCCAAAGGCTCATATAACGGAAATCTTTTGTTCTCGGCAATAAACCTCGACGCTGAAAGCTGCCAGCACGCATCCCCGGATACGCTTGAGATTGATGCCAAGGCGAATCTTAGCAATATGCCGATGGCTATGATGATGAAGGTTAGTTTTTTGTATTTGCCTTTGATATTTGGCTTGATTGATTTTTTTGAAGTTTTCATTTGTCTTTTTTGTATTTTTTTAGCTCTTCAAGCCATAAATCCCTTAAAGCTTGCCTTTGCTTCATTGTCTCGGGGCTGACGGGCTTAGATAGTTTAATTATTTTTGTGCCATCTCTTAAGCCACCATTATATGAGTCGGTAAACCATTTTGGGTTGTGGAGCATTGTACGAAATATTTCGGCTATATACTCTGGTAAATCAGTTTTTGAATAATCAGATGGGGATATTCCGTCAGGAGCCGACTCGGGTATGAGCTTGAAGGCTTTATCACTGCCCTCATAATATTCCTTTTTAAATTTAAACCCGAATTCTTCAGCTTTTTCTTTAAACTTATCTTGAAAAGGGCTTGATGAAACTGTTGATTCATCTTCTAGTCTTTCTTTAAAACTATAAGGACTGCTTAATCCTTCAATAACGTGGCCAAATTCATGTCCTCCAATAGATTGATAATATCGCGCACCTTCTTTAAGAGATATACCTTTAAAATCGCCAACCACCCTTCCCGTTTTTAAATTATTTAAATCATTAAGGGGTAGCCATAAGATAAGTGTGGGGGCAACTCTAGGCACCATCGCTTCTTCATTCGTTGGTCTTTTTCTTTTATCTAGCTCAAATAATTCAAGTTTTAATTTGTCTTCTGTTCCGCTGGGCATATTCAATTTTTTAAAATCAATATCAAAGTTCTTTTCCATTAAATTAAGCTCATTCCTAAATATGTCCAATTCCAAAGAAGAAAAATAGCCTGTCAGTAATAAACCCCTACCTAATAGCTCCGTTCTTTTCTTATTAGTGTCTTCAAATGTTTTTGCGCTAAGAATATGCATATTTTGGCTTTCATCAAATATATATACCTTTTTATCGTCATTATCTGCTATAATCGAAGATTGTACTGATCCTCTTTCAGCTTGGACAAGAGGATTATCTTTGGGTTTTTTAAACAATTCTTTTTTTACTTGAATGCCATCAACGCTAAGCGAGTTTTCATCATTTTCAATCCTTACAAAGCCATCGGTTTTTATTTTTGGCAATATGCCTCCCAATATATTGACTTCAATTTTTCCATTTTTTTTATCGTTGCCTAAATTAATTTGCAGAAAATCATTTTGTTGGAATAAAGGATCGGTTTCTTTAGAATCCCAAACTTTAAAAAATTTGTTATCGCCTAGAAATCCAAGCGAAAACCCCATTCCATTTGCAACTAATCCATCTTCCGCTATAAATAAGTAATTGCCTGAACAATCCGATTTTATATTGCACAAATTAACATCATTTGATTCAGCTTTAACTTGAATACCGTCAATAATGGCATTTTGACCTTTCAAAAATATTATTGTTCCGTCTTCATTAAATTTAAATGTGCCTTGAAGATCGTGTTTTTGAAAGGTAGCTGGATTTTTTAAGTCGCTGACAATTAAAGAGTCTCCCATAGCTATGTCAAGTTTTTTAGTTTCTTCCTTTGGCACAAAAATTACTTCTCCTTTTTCATTTATATTGATGTATCCATCTTTGTACATATTGCTTGTTAAAGTAATATGATCCTGCTTGCCAAAATTTGCTTTAAGAATGCCGTTTTTAATGCTGGCGCTTTGTCCAAAATCATCAACAACCACTTGATATTTTTCATAAATGGATAATCTTGCTTTTTCCAAATCTGTATCTTTTAAATTTTCAATTTTGTCAAAATTTGCCTTAATTTGTTCTACTGTAAGTTCCTTACCCCTTCGGTTATCAATAACTTGCTGAATGTTGACTTCATCTGGCGGTATATTGGAAATATCAGCATTCTGATTATGGTAATCAAAATTCTTCCAATTATCGCCGCAAGGGTTAGCCGCAGTTCCGCATAATTCTTGGGCGTATGCCGGATTTAAAATTATAAAAAACACAAAAAAACTGATTAAGTGTATTCTTGCCTTCATTTTGTTATATTTATTTTAAAGTTTGCATAATCTTTATTTCCTGCCCAATCATAAGCCCTGATCCAGATTTGATGCGAGCCGATTTGCTCATTTGTGGGTGTAAAATTTATTATTCCAGATAATTTATCTATTTGAAACAAACTTGTAAAATCTTCAAAAAAGATATTTTTCCCGGTGGAATTGACATCATAGAAAAACGCTTTACCAAATTTAATATCAAAGTCTGGAATTGCTCCTATATCTATCTTATTGCTTAGCCTTTCTTTCTCTGCTTCTAAACAATCATTCAAGAATATTATATCATCATATCCTGCTAAATTCTGGCAGGAAATTTCAGGGTATTTGACTGCAAAGGTAAAGTTATAAATTCCTGTGATGCTTGAATTATAATCCCTTATATCAAAGATTAAAGTATTGTTCATGTATTCCGTAACATCAACATACAAGCCATTTTTCTCTCCAAGCTCGTATAAGCAGCTTAAGCACAATCTATTTGGCTCTTTATGCTGCAGACTTGTTATTTCTTTGCTTACATTGTAAATACTATACAAATTAATCTTGCCCATAACCACATTGGAATAATCAATTTTTTGAATAGTTTTCCCTCTTGAAATCGTAACTGGAGAATCAATGCTTATAGAAATTGAATTTAATCCTATCTTTGTATTAGGATGCATATCATAATTGCTTATTTCCAATCCCTGTTTTTTAAATTCGCCAAAATTGTTTATGCAAGTCTGTAAATTGTTATCTATATATTTTGAAATTTCTCTTTCTAAATCTTTTAGGGTGGGCGAAAAATCTATATTATTGAAAAGGTAATATGACAAATTAAAATTTGTATCTTTTAAATAAGGGCTTTTTAATTGGTAATAGCCAGATTGTTTTCCAATCAATATTAAAGCATTCTTTCCGATGCTTTGGACGCAATTTTGAATATATGCTTCGATTGGGCTTATGTCTAATGGCACTTCTACTGACTTTTCAACATCATTTTTTAGATAATATTCAAAAACAATGCCAATAAATAGAATAGCCCCAAATAAAATAAAGAGTGTAATTTGTGATTTCGTATTCATCTTAACAACTTCAATATAGCATCAGCAAACCCTTCAATGTCATCTTTCTCAACCAAGATGCCGTTCTTTACGACTTCAGGATGCGAGCATACATTGAATGCAACAACCTTCTTGCCGCAGGCCTGCGCTTCGGCAATAGGAAGATTGAACCCCTCCCACAAGGATGCAGTCACGTAAAGGTCGCATGCGGCGTAGTAATACGGCAACTCTCTGTCTTCTATAAATTCCCTGAATATAACATTTTTTCCCGCCATGCTTTTTAATCTTCTGTAATAATCTGGAAACGTCGGCTTTCCCGCAACCAAAAGCCAAAAATTTGGAAATTTTTCTCTTAACAGGCGAAAAATTTCCAGCAAAGTATGGACGTTCTTGTGTGGGGATATTCTTCCTACGAACAGCAAAAGCAAATCATCTGGCTTAATATTTAATTCCTTTCTTATCCTGCTTTTGTCAATTCCTTTTTTGAACCTTTTTTTGTCAATTTTATCGTATACAACTTTGCTCTCAAGCCCCGTCTCTTTTTTCAGCTCGCCCTGCAGGAACCTGCTTATTGACACGGCGGAATCCACATTCCTTAATGATAATTTATTTAAGAATGAAAACAGGCTCATGTAAGCCCTTTCAAAGAAGCCGCCAAAAAGATTGCCGTACCCTATTCCGTGGTTATGGTAGACGTATTTGATATTATACTTTTTTTTTGCACAGTAGGCAATCCAGTTCATCGGGTAAAAATGCGAGATTACAATGTCGTATCCTTTTAGCTTTTCAACGGCATTTCTTATTTTCCAAAAATCAAGAAAGAACAGCAGCCTGTAAACGCGCGAAAGAAGCGGCCCTTTTGGCATTCCCAGAACTTCCAGCCTGAAATTTTTCGGCTTCAAGTCTGCTTGCAGGGCAAAAACCGCAACTTCATTTCCTTTTTTGGCATACTCTTGCGCCGAAAGCTCTGCTACCCGATCTATCCCGCTGTAATGCGAAAACGTAGGGGTTAGGATTGCGATTTTCATTTTTAATTTAAAAAATCTTTAATCTAAAAGATTAAAGATTCTCATTATTTTTAGCTTAAGGACCATAAAATATCCCGCCGCCAATTGCGCGATTCCAAGCTTGGATTTGCCTTTTGTCCTGTCGACAAATGTTATAGGTATCTCCTTTATCCTAAATCCCTTAAGATGCGCCTTGAACAGCACTTCCTGTATTATGGAAGGCCCCTTTGATTCGAGCTTTTCAAGTTTTATCTTTTCCAACACTTCTCTTTTAAAGCACCTAAAGCCCGAATTGCAGTCCTTTACATTCAATCCAAGCATCAGCCTTATGTAAAGATTGGCAAGATAAGTTATCAGCCTGCGAATCGGGCTTCTTCCAACTTCTTTGCTTCCATCTATTCTTCTTGAGCCAAGAACAAGCTCTGCGCTTTTTAGCTCATCAATCATTGAAGGGATATATTTTGGGTTGTGGGACATGTCGGCATCCATCTCGACAACAATACCTGCGCCGTGCTTTATGCAGTAAATAAACCCGTCCCTTCCGGCATAGCCCCTGCCCTTGTCTTTTTTGCGAAGCAGAAGATGAACATTCTTATTTTTCCTTGAAATATCATCAACAATTTTCCACGTGCCGTCAGGGCTATTATCGTCAGCAACTACGATGTGCAAATCTTTGATTTTCAAATCAAAGATTTGCCTGATTAGACTGGCAATATTTTCTTTTTCGTTGTAGGTTGGAATCATCACAAAGGTTTTCATTTTTAAGGCATATTCACCATAGGTTTATAAAGATAGTTGCCATCTTTTGTTAAATTGGATTTAAACTTTTTGGTTGGTTTTTTTCAACCGAAGGTATATAAAAGAATAGCGGCCTTAGCTAGGATATATTATGCCGTGGCAATCAAAAAAAGCTTATTTGTGATTTTTGTATTTTTGTTAGTGTTACCTCTTGCTTATATTGATTATAACGCCCATCTCGCCAAGCGGCAATTCAGTTATTAATGAAAATTTAGTCCCGCTATCTGTTTTTACTGATAAGTATGGAACTTGCAGCTATAGCCTGGATTCAGGTGTTTTTCAACTTTTTCCTGAATCAGAAGAAAGTTTAGTTACGTCAGCCGAGAGTTTAGAAGTTGATGGCGACGCTTGGAGGGTAGGTGCAGATTCAGGCAAAACCGGCGGTTCAAAGAATTTGGAGCTAAGCGAAGATTTGGCAGCAGGCATAAACAGGGAAATACTGAGCAATATCACAAGCTTTATTCAAAAGGGCGACCTGAAAG
>CAYWNO010000035.1:0-11750 GCA_964459665.1 uncultured Methanosarcinales archaeon
TAAAGTAAATGCAGTTTATTTATAAATGGAATAGGGTTATTCAAAACTCTCTATCGTGTGTGGATTTTTCGTTTCAATTGATTTATCCATCCCCTCAATCCGCCCCAAGAATCCTGCACCTTACGGTATGGTAAATCAGCTTTAAGAAAAATTTAGGCATCTCTTTTGCAAGGTTAAGCTTGGATTCGCCGTATATCCTGTCGATGAACTTGACGCGCATTTCGGCTACCTTGTAGCCCTTGTATTTTGTCTTGAGTATCATTTCCATCAGGACGGAGTTCGTATTGTCCTTGAGATTTAGCCTGCGCCAGACTTCTTTTCTTATTATCCTAAAATTTGCCGAGAAATCATTTATGTCTACTCCAGATATTTTTCTCACGAGGATGTTTCCGTACCTGCTTATGAATCCCTTTATTTTGCTTTTAAAGTTCGGCTTTTCATAATCGCTCCTCGAAAGGTGCCTGCTTCCGACTACAAGGTCATACCCTTCTTCTGTTTTGGATATGAGCCTTGGCATGTCTTTTACGTCGAATGAGAGGTCTGCATCCGTAGATATTATCAAATCCCCCAGGGCATTGTCGTAGCCCTCTTTCAATGCGCTTCCGATGCCGCCCTTTTTGTTTCTTGAAATCAGCCTCACGTTGCCGTATTTTTTATTGAGCGAGAGCGCGCATTCTCCGGTGCCGTCGGGAGAATCATCATCGACAACTATGACTTCAAAGCTGCCTTTATACTTTTTGGAGAATTCTTTCTCTATAGTGGGTATTAGTATTCCTATGTTCTTTTTTTCGTTATACGTCGGTATTATTATTGAAAGCTTCATTTAAAACCCATTCCTTCACGCTGCTTTTCGGGCGCCAGCCTGTTTTTTTTAATTTTTCTGTTTGTGCCATTTCATCCCACCGCTCGAATTTTTTATCCCTAATTAAATTTTTGTCTTTTACTATCCTGATTTTTTTGTTAAAACTTTCCGCAATCATTTCCAAAATGCCCCTTATGCTTGTTGAAATTCCCGTGCCTATGTTGAAAATGCCGCGCTCTTTTCTTCTAAGGGATTCTTTAATTGCGCCTGCAAAATCCTGCGCATTTAAAAAGTCTCTTTTTACATTATTGCCAATGCGGATTAAGCTTGCGCCTGCAACTTTATCTTTAAGCATCGGAAGTATGCCATTTTCCTGGTATTTTCCGTAAAGCTGCGATGCCCTGAAAATCGCATAATAGATTCCATAATTTCCCGAATACAGCTTTATAGTTTCTTCGCACATGATTTTGCTTAATGCATAGGATGTTATCGGGGATATTTTTGCTATTTCATCCTCTTTGGCCATTGGGTTGTTCCCGTATACTGCCTGGGTTGAAGAAAAAATGATTTTTTTAACGCCGTTTTTGCGCATTGCCTCTAGGATATTCAGAGTTCCGCCGTAATTGGTGGTTATTGTTTCACGGGGATTTGATATGGAGAATGGTATGTCTATGGATGCCGCAAGATGAATAACAACGTCGATGCCTTCCATAACAGAGAGGCATTCTTCGGAGTCTAGTATATCCAAGTGCCTTGCCTCAAAATTTTTAAGGTAATTTCTTCCTGCCCATTCTGCAAGGCTGTGATTGTTTAATGAGGTTGCAACCACTTCATTTTTGGCAAGGTCAAGCTTTTCGATAAGATTCCTGCCCAAAAAACCTTTTGCTCCGGTTATTAATATTTTCATCTATCAAAAAAATCCTCAAATTTGCCGATTATGTAGCTTATGTCATCTTTGCTTACATCCTGGTGGCATCCTATGTAAAATCCGTTGCTGTTAATCCAGTCCGCAACAGGGTAATCCTTTTCGTCTATGCTAAAAAGCTTCCTGTATATCGGCTGGCTTATGAGCGGCAGCATATCTCTCGTCTCGATTCCGCTGTTTTCGAGATGATTCACTAATTTTTCCTTTTTCTTGCCCCTTAATACAATAGGATACATCATAAATGAATGCCCGCATCCGTTTCTTATTTTAGGAAGCTGGATTTTATCTTCAAATTTTTTAAGCCCTTCGGAAAGCAGCCTTGCATTTTCCCTTCTTTTGCCAATCATCGCCTCCCATGTTTCAAGCTGCGCAACGCCCAATGCAGCTTCCATCTCGGTTGCACGAAAGCTATGGCCAATGTGCACAAAGCTGAACCTCTTTGCAATAATCTCCTTTAGCTCTTTTTTGCTTTTGCCCTTTGAGTCGTCTATGCTGATGTAGATTGAATCCCTCCCATGGTTTACCAAAGAGCGCAGCATCACAGCATAATCGGGATTATTTGTGGTGTTCATGCCGCCTACGCCAGTGGTTATTAAATGCGCTATGTAAGTTGAAAAGCACCCAATGTCTCCAAGGCTGCCAACCATTCTTCCCTTGTAGCCTGCAAACATTGTCTCGCACGAGTCCTCGATAATTTTCAGCCCGTGCCTTGACGCTATTTTTAGTATCTGGTCCATGTCGCATGGCATTCCGAACAGATGCACGGGAATTATCGCTTTTGTCCTTTCGGTTATTTTTTCCTCAATCAGCTTAGGATTTATCCCGTAATAATCCTTTTCGACATCCACAAATACGGGCTTTAGGTTATTGTGTATCGCGACATTTGACGTGGCAACGAACGTCAATGCAGGAACGATAACTTCATCATTGTCTTTCCAGCCATGAATTTGCTTTAATGCAGCCAAAGCAATATGAAGCGCGCTGGTTCCGCTGTTGCTCATTATACCGAATCTGCATTGGTGAATATAAGAAAACTTCTGCTCGAATTCTTTCATGAAAGGCCCATAAGATAATCTTTTGTTATCAAGCGCCCTGTTGACATAAAGCTTTGCCTTTTTGCTGATGCTCAAGGTTCCTACGCCAATAAACCTGTTTTTCATAGTCATTTTACCAATAAAATTTTAGACTTCTTTATAAGTTTTTGAAGCTTCAAGAGAATTATATTTGCATCGCTTAATTGAATCTTCTTGCCATAATAATTTATAGAATTTCGCAATAGTCTCATTGAATCGAATTCTAATGCAAAATCGTCATCATTTATGATGCTCTTCAAAAAAGAGGCATAACATTCGTGATTATAAATTTTAAAACCCCTCTGCAATGCTAAAGCTTCCAGCAGCTCGCGCAGAACATCGTAGGAGAGTGAGATTACTGTTTCTTTTGTTGTTTCATTTATAGGAAGAAGCTTTGCCGTATTTTCCCTGTTGTTTGAAGAATCTATAATGCTTCGGATTTTGCTCGTGTCCTGTCCGACTTGTTTAGCAAATCCTTGCGCCTTGCACCCTTCCCAGTCCATCTTGATTTTCACCTTATAATCGTCCCATCTTCAATATTTTTCTTCAGGTATTTATTTTTCATTGAGCTGATGAAATGAAGCTGAATTTCTCTTTTAAGGGCTTTTTCGATGTTTGAAGCGTCAATTTTTCTTTCATCAGTTTCCAAATACAAGTCAGCATCGGATTTTAGCGTGTTTTCGGCTTTTATTAAAGAGCCGAAAAGTATGATTCTTTTATAAGCTATCTCTTCTTGAATTTTTTTAGTGAGCGGGTAAAGAAGCGAAAACCAATAAAGTTTTGCCAATTGCCTAAAAATGTGCCCTTCCCTGTTGGCCCTGAAATAAATGTAAATTCCCTTTTTATTTAAAATGAGCAGTTCTTCCGTCTCATATTCTTTAAGCAGCTTGGATGCCGTTGGTGGGCTTATTTTTGATTCCTTTGCATACTCCCGAACAGAGATTTCCCTGTAAACATCATCAAAAAATGGTTTTAATTCATTAAATATTTTTAACATATGTTAAAATAAATTAACACTTGTTTAAAAAGTTTTCTTTTTATTTTACTTATAGAAATAGTTTACGACTGGTTAGCTTTCTGAATATTAAATTCATCTACGGAGAACTTTGAAAAAATCGATTTTATCGAAAATCGATTTTTTCACTTATTCTTTATTTCACTGCTGCTTGCGGCACAATAGATGCACTGCCAGCATTTACATAAGGATAATCATAGTAATTAACCTTCTCGTAAGGCAGCTTAATTTCCTTGATTTCCTTGTCAATGTTGCTTATGTCATTTGCCTTAATCTTTATTCCGGATACTGTGTAAAGCACATCGCCCATGTACAGCGACCTTCTCACTGCGTTCGGCGAGCCATAGTAATAATAATTCTGGCCTTCATCGCCTTCATTGTGGGTTATCTTTCCCTTTACTTTAAAGCCGTCTTCCGGCGTGATTCCAAAAACATAAGCGCCCTGCCAGAACCTCTGCCTGTAGTAGCCCAATGACGAATCATAATATTGCTTGCCTTTTACTTCGGTAACCGGAATGACCAAAATGTTTTTCTTTTTGTCAAACAAAAATGCCTTATGCTCCCTTAATGCTTCTGAATCAGTTCCTGACTCTCCTATCTCGTATTTATCAACTTCTTTTGGGTTTTTAACGTCTGAAACATCAAACAATGCGAGCTTTAATCCTTTTGTTGAAATGCCCCCCCACTCATTCGAGCCGGTTTCTTTTCCAATCCCCATTATGTGGTTTTCATCATAAGGGTGCAGGTAATCCGAGAATCCGGGTATCTTGAGCTTTCCAAGTATTTGCGGCTTTTGCGGGCTTGACAAGTCAATGACAAACAAAGGATCAACCCTCTTGAAAGTTACCATGTAAAGCCTATCGCCGATAAATCGCGTCGAATAAATCCTTTCATCCGGCGCAATTTCCTCTATTTTTCCCGCAACTTTCATCTTGCCGTCAAGCACGTAAACATTGTTGTACATTACATAGCTGCTTTGCCTTATTGGCATGCTATTGGTTTGCTTTGATTCCGACTGCACGAAAATACTGGGCTCACCCATTAATGGAATAGGCGATCTTCCATAAAATTCTGTTGTCGTGGCAACCCTCAAATAGCCGTTATCCTCGTCCATGGAAAACTGGTTGAGAAGATACCCTGGAACTTCCCCTCTTGAATCATAGTCTATTTTTCCATTTCCTATGCTGATTTTATGTATGACGCTCTTTCTTCTTTCCTGCTCAAGCCTTGCCTCATAATCCTCTATAGCTCCCCCTACATTGTCAATAAGCTTTTCCTTTTCGTTCTTTTCCATCTTATTGTACATCTCTTCGAGCACATCAGATATTTTATCCCACTTGTCATAAGAACTTAATGAGCTATCGTCCTTTATTCTGTTTATTTTTGCCTGAATTTCAGATGATAGCAAAGGAACGACTACACTATAAAACCTTTCTTCATTATGGGCCCCATAATATGTGTAAGGCAGGTTCTTTTGGTAGGTTATGTAGATATTGCTCTTTGAGACATAGAGGTTGTTTGAGTACCCCATCATGAATGTTTTTGCGTTTATCTTGTCATCATTTCCGAAAATATCGAATGAAGCGACTGTATGGAACACATAATTATTCTCGGGATTGTCAAAATAATAAACTTCAGGTTTCATTATTGCCTTTGAAGCCTGCATTATCACCGGCAAGTCCACGACTTTGTTGTAGAAGTAAACATTATCCTTGGCTATGAAATACACATAATTATCTATCATTCTTGAGTTAAAATAATAGCCGTTGATGTTGTAGTCCTTCACAAGCTTTGGCCTTTCCCTGTCAGATATGTCATAGACAAAAACGTGCGTCTTTGCCACATACCTTGGCCTTGGCATGAAGTCATATTCCGCATAAACAGGCACTTGGGCATTGTCGTCGGAAAATACTGCCAGCCGATCCTTGCTTATGAACATGTTTCTCGGGCTTCCTTCAATTTTTGTCTCGGAAAGCGCTTTTGCGCTGTCTGCAGGATAAGCATCTACGATAATCAGCTTGTTCTGTGAAAGAGTGTAGATGTATTTGCCGTCGTTTTTTACAAAATCAGCCTCATCTACTCCTTCAACCTGAACATTTGTCTTGGAATAATCGGTGGTAGAAGTCGAGGAGCTTGAATCTAACGATTTGCTTAGAGGCTGAGGCGCTGCAGCATTTTCAATCTGCATGTCCCCCAGATTTCCGCTTCTTCCATAAAACATTGGACTCTGGCCGCTGCTGGCTTGCGCATTCCTGAGAAACTCAGCTATCTCCTTTGCAGATGAGAATTTTTTAAGCTGCTGCGTTGACTGGAATTCGGCTAATTTTGTGTCTTTTGGGGCATCGCCTTTGCTTGCCGGGCATGGTGCAAAAGCGCAAATTGGGCCGCTCCTGCCCACGCTTGAGCCGTCTGGGCATAATTTTACGTCCTGGATGCAAACCCCGCCCGTTGCATTGTTGCATCCGCTCAAAATAAAAATAGCCAAAATAAAAAATACAATTCCATAAATTAGCTTGTTTTGCCGCATTTTTTGTTTGCTCATTTTTCACCCAAAAAATCTTTAATTTCTACTTTGAATTTAACATTATAATCTCTACTTTGAATTTAACATTATAATCTTTAGGAATTTTTGATATTGTAACCAAATTTGGGCTGTACGCTACCTTTTCACATGAGCCTTCTCCAACAACATCAATTTCGTATATAATCTTTTTGTTTTCATCATCTCTATATACTTTCTTTTTAAAGTCAACTTTACATCCGCCGGCACTGACATACTTTCCAAGCAATGTCTTTTGTGAAAAATCTATGGGCGGGCGTACAGCATCGTCACAAAATGAATTTTTGGATTTTGGAAAGTTTAGATTGTAGTCATACTCGGAGTTTATAACGTAGTCTTTGTCTTTTGCTTCATTAGTAAGAAAACATAAACTTAACTCATCAGATAAATCTGTAAATTGAAGTTCTGTGTTTTTTGGGATTTCTCTGACCACTTCATTCCCATTTTTGTTATAGGAAAACTTAGCCAAATCATTTTTGTTATAGGAAAACTTAGCCAAAAAGCTCCACCATGGCTTTTCTGTTTTTTCAACTGCGCCTGTCTCTCCATTCACGCTTATTTTTACTCTCATTTCAACAGGTATGAGGAAAAATAATTTTGCCTTCTTGAAGCCGGTTACTGCATAATTGATTTTCTTTTCTTCTTTTTTTCCGTCAACAGATTCAACTTTATCCAGTATTCCCTGCTCAGTTAGCGAGCTTTTTATTGATTCAACGCTAACGGGCTTTGCGGGTTCGGGAGTTCCTGCTTCTATGGGATCATTTATACTGTCTATATGTATCACGGTGTTAGTTACCTGAGGACATGGCGCTAGCTCACATTTAACCTTACTGTTTTCTTTTACGAATTTCCCAGCTATCATCAAATTTTTCCCAGTGTATTTATCCAAGTCTATTATTGTATCATGGCTTACATAAATGCTTATTGGGCTGAAATTTTTCTTGGTATAAGTCAAAACAAAAAATTTATTGCCTAAATTTTCCAGGCGATACTGCGCGGTTTTATCGTCCAGTGGAAACTTTCCTGTTGAATCTGCAGGCGCTTTGCTTAAATTAGTTAAATCCTCTCCAGCCTCTGATAACGGCTTTGTCCTGCTGCACAAGCTAACCTGTAACTCATTTTCCGCCCCATGGGCATAAACAAGATACTCTTCGCCTTTCCTGAAAGAGTAGCCGCAACTTGCTCCACCTCTTGCTGTTGTTAGAACAAGAGTTTTATAATCAGAACCTTTCCAAATTTTTGAAACCTCAAATGTAACTTTTGCAAGATCACCACTACTAATAAATATTCCACTTGGGATATTTACATCAACAACTTTTCCGGAAAATACTGCTGTAGATTCTTCAAAAGCCTCTCTAATGGGGGTTATCATACAAGAGCATGCGCTTGCAAAGCTTGTATTCACAATCAATAGGCTTGCTGCAATAAAGATTAAAAAAATAATTTTTTTCATTTTATGATACAAAACATGCGGTATATAAATACCTATTCATGACTTCAACCCGATTTAAAGTTATCGAATCACGTTTTGGATTTTTTCCTGACTGAGTTGAGGGCAAAATAAACTGCCAAGGCAAACAAGGCTCCGGCCAAAAACCACAAGGCGATATTCTGCGGAGCCAAATAAGCTGTTTTGGCTGCCGCCTTTTGCGCCGTATCGCCCAAAGCAGGGGCTGCTGCAAGAGATTGCTGCATCATCTCGGGCAAGGCTCCGTTTGATTCGGGCGCAAGCGCGAAAGTTCCCCGTAAAAAATAATATGAAAATGATTGTATTGCGCCTGCAGTTGCGGCTGCAATTAATGCGGCAGGCAGGATTCCCTTTAATTTTTCCCTGATGCCGTATGTTTTCTTTGGGGTTATCACTATATACTTGTTAGCCAGCCTGTAGTGGCTCATTTCCTTCCCTTTTTTGCTGTAATGAAACTCATCGGCGCTTATTAGCCCTGTTTCCATAAGCTGCAAAAGGTTGTAATGGACGGTAGAAATCGGTATCTGCAGATTTCCTGCAAGCTCGGATTCCGTCGCCTCCTTATCTGAAAGGTAGTCCAAAATCTTCCTGCACGATTCATTGCTTATGACATTTGAGACCTTTTTTATCTTATCGTCTTCCAGCGACAATAATAAAAAATTTTTGTTTGACATTGCGATTGAAAAATTCACTCAAAAAGTGAATTTTTCAAAGTTCTCTATAAATAGTTTTCTTTAATATAGTGTTGGAAGTAAATAATTGAGCATATTAATCCAACACTATTACTCTTAATCCTATTATACGCTATAAAAACCTAAACTATTTTAAATATCTCTTATATTTTCTTCTTTATGAAACAAATCTCTTCCATCGACTTAAATTTCATCCTGAAGGAACTTGAGATTTTAAAAGATTCCAGAATAGATAAAATCTACCAGCCAGACAATGCTTCCTTGATCTTTAGCTTTTATAAAACCAACCTTGGAAAAAAGCTTTTAAGGATCAATATAGGGCAGTCGCTGTTTCTTGCTCAAGGCAAGGAAGATTATGACGAGACTTTGGGCTTTGGCATGTTCCTAAGAAAGCATCTCGACGGGTATTTTCTTTGTGATATAAGCCAGATTAAGCCTGAAAGGATATTAAAGATCTCATTTAAAATAAAAGATAGCAATAAAGCACTGTACCTCGAGTTTTTCGGAAAAGGCAATGCAATCTTATGCGATGAAAATGATGATATTCTTAATGCCATTTTGCACCACGAATTCAAAGACAGGACTATAAGGCCGAAAGAAAAATATAAGTATCCCGTGATGGGCTATAACCTATTTGAAATAGGCAAGGCTCATTTAAATGAAGCATTCAAAAATTCGAAGAAAGGAACGCTTGTGACCTGTCTTGCCATTGAACTTGGGTTTGGGGGAATTTATGCCGAGGAAGCGTGCATGCTCTCTGGCATTGATAAGTACAAAAGCCCCGTGGAGATTGATGAAAAGCAGGTACAGTATGCTTTAAGCTCAATCGAAAAGATAATAAGCAGAAAAACGGAGCCGATGGTTATATTGCAAAACGGAAATCTGATAGACGCTGTCCCGTTCGATCTGGAATTTTACAAAGAATGCGGCAAAGAAAAATTCCAGACCTTCAGCGAAGCGCTGGAATTTTTTTACTCGCATTACAGGGAAGCAAAAGAGACGGAGTTCGACAAAAAGCTAAGAAGCCTGAACAGAATCATCGAAGAGCAAAAAGCCGCAATAGAAAGCCTGAAAAAAGAAGAGCAGGAATTAAGGGAAAAAGGAGAATTAATCTATCACAAGTATGGCATTATCAAGGAAATTTTAGACGAAGTCGGCAAGGCAACAAAAAAATATTCTTGGAAAGATATAAAGCAAAAGCTCGCGGGGCATAAGATAATAAAAGAGATCAATGAAAAGGAGAGGAAGATTATAGTTGAAATATAATAAACATTTATAAATAATTCAAATTTCAAAAGGCTTAATGGCAGTAACTATTGATTTAAAGGGCAAAAAGGCTGTAGTGTTTGGAATAGCAAATGACAAAAGTATAGCATGGCATATAGCAAAAAGGCTTAATGACGCTGGATGCAGGATTGCTGCAGCCTATCAGGAAAGGGTAGAGCCTTTATTCATGCCGCTGATGAAGCAGTTAAACAATCCAATCCACTGCAAATGCGACGTAGTTGATGACAGTTCATTAGACACTTTTTTTAATCTGGTAAAAACTGAGTTTGGCAATGTTGATTTTTTGATTCACAGCATCGCATTTGCAAAAAGAGAGCACTTGCAGGGAAAGTTCATAAATGTTGACAGGAGAGGCTACCAGGTCGCGCATGAAGTGAGCGCTTACTCGCTTGCAGAGCTTTCAAGAAGAACCGTTCCAATGATGAAAAACGGAGGCTCGATAATCGCAATGACTTACATAGGAAGCGAGAAAGTAGCTCCCGGTTACAACATAATGGGCGTTGCAAAAGCAGCCCTTGAGTCAAGCGTAAGATACCTTGCTTACGATTTGGGCGAGCAGAAAATAAGGGTTAATGCAATATCGGCAGGGCCAATAGCTACCTTGGCGGCTTCCGGAATTGCAAACTTCGGCGATATGCTTCTTAACTACGTTGCAAAAGCTCCCCTAAAAAGAAACATTACTGCCGATGAAGTTGCCGACTGCGGGCTGTTTTTGTGCAGCGATTTGTCAAAAGCAATAACCGCTCAGGTAATCTACGTTGATGCCGGATACAGCGTCATGGGAATATAAACCATTTTCATCAAATGCTTGCCAACCTAATAGACTTCATTTTAAACATTGATAAATACCTAAGCACAATCATACAAAGCTTTGGCGGATGGACATATATCCTGCTTTTTTTTATCGTATTTGCCGAGACCGGCTTTGTGGTAGCGCCTTTTCTTCCGGGAGATTCATTACTTTTTGCGGCAGGGGCTTTTGCCGCAATAGGCTCCCTGAACGTATGGGTTTTATTTATTATTCTGGCTTTGGCGGCTATATTCGGGGATTTCCTGAATTACTCAATAGGATTAAGGATAGGCTCAGGGACATTCAAAAAATATCCGAAAATTTTCAGGAAGGAATATCTGGACAGGACGCATAATTTCTATGAAAGATACGGGGCAAAGACAATCGTTATGGCAAGGTTTGTGCCGATAGTTCGCACTTTTGCCCCTTTTGTTGCGGGCGTAGGCAGCATGGAATATTGGAAATTTTTGCTTTACAACATAATTGGCGGAATTTTATGGGTTTCTTTATTCATCTTCGGCGGGTATTTTTTCGGCAATGTACCAATAATCAGAAATAATTTCTCGATTGCAATAATTCTAATCATCGTTCTTTCGATTATTCCGTTCATTATCGAATTACTGAAGCATTACTGGAAGAAAAGAGAACTTTGAAAAATTGATTTTTTCAAAGTTCTCTAACTCTTATCTCGTCACCTCAAAGCCCTTTATCGTTTCTATTAGCTTCTTTAGCTTGTGATCTTTCTCGAAGCTTTCCCTTACGGGCTTTACCATTTCGTTTATGTAATGCGCAACAGAATTTTTCAGGTCTGCGGGGTGTATTTTTCCTTCCCTGTAAAGATTTTCCAGCTCGTGATACCTTTCCATAACTAAATCGCCGCCGAACTTCTCAGGGCGCCTTATTTCCATTACATTGAACTTTTCAAAAATAAGGTATTTTGAATATTCCAGAATCGGGTTTTCCTCTGTGATTTTTGCAGGGCAGTAAGCCTTGCCGACTTTTTTATTTATGTCCTCTTTCTCTCGGTTTAATTTTTCAATTTTGACATTTACACCATATTTTAAAACTTAAATATGCATACACTAAATCATAAGAAAATGTAATTCAAAAGTAAAATTACATCGCAAATTTTTATTAG
>CAYWNO010000035.1:11760-13075 GCA_964459665.1 uncultured Methanosarcinales archaeon
TTATGTCCTCTTCCGAGTCATTCATGAATATTGCGGTGTCGGGCTTGGACTTTGACATTTTAAGCTCAATTACCCTGTCAATATCCTTTGTCTTGGGCGGCTCTCCAAGTCCCATTAGCATATGGTGGCTTATAACAACCGGCTTCCAAAAGCCCAATTGTGGGCCAAGCTCGCGTGCAAGAACATTCACTTTTCTTTGGTCCATTCCAAGCTGGCATATATCTGCCTCGAGGTAAAATATGTCGGCGCACTGCATGCACGGGTATAAAATCTGCGAGGCCTGCTGAACCTCGGATTCTTTCCTGCCCATTATCTGCCCTGTCCTTACTATCCTGCTTACAGTCGAGCTTCTTGCAACGCCCATCACCTTTTTCCAGTAATCCGGATCCTTCACAAAATCATTTGCCCACAAAAATTCCACATTCTTTAGGTCCATGCCGCATTTCTGCCAGAGCTCAATCATGTATTTTCCCACCGTCTGTATTTTTTCAAGATCGCCTCCCATCTTGTTGTTTGCCCATGCGTGCCAGTCAGCAACAAGCATCTTGAACTTGCAGCCTGCCTTTGTCATCTTGTTGATGTTTATTGACCTTAAGATTCCCTGCGCTATGTGTATCCCGTGACCCGAGGGCTCAAATCCGTCGTAAGCGATTGGATGCTCTTTTGCTCTTAGCAGCTCCATTAAATCTTCGCCTGTAAGAATCTCCTCTCCAACCTGCCTTACCAGCTCGAACCTGCTTTGGGTATCCATTTTACCTGGGCTTACTGAACAAGATTTGGCTTATTATCCCGATAGAAATTCCAAGAGCCTCCAAAGAAAAGAAAACAATCATGCTGAAAGGGAGGTTGCCTATATAATTGCTAAATCCAGAATTGTCTGAGATTGCATTTCCCGTTGGTATGAAAACCGCGCGAACTCCATTGTCTCCGTAGATCGGAAGCAAAAAATAGATGATGATTGCAACCATTGCGCCTATGAATGCGCCTTCGCCGATATTTCTCATAAAGCCCAAGTTTACCCACTCATTAAAATAATTTGCGGTTTATTGGGGTCGCTTTGAAATTGACGGTTGCCATCAATTTGTGAGCATTTTATGCCGCACATAAAGCCAAAAGGAAATTGCAATGGGAATTTTGGCTATCTCTCGGATATTAACATGCGAACCGATGGCAACCCGAGTGAATGCGAGAATTTCAAAGCAACCCAGGTTTATGCACAAAAATAGAAAACTCTGGATGTAGCGAAGTGAAATCCAGAGCATCATTTGAATTTAAGGAGTTTTCTATTTTTGGCATCCTAAAAATCCGACCCGAG
>CAYWNO010000036.1:0-6569 GCA_964459665.1 uncultured Methanosarcinales archaeon
TGTATCAAGAGGACGCAACAAATTTCAATCAATTATTTGCGTCCGATATTATAGGAATATGAAAACAAAAGAAAATCTAGGGTCGGTAAAAAGGTTCGGTGCAAGATACGGAAGAAAGCCCAAGCTCAAATTCTCTAAAATTGAAACTGAGCAGAGAAAGCTGCACAAGTGCCCTTACTGCAACAAGGTTGCCGTAAAAAGGATGGCAGTCGGAATATGGAAATGCAAAAAATGCGACGCCAAATTCACAGGCAAGGCATACTCCGTCTCAAAAAAGATTATAGTAAAAGAAAGCGAAGCTGCCGAGCAAGAGCCTGAACCAGCGGCAGATGATGAAACGGAAGAATCTAGCGAAGCCAACGGGCTTTGAGAGGTAGCATAATGGCAGAATACAAATGTTTTGAGTGCAACAAGAAGGTTGCTGTTGATTACCTCAGGAAAAGGATAAGGTGCATCTATTGCGGAAGCAAAATACTCTTCAAGCCAAGAAGCGTGACAACAAAAGTAAAAGCTAAGTAGAAAAAAATAAGTGTTGCCTTTGCAATCACAAAAAAAAATTGAAAAAAGTTTCAACTCAAAGTTGAAACTTTTTTATCCTCAAAGATGGAAGTTCCAAAAGAGACAGAGCAGAAGATTGGCCAATTGCAGATGCTCGAGCAGAGCCTGCAGAGCTTTCTTGGGCAAAAGCAGCAATTCCAGATGCAGGCTGTAGAGATTGAGTCAGCCCTTAATGAATTAAACAATTCAGGCAAGGCCTATAAGATTGTAGGCAGCATCATGGTTGAGTCCGACAAGGCGGAATTGAAAGCAGACTTGCAGTCGAAGAAAGAGATGATTGAGCTAAGGATTAAGACGATGGAAAGGCAGGAAGCCCAGGTAAGGGATAAGGCATCGAAATTACAGTCCGAAATTCTAAAGAAAATAAAGAAGGAAGATTAATAATCCATAAAATGGCTGAGCAAATAAGCGAAGTAAGCGCAGTAATAAGCAGCTTAAAAGAGATTCATTCTGATTCTACTGTTCCGCGCAATGTAAGGGTAAAGATAGAATCAATAGTCTACACATTAAGGGGAGAAGTTGAGCTTTCAACAAAAGTCAACAAGTCATTAAACGAGCTTGACGAAATAGCAAGCGACGTGAACCTTCAGTCTTACACGAGAACGCAGGTTTGGAATGTCATGAGCCTGCTTGAGAAATTATAATTAAAAATCTTTAATCCTTGAAGGATTGAAGATTTTTCTGATTGCTTCGCTATTCTGTTTTTGGCTGTCAGCTCAACTAAGCTAAAAACTCCGAATGCTACCGCAGAAAGCAAAGCTTGATGAAAAAATTTAATTTTGCGAAGCAAAATTAAATTTTTTTGGATTAAACATGATAAAAATAAAAATTGCGCCGTCAATTTTGTCAGCAGATCTCTCAAGGGTAAATGATGAAATAAGGCAGGTGGAAGGATTTGCCGACCTCATTCACGTTGACATAATGGACGGGGTTTTTGTGCCGACGACGACAGTAGATGCAAAATTCGTAAAAACAATTAAGACAAAGGTTCCCCTTGACGTGCACCTTATGGTCCATGAGCCGTCTGATTCTTACCTTAAGGGATTTATTGACGCTGGAGCTTATTCCATAACCGTTCATGAGGAGGCATGCAAAAACCCGGCAAGGCAGATAGGGTTCATAAGGAAAAATAAAATCAGGGCTGCAATTTCCATAAAGCCCAACACGCCCCTCGATAAGATAAAAGAATACCTCAGCATGGTTGATATGGCCCTCATCATGACTGTAGAGCCGGGCTGGCCAGGGCAGAAATTCATGGAATCCGCAATGTCAAAAGTCAGGGAGCTTAGGAAGCTAAAGCCGAATCTTGACATAGAAGTTGACGGCGGAATCAACCCTTACACGGCAAGGGCTGCATTGGATGCGGGCGCAAATATTTTTGTTGCGGGCTCGTCGGTTTTTGGCAAGAAGGATCGGGTTTTCGCCATAAAGGAAATCTTAGGCGCCTTGAAATAAAAAAAGTTGAAAAATTCGTGAAAAACGAATTTTTCAAAATTTTCATAAAAAATCACTGATTGGAACGATGATAATGATTGGAGGTGGGATACTGATAACACTATTCTAATACTCTTTTTTCGAGTTCGCTAATATTCCCATTTAATATTAGCTTACCCTTGTCATCCTTGATGGCAATTCTGCCGTCTGGGCTTACGTGTGTAAGAACCTCTCCATCCTTCATGCCTTGTTTTGTAGCAATTTGAACGTCTCTTTCACCCATAGTTGGCCTGTATTTTTTCAGGAATATTTTATATTGTTCAATTCTTTATCAAAAACCTTAATTTGAAAAAATACAAATCAAGAACTAACAAGGTGCTTGACCAATACCTTGGTTTGCTTGTTGTCCAGCACGTTATAGATAAGGTTTATCCCGATATTCTTTTCCAAGTCAAGCCTGTCTTGGACTAAATCTGCAGTGCATGTTATCGTTCTTTTTCCGCTAACGAGCCTTACAATTCCTTTCCTGCCGCCGTCCCTATCGAGGCCGCCGCACCTAAAGCTTTGAACTATGGGATCGGTTGGAATTTCAGTTATTTCAACGCCCACGGTGTTTTCACGTTCCCTTCTTGCTCTTGGGTCTCTTGGGCATCCGCTCTCAAAGTCGGTAGGCTTGCTTTCAAGATTATCCCAGAATATTTCAACATTGCTGCTTAGGGATATGTCGAAAGTGAAGGAAATCTTGTCCTTGCCGACCACGCTTTGCCTGAAATTAGTGACTTGCACGGGCGCTGAAGAACTATACACAGACCTTGTTCCGGAAGGCTTGCAGATGCCTGCATTATCGCGTACGTTAATCATGTCCCTTAATACGCATAATTTTGTGCTGGAAAATGTCTGGTAATTATAGCATACATCCGTCCTGAACGTGAACTCTGTATTGCCGATGAATCTGCTCGGAATGAATGAATCACCGCTTTTTGGGAACGTGGCAAAGGTTATTGTTCCTTCAATCAGGCTTCCTTCCGCGTCCATTCTTTTGGGCTCCATGTCGTTATCCGGAACATTGTCCCTTACGTCATCAAAGCCACTTATGCTAAAATCTGCAGGATCAAATCCTGCCAGATTGATTTTTATATCTTTTCTTGAAACCTTGGCTTCTCCCTCGTTTTTCAGCCTCAGAATTGCGTTAAATGCAAACGAGCCGTCATCCGTAACTTCCGGGGGCGGGCTGTCTTTCTCGAAATTAACTGTTACTGCGCTCGTTCCGCCGATAAAAGGCTTTCTCGGGGCTGTTCCAGAAGAAGCGCCGCTTTTTTTATTGCAGGCAGAAACCAAAAGAACCAAGCATACAAGCAATGCGATAACGTAATGCTTTTTATTCATTTTGGCTCGCGCAAATGCTAAGAACTGGCAAAATGCTTGATTAAAACCTTGGTTTCCTTGTTATCAAGAACATTATACTTCAGATTTATTGACAATAGCTTTTCCAGATCATTTCGGGCTGTGTTCAACTCAGATGTGCATGTGATTGTCCTTCTTCCGTTAATCAGCCTTACGACTCCCTTGAATGTGCCATCCAAGCCGCCGCATTTTAAGTTTATAAATATCGGGTCAACAGGTATTTCTTTTAGCTCAACGCCCACGCTGTTCTCGACCGGCCTTCTTTTCCTCGGGTCTTTCGGGCATGCCGCATCAAATCCTGAAGACGGCTTTGTTCCCGCATTGCTCCAGAATATGTCAACATTGCCGCTTAGCACCACATCGAAGCTAAATGAAATCTTGTCCTTACCGACAACGCTTTCCCTGAAATTCAATATCTGGACAGGGGCAGATGAAGTGTATACCTGCTTGCTTCCGCCAGGCTTGCAGATGCTATTCGGCCTTTCATTAATCATGTCCCTTAATATGCATAATTTCGTGTTAGAATCGGTATTGTAGTGATAGCAGGCTTCTGTTCTGAACGTGAATTCAGTGTTTCCAGGGAACTTCTTTGGGATAAAGTCCTTTCCGCTCTTTGGGAATGTAGCAAAAGTTGTCGTTCCCTCTATTATACTGCCCTCTGCATCTATCTTTTTAGGCTCCAAATCATCATCGGGAGTGACCTCGCTCATGTCAGAAAGCGTCGAGCCGAAATCGGCAGCGTCGAAGCCAAGAAGGTTTAGCTTTACGTCATCCTTAGCAACCCTAAATTCGCCGTCGTTCTTGAGCCTTGCAATCGCATTGAACGCAAACGAGCCGTCATCCGTAACTTCCGGGGGCGGGCTGTCTTTCTCGAAATTGATCGTTATCCCGCCGGTTCCGCCGATGAAAGGCTTTCTTGGCGCACCGCCCGACGATGCACCGCTCTGCTTGCAGGCAGAAGCTAAAAGAACCAAGCATATTAATAATGGAATAACATAATGTTTATTTTTCATCCTTAACCTCTTTTGGCTTTAAAAAAACATATCACAAATTAAAATTTTTATTATTAGGTATATAAAGTTTTTGGTTTGATGCAATAAATTATTCAAAAAAGTTTGAAAAATTCGCTTTTTGCGAATTTTTCAACTAAAAATAGATAGAAATAAAAACAATCCAAAAATCTTTCAAGTTATTGACAGCCCCGTGGTGTAGCGGTCAAATTCTCTAATTTCATTAGGGGAGCCGAGTCATTCAGCCCTTTGGAGGCTGAGACGGCAGTTCGAATCTGCCCGGGGCTATTTTTTATGAGGGATATATACATCTTTTTAAAATAGAACCGACGTTTATAAAGTCATTTAAAGGGAAAAGTTTAAATCCGACTATATAAAATACTCATTCTGGGGGATGGTTTTTAGACAAAAAATTGTGTGATAGCATGAGAAAAGGACTAAAAGTTATTTTGATTATAATTCCAATTTTTATAGCAATTATCCTATTTTCTCTATTTTTATTAAAACTTAATAAACCAAATCACCAATTAACTGATGGATTTTATGTTACAATAAAGGGCGAAGTTACAACTTCCGATACTAAATTTGATAAAACTTCAAAGCCGAATATTGTTCAGGTTTATCATTCTTATTTTAGTACCCAATGGCTTTGCAGGACACAAAGTATGCAAATAGCCAATATATCTTGGGATGAGAAAAAGAATACAGGCACATATATTGCCACTTTTTGGTTACCAGTAGATGAGGAAGTGATAGTTACACCTAATTGTTATGGGTGCTTAAATGAAAGAGTTTATCTTTCAAAAGAACAGAACAGTAAAGAAGTTAATTTGAAATGGGATTCCAATATTTGTAGTGAAAGACAGAAAACTTATGACAATTCAGAACAAGCTTTGGACAGGGCTATAGAACTTCTTGATGGTGCAGACACAGTTTTATCTGAAAAAGAGTTTAATGATAGCTCAAAAAAAGCTATAAAACAATACATAACTGCTGGAAGAGAACTAGTTAGGGGTGGAAGGCAAACTCAAAACGAAAATGAATCACTCTTTCATGGTTATTATGCGACTCTTAATGCTTTAAAAGCATTCCATAAAATACAAGTTATTGAATTAGAACTTTGTGTTAAACAAGCTGAAAAGGTATTAAACAATCACACAGATGATTGCTACATTCCACCTTATGAAAGTTACGAATCATACAGGGCTGCTAATTCTAGCACTGAATCAAATATTTTCAATTATTTGGATAATTACAGGTATGATAAATATGAAGATATTCAAGATGTTAGACAAGATATTGATAGGGTGCAAGAAAATGAAGAACGTGTAAGTCAAGTTAAATATGAATGTGAAAGGGCTTTAAGGACTATTGCAGAATCTTTTGAACATCAAGAGCCTTATTGCAAAAGAAGAAAATTAACAATTAATTTTGTGAATTTTTCATTAGTTTCTTTATTTTTGGCAGTTGGTTTTGCTATAGGGAAATATGCAGAAAGATGGTAAATAAAAAAAGTAGAAAAATAATTGACATTTCAATGACTTTGTTATTGATTCTTATAGGGGTATTTGTTATAAAATTTGGAAAAGAAATATTTGGATGGGTAATAATTGTTATAAGCTTATTAGCACGTCATAAGCAGATTATAGAATTTTTTAATGAAACGCCAAAAATCTTAGAAGGAATCTTCGGTGGAAGTAAAGAAGGGCAAAATATAAAAAACTCAAATAATGTATTTCAAGCGAAAAACATTAAAGGAAATGTTAATCTATTTCAAAATACCAACCACACTAATAAAAAAAGAAAAAGAAATGAAGAAATTTAAAAAAGATGTAGAGAAAATTTATCTTTCGATTAAAGAGATTTTATCTCAACGTACTAAATCAAAAATATTGCAACAATATTTTTATAATGAGTTTGAATCTTTTTTATATGCTACATTAATTAATAATTTTTTAAATAACCTTAGTCAAAAAAATGTAATAGAATATAACCTACCCAAAGGACAATTAAAGAATATAAAGCTATCATTTAAAGAAGTAAGAAAGGAGATAATTCCAGCGTTATCACTTCGGACAAAAAACAAATTTATTAATAAAATATACTATGGAGAGTTTTGAATAACCCTATTCCATTTATAAATAAACTGCATTTACTTTATAA
>CAYWNO010000036.1:6579-12568 GCA_964459665.1 uncultured Methanosarcinales archaeon
TCAAGGGAGGATTACGAACTTTTCACCAAAGGGAAACAATCTAGGCATTATGCTGATTGTCAAGGCGAAGAAGTTAAGTTTTATCAGGAAAATTGTATCGTTCCAAAGGGCGGTGGTATCATTTTAAAAAACCCAAGCGGTTTGTTTGTTGGAAATTCTGCACAATTTAAAGTTGAAATAAAAGAAATATAAACTATTGAGAGTTTTGAATAACCCTATTCCATTTATAAATAAACTGCATTTACTTTATAAATACAGGGGGTTATTCAAAGTCCTCTATAGTATCCAGCCTCTCAACCACATGCTTATTAAGTGAGAATGGCTTATCACTTTTAGCATTTTGCTTCATATAGTGCAGTGTACCTTTAGAGAAACCTAATTTTTTCCACTTTGAGTATGGTAGGGACAAAATTTTCCTTCTTATTTCTTCATTATCCTGTCTTTGTAATTCATGATGAGGTTCTTCAAAGTCAAGTTTGTTTTTCTTTCCAAGCAAGTGATGTGCTAATTCTCTTGTTTTAGTCAACAAAACATAACTCCAAGAGCACATTTGACCATTATAGAGGACTTTTTTGTTGAGTTGATTCCGTATTTCATTGACTAGTTTTCTTGCTCCTGTCGGTCTTAACCTCAAATTGTAATTTTCTGTTC
This sequence comes from uncultured Methanosarcinales archaeon, assembly GCA_964459665.1. Classification (GTDB taxonomy): domain Archaea; phylum Nanobdellota; class Nanobdellia; order Woesearchaeales; family GW2011-AR4. Next base: position 7,231 of record CAYWNO010000036.1, read on the forward strand.
TTATGAAATCTCTTTTTTCCATGCTTTTATTCTCAATAAGATTTATCACAGACAAATCAATCAGAAATCTAAATGGCTCTTGCAAATCGTAAGCTAGACTATTCTTTCCTATGCACATCTCGTGCATAAATCCAACATGGACATCTAAACCAGCTGAATTTATTGCCCTCAAGCACTCTGATTCAAGGATTGCATAACCATAATTAAACATGCAGTTTATTGCATCTCCAGCTCCTCTTGGCTTTTTCTGATATTCTCTTGTCTCAAATTCATACTTTTCTGGAAATATTTTTGTTAATTCTTGCCAGTAGAAACCAGCAACTCTGCCTTCTACCATCATAATATCTGAAATTGATTTCACTTTCTCAAAGAGCTTTTCTTCAGAAGAAAAATCATCATTTATCTGAATATACCTTAATTTTAACCACTCCAACACCATCTTTGTTTTGTTAAATTTTGCCCTGATAAATTTTTTTGCTAATTCCAATCTTAAATTGTTATCAGAATAGGAATGATATTGGGCAAATTTTGTTTTAACTTGTACGCTTTCTGCAGGGAGCATTGTAGTCAGTAGTTTTCCATCCCAGTTCAGAATAGTTACTTGAACATTGTGTTTGATTAGCCACCTTATTGCTTCCAAAGTTATGTTTCCACTTCTTCCATAGATTATGACATTATCTAAATCAATTCTTTTGGGAATAAATACATATTGCTGTGGTTCTTCTTGCGTAGAAAATCTGCCATCTTTGATATAGAGTTTTGCGCCATCAACGTGCATGTTTATTCCGTGTCCGTTAAGGAGTAAGAGTTTCATTTTATCTTACCTCATACCTATTCATAAGACCAATAAGTATTTCAGCACCTTTTTTGTTTTTTAATTCAAATAATTTTGATAATAGTTCTTCATGATGCTCACTATAAAACTTATGCAATATCCAACTATCGAATGTATTTTTGAAATCATAAGACATAGTTTTTTCATCGAAGTTATTTAGTGATTCTATTAAAAGTTCAATAACTCTGTTGTCATTTAATCCCCCTAATAATTGTAGTGAATATTCTCTAACATTTTTCTTAAGTTTATCATTATTCACAATTTTAAATAAAGTATCTGATAATTTTTTAATTTCTCTTTGAATTTTAGTGCTAGTAAAATTTTTCTTGAAAGTAGCAGAACTTATTGTAACAGATATTGCGTAAAGTAAATCTTGTACCATCTCATCTTCCGTAGCATTTTCCAATATTTCGCTGATTATAGTAAGAAATGAAGGGTATTTAATTAAATCCTGTTTGTAACTTATCGAGTTTAGATATTTAGAAGCAACATTTGAAGTTTCAGGATTCTTTACCTTCTCAATCACAAATTTGATTTCTTTCCTATCAAGTTTTGTATCAGCAGTACCTCCAAATAAATATGCTGCACTTGCAATAGATTGTTCAGGATTGTACCATTCTAACTTTTTTGCAAGTAAATAAACAGCACTTTTAATTTCTTCTGGTGGTTTACCGACATTGATAGCTATCTCCTCCAAAGTTGGATTTCTATTGTGTTTTCCTTTGTAATCTTCAATAAATTTTTCTACGTTAAATTCTAAATCAGTTGAAGGCACTTCAAAGAAGACTCTTTTTGCGTCCCCTTTTTTCAGTTCTATTCTTATGATTAGTTTTTTCTCTTCCAGTCTTTTTAGTGCGCCATAAATACCCTCTTTTGAGATATAATGAGAAGATGTTGCATTGTTAAAAAAATGGTCTACAATGTCCCCTAACTTAACTCTACCGCCTCTAGCTTGAATGAAGTCTAAAATCCATTTTTCATTATTTCTTGCGCCTGCCATGAGTAAAAATACGTTTTAAGGTAGTAAATTTGGTTGTAAAATAACATACTTTAACTTTATATATAAATGTTTCTATCAGAACATGCATGGTTAAGACAAAAAGGCAACTATCACGGACAAAATGGAATAACCTCACTTCAAACCAGAAAGATGAGCGCAAGAAAGCCCTGCAAGTCCTTTCTGCAATGAGAAAAGGAAAGTACCTTACAAATACTGCCAAAGAGTTAGGAATCACAGCATATAAAGTTAAAAAGCATTTAGGAAGGATAATCAGAAAAAAAGGTAGAAAGTGGGTTGCTTCCAAAAAAGACCGCATAGAAAGGAGCATGACTATCTATGAAAGAGGTATGCGTAAAACCATAGTTCTTGCTTCATCAGCAGATGCTTCGCTTGTAGGCACTTATCTTAACGCTGTAAAGAAATTCTTGGCAACCGGTGATGTTGAAGTTTTAAAGCCATTTAGGAAAAAGCAAGTTAAGGATTCAAAAGGAAAAAAGCACACTTTGGAAACCAGACCTGAAAAGCTTTTTGAGATTGATGAAAGGCAAGAAAATTTAGAGTTCTACGAAATTTATGAGAGTGAAGACTATGGATAAATTTCTTGCTAAATATCACAGGAAAAGGAAAATGAAAACCCTTTGGAATAATTGGGATATTTGCAGAATTTGCGGAGAATACAGACCAACTTGTTCAATAGAGCAACATCACATACATGGAAGAAAAATTAGCGAAGAAAAATATCCTCTTTGTTTGAATTGTCATAGCGTAATAACAAGAGGACAGAACCAATTGCCTCCAAAAATTCGTGCTTGCGATTGTTTGCTTCACATAATAGTTTTCCTAATGAGAAGTCATGGGGAGCTGCTAAAGCTAATGGGGATAATGCAGATTGAATTTTCAGAAAAATTGAGGATGAGGATAGATGACAACAATTGCTGTGAGAAGTTACACAAAAAAGAAAGAAAAGAAAAGCAATAAGGATATTGCTGAAAAAGAAATTCCGCAATTTGATACTTTTTTGATTTTTGATACTGAAACTACTACAGACCAATATCAAAATCTGCTTTTCGGTTCTTATAAAATAGTTAATGAAAAATGGTCGGATGAAGATGGCTTGTTTTATAATGATGAATTTCTTGCTGATAAAGAGATTGAAAGATTAAAGAGATATAGCGAAAAATATGACATTCCTTTACTCAGAAAACAGGAGTTTGTTGATGAAATTTTATATCCACATCTTTTGAAAGGTACACTTTGCATTGGATTCAATTTACCTTTCGATTTATCCAGATTGGAAATTAAAAACTCCTATGCAAGAGGAAGTTTTAATGGAGGTTTCTCACTTACTTTAAGCAAAAAACTGATTTTTCCAAGAATAAAAATCAGGCATCTTGACACTACAAAGAGTTTCATTGAACTAGGTCAAATTTATGGTGTAGAAGAAAAATTCAGGGGATATTTTTGTGATGTCAAAACTTTAGTTTGTGCATTAAGCACTATTAGAAATCCAACTTTAGCAAAATCAACTAAACACTTCGGAATAAAAAGAGAAAAGAAAGTAAGGGATAAGCATGGCAGGATAACAGAAAACTACATTAATTACAATAGAAATGACGTTGAAGCAACTTACGCATTATTTCTTAAACTCGAACAAGAGCTGAAAAAATTCTCTTTAGAACTTCCAATAAATCAGGTTTATTCAGCCGCCTCAATAGGAAAGGCATTCCTAAAGGAATTAAACATAAAGCCATTTCTAAAACAAAACCAAGATTTTAGTCCAAAGATATTGGGCAATTTAATGTCTGCCTTCTATGGTGGAAGATGTGAGTTAAGAATAAGAAAAACTCCTCTTTATTGTGCTGTTTTGGATTTCTTTAGCAGTTATCCAACACTTTTTACTTTGCTTGGGTTGTGGGATTACCTTATAGCAGAAAAGATTGAATGTGAAAACGATACTGAAAATGTGCAAAATCTATTAGACAACATCACTCTGAAAGACTTGCAGAATAAAGAGTTGTGGAAGAGTTTCTGTGTCCTTGTTGAAATTTGCCCAGAAAACGATATTTTGCCCATAAGAAGCAGATTTGATGAAAAATCCCAAGCATATAATATTGCTATAAACCAAGTTACATCAGAAATTCCAATTTATTATGCCCTGCCTGATTTAATAGCATCAAAATTGCTTTCTGGAAAAACTCCAAAGATTAAGAAAGCCATTAGATTCAAAGCAATTGGGAAGCAAAAGTCATTAAAAGAAAAAACTTTGTTCGGAATTTCTATCAATCCAAATAAAGACAACCTTATTCGGCTTTTAGCTGAAAAAAGGCAACAGCTGAAGCAGAATCCAGAAAAACAAAGTGCAGAAAAGGCACTTAAAATACTCCTTAACGCCCTGACTTATGGGATTTTTATCGAGATGAACGAGCAGGAAATAGAAGAAGAGCTGGAAGTTTATAGCAATACCAGTTTTATTGTCAATGATAAACATTATGAAAAAGAAGGCGAATACTTTAATCCTATAATTTCAATTACTATAGTTGCGGGAGCAAGACTTCTTTTAGCTATGGCTGAATCACTTTTGGCTAAATATAAAGTTGTACCGGCATATTTTGATACTGATAGTGTGGTAGTCCCAGCATATTTAGCGGAAGATGTAGAGGAATTTTTCATGCCCTTGAATCCTTATTCTTTTCAAACTTCCATTTTCAAAATCCAGAAGAAAGGATTGTGGTTTTATGGGATTTGCTCCAAAAGGTATGTTTTATACAAGAAAGAGGGTGAAAAAATAATTATTGAAGATTGCAAACTTCACGGATTGGGTCACTTAAAAAATCCTTTTGGCATTAATAGGGATTGGCAGAAAATGTTTTGGATAGATATATTGAGAGTTTATTATGAATTGTCAAATATTGATGAAACAATGGAAAAATATAGGACTTCTTATGCAATAAGCCAACTTTCGGTATCTGGTTATAATGTTCATAAAAGATTCAAAGCAATGAATAAGGGAAAACCCATACATGAACAGATTAAGCCATTTAGTTTTATGCTGGTTGGGATAAGCAACGATAAGGATTTCAAACCAATTTCTCCTTATTCCAGAAACACGCAAAAAGTAGTTTATGAGGAATTTATAGATTACAAAACTGGCAAAAGAATGAAAGGGGAAGAGTATTGGAAGCAAATGGATGACTTATTCTTGGATTTCATAAATAAAAAGGAATTCAAGTTTGAGGGTGATATTGGTGAACTGAAAAGAAAGCGAATTATCGTAACCAAAGTTATTCCTATTGGCAAAGAAGCTAAGAATTTAGAATTTACTGGAACTTTGGATAACCCAGATTATTTGATTTATGAAAGTCAGGAGCAGTTAAGGGAGAAATTGTTAAAATTGACTGCAAAAGAGATAAAAAAGATAGGAATTTCAAAGACGACTTGGTTTTATATTATGTAGTATACGGAAATTATTGCACCCCTATTTCTGCAAATATCAGGATTATCTA
>CAYWNO010000037.1:0-12547 GCA_964459665.1 uncultured Methanosarcinales archaeon
TGATACTCTGGATTTCACTTCGCTACATCCAGAGTTTTCTATTTTTGTGCATAAAGCCACCTATGGCGAGAGGATTTCTACACGCCGTTTTTCCTTATTATAAACGCTTTGCAGGATTTCGCAACGTCCTTTGCATGTTCCAGCTCACGCCTGCTCTCGGCGTATATTGTAAAAAGATCCTCTCCCTTTTTTACTGCATCGCCAACGCGCCTGTGCAGGTAAATTCCGGCTCCCTTGTCATTCGGGGCTCCTGCAATCCTTGCGATTCTTGAGATTGGGATGTTGTCTATTGCTATAACCTTTCCGCCTTCATGCGAGAGAAAATTGTAAGAATGCCTGCCTATCTTTAGATTTTCCGGGGCAATCTCTTTTCCGCCCTGGGCCTTTATAATCTCAACCATCTTTTGGTAGGCTTTTCCTGATTCTAGAATTTCAAATGCTTTTTTGCGGCCGCCTTTTACTCCAACCATGCCAAAAATATTTGAGCAGATAGCAAGGCATTTTTTTTCCAAATCAACCGGCCTTCGAGGGTCCCTTTTAAGCAGCCACAATACATCCCTTGCTTCCAATGCCGGCCCGATTCCGTTTCCAATAGGCGAGCTTCCGTTTGTTATCATAACTTTAATGCGCTTCTTTAGCCTTTTTCCGATTTTCTCAAACTCTTTCTTTAGCTTTAAAGCGCCGAACATGCCCTTTACCTTGGCGTCTTTTCCTACGGGAATGTCAATTAGTATATGCGTGCTGGAAACCGAATATTTCTTTGCCATTATCGAGGCAAGAAGCTGGCTTTCTGCATCTATCTCCAACGGCCTTTCAACGGCTATTATCTTGTCGTCGGCAGGGGCAAGGTTCAATGCGCCGCCCCAGACTATGCACCCTCCTGTTTTGAGAACTATCTCCTTCATTTTTTTTATAGGAAAGGCAACGCGCGCAAGAACTTCCATAGTATCCGCCGTTCCTGCAGGGCTCGTTATTGAGCGCGAGCTTGTTTTTGGCATGAAGTAGCCGGCAGCGGCTATAATTGGAACAATAACCATAGTTGTCCTGTTGCCGGGAACCCCGCCGATAGAATGCTTGTCAATAATAGGATGCTTGTTTAGCTTTAGGATTTCCCCATGCCTAACCATGGCTTTAGTAAGAAGGATTGTTTCTTCAATGCTCATCGCTTTGGTGTAGCACGCCGCAACAAAATATGTAAGCTCGACTGCGCTTAGTTTATTATTCACGATGTCCCAGACTATTTGGTCAATCTCCGCTTTAGAAAGCTTCTCTCCATCAAGCTTTTTCTTGATGTACTCTATGGACAAGGGCTTTCTTGCAATTGTAATCTCAACTTCATCATTATTTTTAAGCTTCAAGTGATTCAGGACTTCCTCAAAAAGCCCGATTTTGCCTTCAGATATTATCCTGCCGTTTCGCGCTATGTCAATGACCACAGTCTCAAGCTTTCTTCCTTTTTTTATCTTTGCCCTGTCCATTACGTGAAGGTCAAGCATTGCCGCATCCTTATGATTGAGGATTGCAATAAGCGGCCCTCCGCTTGAAATATCGATATCTTTTACTTTGAGCTTCATTTTGATAATTTAGTTTTTGGGTATTATATAAATTTAGTGTTAGAACTTTGAAAAAATCAATTTTTTTGGCAAAATATAAGTTGAAAAATTCGCTTGAAAAGCGAATTTTTCAAAGTTCTCTATACTCTGCAAAACCAAACAATTAAATAATTAATCCCGATTCCAAAATTATGGCATTGTCAGCTGCGCAGTTAAAACAGGCGAGGGAGCTCTTGGATAGCTGCAAAAGGCCATTATTCTTTTTTGATGACGACCAGGACGGGTTATGCTCTTTTCTCCAGCTTTACCGCTACAAGAAAGAGGGAAAGGGGGTTATAGTAAAGACCACGCCGAAAATTGACAGCGTATTCGTAAAAAAAGCAGAAGAATACGGACCCGATAAGATTTTCATCCTGGACATGGCCGTTGTGGAGCAGGATTTTTTGGATGCGATGAAAGTTCCCGTCGTGTGGATAGACCACCACGGCCCTTTTAAGAGAAATAACGTCAAGTATTTCAATCCGAGAGTTTCAAACCCGCAGGATAACCATCCGACTTCTTACTTGTGCTATCAAATTGTGGGCGAAGACCTGTGGATTGCCTGCGTAGGGTGTGTAGCAGACTGGTTCATCCCTCCTTTCATTAAAGACTTCAGGAATGATTTTCCTGACTTGATAGACAAAGATTATCATGCGCCTGGCGACATACTGTATAATTCAAAACTTGGGCGCCTCATCCGAATTTTTTCCTTTGCCCTGAAGGGGAAAATTAATGATGTGAATAAATGCATAAACATATTTACAAGGATAACAAGCCCTTATGAGATACTCGAGCAAAAGACTGCGCAAGGCAAATTTATTTACAAAAAATACGAGCAGGTAAACAAGCTTTATGAGCCTTTAATCAAGGAAGTTATGGACACTGCAAAAAAAACAAGCGAAAAGCTGCTCTTGTTCAACTATCAGGATGACAGGTCAAGCTTTACAAGCGACTTGTCAAATGAGGCTATATACAGGTGCCCAGATAAAATAATATTGATAGCAAGGGAGAAAAACGGCGAGATGAAATGCAGCTTAAGGTCGAGCAAGCAAATCCTTCCTCCATTGATCGAGAAAGCCCTTGCAGGATTGGATGGCTACGGCGGCGGGCACGAGCATGCATGCGGATTGAGCATCAAGAAAGAGCATTTTAAAGAGTTCGTAAGCAGGCTTAAGAAGATGATTTGATTTATTAGGGGATTTTTCTGTTTTTTTATTGCAGAACCCGAATAGGCGAATGAAATAATGCAACTTCGAAAGGTATATAAACAGGGGCAGTTATCAGATATCCATGAACCAGGACATGATTCTTATATCTAGAAAAGAGTATGAAGGTATGAAGGAGACAATAGAAATATTACAAAATCCGGAGATGATGAAACAAATTCTGGAGAGTGAAAAGAACATTCCAGAAGGAAAAATAAAAAAGCTTGATATCTAATATAGAGGACTTTGAATAACCCCCTGTATTTATAAAGTAAATGCAGTTTATTTATAAATGGAATAGGGTTATTCAAAACTCTCTATATTTTGTGAGTTCCAACTGCTTCTACAATAATTTTTTTGTTGGAATCATCAATGCTGTAAACCATTCTTATATTTAAGCCCAGCCAGCAACTCCATTTGCCTGCCAATATTCCATGTAAAAGATGAGCGCCAATTTCAGTTCTCGGTGACTGTTTTAGCCTTTGAAGTTTGCTGACAATGTCTTGTCGTTCTTTTATATAATGCTGAAGGAGTTTTTCTGCCTTATTGTTTGCTGTAAAAATTTCATACATAAATGAGCTAAATCACAACTAATATTTAAATTAGGCATATCTATTATGATATCATTTATAACAATAGCTTGCAGAACCCGAATAGACGTATGAAGGAATGCAACTTACGGCGGCAATAAATTTAAATATCACCGATATAGATTAGCCCACATGGAAGAGCAGAATACAGGCGATGTTTCGGCGCAAAACCCTATCACTCAGGAAATTCTCCCGCAAATCACTCCACAGATAGCTGTTGCTGCAAGCTCATTGAATGTAAATCCATTGAAATCCACTAAAATAAACAAGATGACAATGCAGGGCTTCAAGTCCTTTGCAAAGCACACGGAAATACTTTTTGAAGGAAACTTTAACTGCGTCATGGGGCCAAATGGCGCTGGAAAGTCCAATGTCCTGGACGCGCTTTGCTTTGTTCTCGGCAAGTCTTCTTCAAGGGATTTAAGGGCGGAAAAATCGGCAAACCTCATCTACAACGGGGGCAAGTTAAAAAAGCCCGCAAAGCAGGGGGAAGTAAGCATATATTTCGACAACTCCGGCAAAGTGTTCCCGACGCAAGACAAGGAGATAAAAATATCGAGGATAGTAAGGGAGAGCGGGCAGTCCGTATACAAAATCAACGACAAGGCAATGACGCGCCAGCAGATTACAAACCTGCTATCGCTCGCGAAAATAGATCCTAACGGCTACAACATAATACTTCAGGGTGACATCATAAGGTTTGTTGAGATGCATCCCGAGGAGAGAAGAGTCCTTATAGAAGACATTGCAGGCATCTCGCTTTATGAGGAAAAAAAGCACAAGGCGATGCTTGAGCTCGAAAAAGTCGAGCAGCACCTGAGGGAAACCGAGATAATACTTTCTGAGAGGAGCACTTATCTCAGGGAATTAAAGAAAGATCGTGACGGGGCATTAAAGTACAAGGACATGAGCGATAGGATTAGGCAAAACAAGGCTTCTTACTTAAAAATGCAGATAGGCAAAAAGCTTTCGGAAAAAAAAGAGATGCAGGGCAGAATAGACAATGGAAACAATGAGCTGTCGGCAATAAGGGAAAAAATATCGAAGCTAAAGGCAGAGAACGAGGAAAAAAAGAAGCAGATAGAAAGCATTTCAAAGGAAATCGAGGAAAAAGGGGAAGTCGAGCAGATAAAGCTAAACAAGGAGATTGAGACGCTAAAGATAGAGCTTGCAAAGCACAGCTCTAGAATAGATACATGCAAAACTGAGTTGGGAAGAATAAGCCAAAGAAGAAGCGACTTAAAGGAGAGCATCGGCGATATAGAGAAAAGGATAGCGCAATTGGCCAATGAGAAGAAAGAATGCGAAGCCCAGATAGAATCAAAGAACAGGGATCGCGGAACAATCGGCGGCAAGATACTTGAGTTCAAGGAGAAAAATGACCTTAACAGCATCGGAGAAATCGAAAAAAATGTCGAGGAGATTGACAGGAAAGCCGACGAGCTTCAAAAGAAGATAACAGAATTAAGGGAAAGCCAGCATAACCTAATAAGGGAAAAAGACAAAATAGGCAGCGAGATAAGCGCAATAGAAGGCAGGATAAAGAAAGTCATTGATGTTGAAAAGGAATACAAGGATCAGATTGACGCGCTCAAGGATAAGAGGCAGCTTTTCAGGAGCCAGACTTTGGAGCTTAACAAGCGCCTCGACGAGGATTCCTCAATGGCCGTTCAGCTTTCCGAAGCGAGAAGAAGGATGAATGCCTTAAGCGAGGATCTTGCAAAGCTAAGGGCAAAGGACATAACAATAAAGGAGTTTGCAAGGGGAGACTTGGCCGCAAAAAAAATTCTCGAATTGAAAAGCAAGAGGGAAGGAATATACGGCACTGTCGCCGACCTTGGCAATGTAAGCTCAAAGTATGCAGTCGCACTGGAAGTTGCGGCAGGCCCAAGGATAAAAAGCATTGTCGTCGAAAGCGACAGGCTGGCTGCAGAGCTGATTGAATACCTAAAGCAGAACAGGCTCGGCACTGCAACCTTCCTGCCCTTAAACAAGATAAGCTCGAGAGATGCAGGCGAGGAAGCCAAAAAGCTCATAGGCGCGAAGGGCGTTCATGACTTTGCAATCAGGCTTGTGTCTTTCGATTCCAAGTTCAAGAAAATATTTTCCTATGTCTTTTCGGACACCGTGATTGTGGACAGCATCCATGTGGCGACGCGCCTTGGCATAGGGAAGGCAAAATTCGTAACTATGGATGGGGATGTTGCAGAGGCAAGCGGCGCAATGCACGGCGGCTTTAGGGAGAGGAAAAAAGAGGCATTCGGTTTCAAGGAAAAAGAGGTTGAGGAAAGCCTCGGGGAAAACGAGAGGAAAGCATCCGAGCTTTCATCCCTCATAGACGTTCTCGAAAAGAGAAGGAGCGAAAATGAAGCCAAGATAACAGAGCTTAGGGAGCATAAGGCTTCACTTGAAGGCGAGATAATAAAATCAGAAGCCTCCATGCATCTTGAGTCGGGCGATGTGGAATCATCGAGGCAGCAGCAAAAAGAGCTTGAATCAAAAGATAAGTCCATAGACGGCGGGATAAGCAGCATAAGCGGCAGCATTGCAGCGCATAACAAGGAGCTTACCAATCTTAAGATTGAAAAGCAGAAGCTTAGGAATGCAATCGCGCAGCTTAACGACCCGACGCTTCTTGCCGAGCTGAACACCTTCGAGCAGAAATTCAAGGAGCTTAGCGAGGAGATAATAAAGCAAAATTCTGAAATCAAGAATATAGATTCCCAGATAACCAACATTTTTGCGCCGGACAAGGAGAAGACGGAAAAGATACTAAAGCAGCTCGACAAGGACGACGATGGCTTCAACGGCGAGCTAAAAGGAGTTTTGGAAATCATCTCGCAAAAAGAGCTTGCGCTCAGGGAAAAGGAGAATTTTGCGAAAGAATTCTACACGAAGTTCAAGTCGCTGTTTGCAAAGCAGGGCAAGATAAAAGAGGAGATGCAGAAAAACGATTTCGCGGCAGAAAAGCTTGCGGAAGATGCAAGGCAGTGCGAGATAAAGGTAAACTTCAACTCGCTGAAAAATGCTGAGATTGCGGCTTTACTGGCCGGAATGTCGCAGGAATTTTCGCAGTATGAGGGGGTAAAGCTTGATTTGGAAAAAGACGAGCACGAATTAAAAAGCGAGATTTCAAAGTTTGAAAAAATGCGGGAGGATATAGGGACAGTAAACATGCGGGCCCTTGAAGTCTATGAGGAAGCCGAAAAGCAATACGGCGAATTCATGGACAAAAAAGGAAAGCTTGCAACTGAAAAAGATGACGTTTTGGCGATGATGAAAGAGATAGATGGCAAAAAAAAGGAGCTGTTCATCAAAACTTTCGATATTGTGAACAACAATTTCAAAAACTTTTTCAACATGCTGACGACAAAAGGCGCTGAGGCAACATTAGTGCTCGAGAACGAGCAAAGCCCATTTGAAGCAGGAATAAGAATCAATGTAAAGATAACCGGGAGCAAATTCCTCGACATAAGGGGATTATCCGGCGGTGAAAAGACAATGACGGCGCTTGCTTTTATCTTCGCAATACAGGAGCACGAGCCTGCATCATTTTATGTCCTTGACGAGGTTGACGCTGCCCTTGACAAGCACAACAGCGAGAAGCTCGCAAAGCTGATAAGAAAGTACGCCGAAAGAGCCCAGTATGTGATGATATCCCATAACGATAATGTAATCTCGGAAGCTGACGTTCTTTACGGCGTCTCAATGAACGAGGACGGAATATCCCAAGTAGTTGGATTGAAGATTTAAGAGAACTTTGAAAAAGAGAACTTTGAAAAATTCGCTTTTCAAGCGAATTTTTCAAAGTTCTCTATAAATTTCATGTTGCCCTTATTTTTTCCTTCAGCTCTTTTAAATCATTGATGAACCTCTTTATCGTCTTTACAACATGCTCGGGCTGCGTCTTTAGGGTTTCTGCAACTTTGTCGAGCACATTTCCCAAATATTCCTCCTTAGATGTCAATTCAAACTCTTTGGCGGAAAATTGGATTCCTTTGAAATCCATTTTTTTAATCTTCTTCCATTTTTCAAAAAGCTCATTCACCCTTGCAGGCAGCTGCTCTGCGCGCACTCCGAGCAATCCGCAGGATTGCTCCAGAATCTGCATTTCTCCTTTCTTTTCTTTTTGCGCAGCCTCGCCTGCAGTGAAATAAATCCTTACAATCCCGTCGCTTATCTTGGCTGACTTGAGTATTTTTATCTCTCCTGCTTCTGAAGTATTTTTCAGGTGGGTTCCGCCGCACGCTTCCACATCAACATCGGGAATGTTTATAATCCTTAGGGATTTGCCGGGGACTGCCCCGCCCTGGTAAATGCCCATTCCGTAAGCCTGCTCAGCTTCTGTCCTCGGTAAAAAGCTGCTTCTTACTTCTATGTGCCCATTTACTATCCTGTTTGCTTCCTTTTCTATCAGCAAAAGCTCATCATCAGTTATGCTCTGGTAGTGCGTAAGGTCAATTGTCGCCTTGTCTATGTCTTTTTTTGCGCCTGCCTGGTTTATGTGGCTGCCAAGGATTTTTCTTGCAGCTGCATTCACTATGTGTGTTGCAGTATGGTGCTTTGCAAGCTGCTCTCTTCTTGGCAAGTCAATCTCGCATTCGACTTCGTCGCCTTCTTTAAATGAAGAATTCCCATCCACAACATGCACAATGTGGCTGCCTTGCTTGAAAACATCAACTACCTGAAAAATTTTTTTGCCCAGCAAAAAAATTTTCCCCATATCATGAAGCTGGCCTCCGCTTGTAGGGTAGAAATATGTTTGCTCTAAGATCACTTTATCGCCTATGGCTTTTACGACCTTGGACTTGAATTTATGTTTTTTATAGTCTTCAAAATACAATGCCTTTGTTTCCGGCAGCCCCTCCAAGTCGAGCAAATCCTCCCTTTGGGCAGCATGCTCCTGCTCATGTTTTTCATGAAGCTCTGCTACTTTTGCGTAGAAGTTTTCAGGAACTAAAATTTTTATTCCGAGTTTTGATGACTCTTCTTTTACGACTTCCGGAGTTATGCCGTAGCTGTCGTACAGGACAAGCAGCTTTTTGTCGTCAATATCTTCCCTGACAAGTTTTGAAATCATCGAGTGGGTTTTTTGCTTTGTAGCATCGTATTTTGCCTTTTCAACCGTTAGTATATTTTCGACTTCGTGAAGGTTCTTTGAAAGCTCAGGAAACAGCGGCTTTAGGTATTCGGCATGCCACCTGCAAACCTGCGCAAGCTCTATGTCCCATTTGTACTTGTCAATAAAAGAGAGCGCCCTTCTTAATATGGCCCTTAGGTTGTATCCGCCGCCTACGTTTGACGGGAGCGCGCCGTCGCTTAAAGCAACAAGCAAAGCCCGCGAGTGCTCGGCGATGGAGTAAAGCGCTGCAAGCTCAAGAATTTTTTCTTGCAGCTCTTTTACATTCACTCCGACTTTTTCTGCAACCTCGCCCCAAACCTTGTTTATATCATCAACTTCGTCTACATTAAGGTAAGATGAATAAGGCAGGAATTTTTTCATCAAGCCTTCATCAAACTTTACGCCAGTTAATGCGTAAAGCTTGCTCGTAACAGTTGGAAAAGTCGTTTCGTAGCTTGTTGGCTTTCCCTGGGTAAACCATGCATTCCTCTCGTGTCCCATGCCCATGTCAAGAACTTTTAGGTTAAGCTCCCTGAATCCTGCCGGAGTCTGCTCGAACATCATATAGACCTGGTTTCCAAGCTCTAGTCCTCTGGAAAAATATTCCATGCACGGCCCGAAATTTCCGCCGCCTGCCCATGCGTCCTCGTGAAACTTTATCTCGCGATTATCAATGCCAATGCCCTGCTTTAGCCAGTTATGTATGTCCGTGAAGTATTTTGCCTGATCCCAGTCCTTGGGCTTCATGAAGGCGTGCTGGCCTATCATTACGAAAGCGCAGTAATGCGCCCCTGTAATTCCTATATTGTCTATGTCGTTAAACCTAAGGCACATCTGCGGCACGACAAGAGGGTTTGCCGGCGGCTCAACTTCCCCGCTTACAACATACGGCTGGAAATCATAAATTGAAGCCTGCACAAAATCAGTGTCATCGCGCCACCTTGCGGCGACAGGATAGCGTTTTATGGGCGTGTAGCCCCATTTGCTAAACAGCCTTGAAAATTCCGTCCAGACTCCTATGTAATCAAGCTGTTTTTTTGCCGGAGTGCTTCCGATAAACCTAAAGCCGCCTGAGCAGGCAGGATTGCCGCAGAAATCCTCGCTTGTAACTGACCAAAAGTATGTGCCGCAGTTTTTGCAATGCTTTCTTCTAAAGCCTTCAGACTTAAGCACGGATGTGGCATAATACTTATCAGGATCTTTTGACGCCTTTTCCTTGAATTCCTTTTTTATCTCTTTATCCGTGGGCATTTTATTGGACAGTAAAAAAATCAATTTTGTGGAAAAATAAGCTGAAAAATTCGCTTTTTAAGCGAATTTTTCAGTTCTATATTATAAACATTTTGCATCTTCCTTGGAATGTATCGTAATTTCATCCTGCGCTGCCGCCATGTAAACTCCAGATTGGAACAACTCAGAATTCATTATGTCCTTTCTTGAAATCTTGCTTTTGTCATATATTATGCAGCTCACGCCGTCCTGTATTTTTGCATTGGCGATTCCTTTCATGTTTATAAGCCCGTAAAAGACAGTATCAGAGCACGAAATGCAGCTCATTCCATCTATTTTTAGCTTAAGATTGTTAAACTGCCTGCTTTCAATTTCAGCTTGCGAGAGCTGCCTGCCTTCTGCCTGCGTCTTAGCGAGGCTGCTCAAAGCCTCAATATTAGAAAAACTTTTTCCGCTTATGGGCTCATAGTTAATCGACTGGTAAGTTATGGCTGCCGCAAGCAAAACCGCCGCAAAAATTACCGCATAATGAATTTTATTTAGTTTCATTTTTCAAAGTTATTTTTATCTGACTTCAAGCATAAAGCTCGCTGCAATTACCTTTCCATTGTGCATGAATTCTCCGAAAACATCGTAAATGCCTGCTGACGGGAATGCTATATGGGCTTTTACATCCGGGCCAAAATTCTTAGGCACATCCATATTCATATTTCCGTCCATCATCATGTTGCTGTCATTCATGCTCATATCTTCTGAGCTAAGTTCGCCATGAGTATGGATAAACACAGACAGGTCATCTTTTGCAACTGATATGTGCATGGGCGCAGACAAGTAAGGCTCCATGTCGGTTATAGGCGCGCCGTTTTTTTCAAAATGGTACATCAATTCTGCTTTCTGCGCTGATTTTATTATTTGCGGATTTACGGATAATCTGACATTGTACCCTTTAAAATTTTTTTCCATTGAAAAGTCGGATTGGGCTTTTTGGGATGGCTCGCCGCTTACATTAGCCATGAACCATTTTGAAAAAGTCTTATTTTTTACCGAAAAATCCGTGCCTATGAGATACTGCCCGCTTTTTGCGAAAGTGTAATTAATGGCGAATATTCCGCTGCTCTTCATTTCTTGCGTCGTCATCGGGCTGCTCTCGGGGTGGATGTGCGAAAATATTGAAAAATCCCTGCTTATTATTATCGTGTGGAAAAGCTTTTCGTGGGCAATATCCATTTCCTTTATAGGATTTTTATTGCCATCCTGCAATGAAAATTCCAGAGTTGCAGGTCTTAATGCCTTAATATCTTTTGGATTATGCTCAAATAAAACCTCGACGGAAAAATCTTTCATTTGCATTCTCATGCTGGGCAGCGCAACCATCAGGTATATCAAGAAAAACGCAGTCAAAACCATTACAATGCCTGCTATTTTCTTAAGGGCGCTGGAAGATGCCATGAATTTTTCCGTGATTATATTTTTTGATTTGCTAATAAGAACTGTTGCGGTTATCATGGACAATCCAAGGGCCAATGAAAAAACGACAAAGCTGATAATGCTGGTTAAGATTTCACCCACTAAAAGCGGGCTGATTATAAGCGGCACCATCAAAAGCAGGGCGCACATGAAGGCTTCTATCCCGTAAAAAATCCCGAAAAAAAATAATCCTTTTTCATGGCTTTTGCTCAAAGAAAACTTTGATAGCTTTTGGCTAAGCGAAAGCGGAACAAGCTTTTTGATATTGGAGCCTGCATCAAAAATCAATCCAATCCCGACTATCAAAAGTATGGCTGCGGAAATCTCCCTGTTGTACCCCGTTAAAGTCATCCCTATAATCTGGCCGAACAGGATTGTTAGGATTCCCAAAACAAGGTAAAAAGAGGCGAGCCCCAAAGCCGCAAAGCTTCCGTAATAAAAGGCTTTTTTGTTTTTTTCCTCTTTTATGTTAAGGTAATATGAAAGGTAAGCCGGCAAAATTCCAATGGCGCAGGGCGCGAAAAATGAAATGACTCCTGCAAAGAATGCGAACAGGTAAAGAACCAAAGGCGGAAGCGAACTTACCCTTGAAATGTTCGCGGCTGCATATCTCAAATAGCTAAAGTACCCGAGCCACGCCAAAATCAAAAATGTTAAGAATATGGCAAGCAGGGCTATGAAGTACACATTTTTCTTCGTAATATGCTTTTCTTTTTCCATTCTACGACTGAAAAAATAAATTTTTTTCACAAAATTTATTTTTTCACATAAACTATCTTTATTTCATCGCCGTCTTTAAGCGGTATGCCTTCTCTTTGCTCATTTTTAACGCCATTGACATAGAACGTTAGCTCATGACTTTTATCCTCGCAATAGTCAAAAATGCAGCTGGAATTAAGGTTCTTGCCCCAGATTGCAAAAAAATCATCAAGGTAGAACTGATGCGGGTAAGGCGATTCAATATGCAGTTTTCCCGTTGCATCATGCGTATGGATAACTCTCATGCCTTTGGCTGAAATCCCTATATTTGCCGGGACCGTGAATTTTTGGCCGAGAATCTCTATCTCCAAAAAAGGATGGATGTGCAAAGCAAGGTTTTTATGCTCTTTTAGGTTTACATCCATAATATTCTCTTCATTAGGCTGGCTGTAGAGCCTCATAAAAGCGAATATGGCTGCTGCCAATAACAAAGCAAAAATTATCCATTTAATATTTTTTTTATAGTTCATCTTTAATTAAAAATTGTTTGTTCGTTGAAATCGCCTGTTGGATTATATTCGACATTGATATATAGAGGACTTTGAATAACCCCATTTTTTGAATTGTTTTGATTTTCAGTCT
>CAYWNO010000038.1:0-12538 GCA_964459665.1 uncultured Methanosarcinales archaeon
TCGAGACTGAAAATCAAAACAATTCAAAAAATGGGGTTATTCAAAGTCCTCTATAGAAAATAACCAAAATGTTAACAACCATACAAAATTTAGGACAGGCAAATAATCTATGGCCTTTTACATTTAATACGCTAATATCTGGTGGTACTTATTCAGGAATTACTTATGACCCAAGCTTTTCACCTTTTGAAAACTTAGAGAGAACAAACTTAAGAACAACTTTTATATTTTTTACACCTTTGATCAAGAAGGAAACAGAAATTTCAAATCAAACAACAAATCTAATTTTTCAAGTAGTAGAAAAAGACAAAGAAAGGATAAGGAATAAACTCCGAAATAAAGATTATCATTTACTCTTTTACACTATAGCATCTAATCTGAAAGAGATACCAAATCTTTATCAAGATTACTATATCAAAGTACATTTGGAAAGAGATGTAGAAATTAAAAACTGGGAAGAAACTGTTTTCTCTATAATAATTCCGAACATGGATTTAAATGACAAAATAGAACTATGGGAAAAAATTGAAAACGTAATAGACGGGAAGATTAAAGAAATAAAATCAAATAATGTCAATAAATTACGTCAAGGTTTTACGATTGAAGTTGATTAAAGAGTGAAAATATGTCATTTAAACCCACCGATTTCCTAAAAATAGCTGATGACTTATTAAAAGACAAAAATTATGACCATCCTGCTGGATATAGGACTGTAATTGGTCGAGCATATTATGGATGTTTTCTATATTCTAAAGATAGTCTTGGTTTACAAAAATGGCATCCAAGAAAAGGTAAAAAAAGAGGAGAGATCCATAAAATTGTAATTGGTACTCTTAAATCAAAAGATGGCATGAAAGGTGACTTTTTATCTAAACTAAGGTGGAAAAGGAATGATGCAGATTACGATATGGATTTAGTAGTTGGTAAAGACGATGCAATTTACGCAATAAAATTAGCCAAGAGAATCACAGTCTAGTCTTATTCCAAAAAATTTTTCATCTACAAAAATTTCACGCAAGGCGTGAAATTTTTGATTTTCAATGAAAGCTGTACTCGTCACTCGGAAATTTTCCTTCTTTTACTTCCCTTGCATACTGCCCAAAAGCTTTCTTTATCCCATTGCCGATGTTTGCATATCTCTTGACAAATTTTGGCTTGAATGCATCAAACAATCCGAGAATATCGTGTGTTACAAGGACTTGCCCGTCGCAATGCGCCCCTGCGCCAATGCCTATCGTAGGAATGGAAACTGACTCTGTTATCTTTTTAGCAAGCCCTGCAGGGATGCATTCAATGACCATGGAAAAACATCCTGCAGCATCCATTGCCTTTGCTTCTTCCAACAATAAATCAGCAGTTTTCTCGTCCTTTCCCTGAACCTTGAAGTTCGTTATGGTTTGGGGCGTAAGCCCTATGTGCCCCATGACTTCAATTCCCTTGCTGACAAGAAACTTTGCAATTTCCGGCTTTCTTTCAATCTTAACCGCATGAGCGCCCGCATTTAATAAAAAATTTGCATTCTCAAATGCAAATTTTTTATTTTCATAAGTTCCAATAGGCAAATCTGCGACAATCAATGCATTTTTTGCAGCCCTCGCAACAGACTCGGTTGCCCTTAAAATATCCTGCATTGTAACTTTAGCGGTATTTTCGCAGCCCAAAACAACCATGCCCATAGAATCGCCTATTAATATTATGTCCACAATTCCGTCCATTAACCTTGCCGTAGGAAAGTCATAAGCCGTGAGCATGGCTATCTTTTTCTTTGATTTCATTGATTTGATTTGGCTTGAGGTTATCATAGGGTATTCTTATTTGGCAGCGCACCTGTTAGGGCCGAACTCAAGCTGCTCGCCCATCTGCCGGGGCAGCCGCATATGGCTTTTATTGATGCCTTTTATCTGCTCGTAGTTTGGAGGCGCCATTGGCATATTTTTGATTATGTGATTTACAAATTCCTGCTCGGAATCCATTTTTAATGCCGCATTGCTGTCCAGCAGAATGCCAAGCTTTTCCGATATTGGGAATTTTTCATAGCTGGAAAAATGAGCAGGCAGTATTATCGTTTCCTTATCAAGATTTTTTATTTTTTCCAGCGAGGCAAACAGCGCCTTTGCGCCTTTTTCAATCTCTTCTTTACTTCTTCCCAAGTCGGGCCTGCCGACGCCTTCGAGAAACAACGTATCGCCCGTCAAAAGAGATCCGTTGTTTATGAGCAGGCAAACGCTGCCATTGGTGTGCCCCGGCGTCTCAATAACTTTTATTCTGTTCTCGCCGACCCGGAAATCTAAAAAATCGCGAGTTCCGCCGCCGTTTTTTTCCCAAATATGGTGTTTTGTTTTTGTTAATTCGGCTAATTGCCTTGCGCCCGATAAATGGTCAGCGTGGACATGTGTTTCTATAACCCCATTAATCTTAAATCCAAGATCTTTTGCTGTTTGCGCGTATTCCTCGACAAATTGTGAAGGGTCGACAATAAGGCATTCTTTGGAAATCTTTGAGCCTATCAGATAAGAAAGGCAGCCTTTCCCCACGCGAATGATTTGGGTTAATAGCAAATCGCCTGAATCGATGACATTTGCTGACTTGTGAAGCGCGTTCCACCCTTTCATTCCGCCTTCAAGAATTAGTGTCTGATACCCCATTGATTCGAGCAGCATGGAGGCATTCTGGGATGTGACTCCTGCATTGCACACCGTAACAATCTTTTTGTCTTTCGGAAGCCTGCTTAGCTTGTGCTTTACGGCATCGAAATTGCCGCCCCATATGTCATTATAGACGTCAATATTCTCGCTTCCTTTGATATGCCACTCATTGTACTTGTCTTCGCCCCTAATGTCTAGCACCAATAGCGATTTGTCATTGCCGTCAATAAGCTCCTTAGAAGTAATTGTTTGCATTTTAATTTTATAGGGAAAAAATCAATTTTTCGATAAAATCGATTTTTTCATTTATTATTTCCTGAACCTGTAAACATAAGCGTTTTTGGTTGTGGTGCCGATTTTATTCCTATATTCAAAATCAATGGCGGAGCTGTCCCTTAATTTCTTCAGGCACGTTGTCACAGAGCCCAGCGATGCCATTAGCATGTTTGCTATCTCCTTGGATGTAAACCATCTGCTCTTGTGCTTCTTAAGCAAATCATAAACTTCTTGCTGTCCCATGATTAACCCCCCTTATAAACAAAGAATTAATGGGAATTATAGTGTAGGTTTATATAACTTGCGGGAAAAAATCAATTTTTCGATAAAATCGATTTTTTCCTTCAGTGAATTCTTCAAATTTTCCATACACCTTTTTAAAGGGAGCTCTCCTTCCAAGAGCAATGGACAAGAGCTTTTTGCCTGTATCATTAGAGGAAGGAAAAGAGTATTACCAAAACTTTTCTTCGTTTGACGTAGTCTTTGTCACAGGAGATCCTTATTACGACCACCCGTTAAGCGGTATGTCCATAATTGCAAGGCTTCTTGAGAAAAAAGGCTATAAAGCAGGAATTATCGCCCAGCCTAAGGACGATAAAGATTACAAAGCCTGCGGCTCTCCTAAATATTTTTTCTGCATAACTTCGGGCTTGCTGGATTCAATGCTCGCAAATTACACTCCTATGCTTAAAAAAAGGGAGAATATAATCGTGCCTGAGCGGGCGCTGATTGTGTATGCCCAGAAACTAAAAGAGATGTTTAGCGGGTGCATTACATTAATCGGGGGCGTTGAGGCCACGATAAGAAGGTTTACGCATTTTGACTACAAGGACAATAATTTAAGGCGCGCAATCCTAAACGACACAAAAGCCGATTTGCTTCTTCACGCAAGCGCAGAGCGCTCAATTCTTGTCCTGCTGGAAAGGATGAAAAAAATAAAAATGGATAAATTCGATAGAATCAGGGATGAACTGGGCTTAAGCTCCATTGAAGGAATCTCATTTAGGCTCAAGAAAGATGAAATAAGCAGGAACGCAAGAAAGCTGCCTTCTTATGAGGAATGCGTTGCAGACATGGAGAAATTTAATTTGCTGACAAGGACGTTTTATCTTCTTCCCGATGAGGCATTCGTCGAGGGCTGCGGCTTTGGATTCATACAGCACAACAGGCCATGCCATGCACTTACTGAAAAGGAGATGGATTTCATTTATGATTTGCCTTTTGCAAGAAAGCTGCATCCGTGTTCAAAAAACCTTGAATTCAACAAAATCATGGTTGAAAACCTGCAAGCTTCGGTTGTCATTGGCAGGGGTTGCTGGGGCTCGTGCTCGTTTTGCGTAATCCCTCTTGTGCAGGGAAAAGAAGTTGCAAAGAGAAGCAAAGAAAGCATAGCCAAGGAAATTGAAGCGATGTACTGCTCAGGAACAAAGAAGATAAATGACCTCACGCTTCCTACGCTGAACATGTACGGCTCAAGGTGCTCTCTTTACAGTCATGAGTCGCAAATCTATTCGCCGATTATCGAAGGGATGATTGCAGTTTATGATAAAAAGGATTACTGCAACCAGCAATGCGCAGGGTGCAAATTCCGAGTCCTAAGCGACGACTTGTATCCTCTGCTTGAGGAAGTTGAAAAACTAAACAGAAAATATTCGGGCACGTCGCTTGAGCTAAGAAGCGCGATAAGGCATGACATCATTCTCGGGCAGAAAAAGCTTTTCAGGAAAATCATGCAGTTTGTAACACGGCTAAAGATTGCGCCTGAAAGCTTAAGCGATGGCGTTCTAAAGCACATGAACAAGTCAACTGCTTTTGCATTCAAAGAATTCCTCGAGGAATACAAAAAGGCCAATGAGGAGCAGAAAACAAAAAAGAACCTTGTCCCTTATTTTGTGGCGGCGCATCCTGGAAGCACAAAAAAAGACATGGAAGAAACAAAAAGATTTTGCAGGGAAAATGACATTTTCGTAAACCTCACGCAGGTGTTTACTCCGACTCCGGGAACTTTGTCGACTGCAATGTATTACACCGGCATGAACCCCCTTACAAAAGAAAAAATCCACGTTGCAAGGACATTTCGGGAAAAAAAAGACCAGAAGAATATAGAGGACTTTGAATAACCCCATTTTTTGAATTGTTTTGATTTTCAGTCTCGACGATGCGCAAATAATAAATTGTTATTTTCAGAGGGTTATTCAAAGTTCTCTATATTATTAAGCAAAGATGATGAGTTTAGAGACGACAATGGATAGCTATACTCATGGACAAAAATAATTAGACAATTGTTGTCCGTTCGTAATAAGCAAATGACATATACATTGTATAAAAATTTGTGTCATTTGCTATAAAAGCGGGGAAAATAAAAATGAGAGAATATTTTATGGAATTTATAGGGGCATTGTTTCTTGTGTTGGCAATAGAATTGACAGGAAATCCGCTTGCCATAGGAATAATGCTTATGGCAATGGTGTATATAGGGGGACATGTATCGGGCGCCCATTACAATCCGGCAGTCACCTTAGCTGTCTGGATGCGGGGTAAAATAAAGGCGAATAAGATTTTAGGATATATGGCTGCGCAAGTTATCGGAGCGTTTGCAGCTGCTTGTATCTTCTATTTTTTATCGGGAAAGGCATTTTTGCCATCCCCTTCAAAAGGAGTTCCGATTTTGCATTCGATTCTTGCCGAAGCGCTGTTCACATTTGTATTATGCTCAGTAATCCTTGCAGTTGCAACTTCAAGAAAGCTAGAGGGCAACAGAATCTATGGGCTTGCAATAGGACTAACCCTTGCAGCATGCGCCTATGCCGGAGGCGGCATCTCAGGAGGGGTTTATAATCCTGCTGTTGCGCTTGGCCCTATGATTTTAAAATCATTTTTAGGAGTTCAAAACTGGAGCAATATTGCCATCTATTTAACAGGGCCGCTTGCAGGCGCCATATTTGCAGCCTTGGTTTTCAGGTATCTTAACCCAAATGATTAACTTCCGCACTTTCCACTACAAAAAATTTATATCTGCATTCCCATTATCTTTTGATTAATGAAATCTAAAGACTCTGTTCCAGATAAAAATCAGGGCAAAAATAGCCAAACCTTTTTTGAGATAAGCCATTCTAATGTAAATATTATCATACTATCCCTCACCTTTCTTTCTTTAGTCCTTGTGCAGATTGTTATAGCAGTTTACCAAAATACTATCGTGCCTATCCCTACATGGGTGAATGTTGTGAACGCTTTGCCGTTTTTTTTTACTATAATTATGCTTTTGTACTTATTCATGTTTTTAGAGCACGGCTATTTTTGGAAGATTCTTACATTGGGATTGGTTTTGGTAACCCTCTTTAGCTTAATAATCAACTTTGTATTTTTATTTCCAAGGTCTTACACGCTTTACCAGTTTTCCTGCGGATTAAACAACCTGAACCAGCCTTTAATAAGCCTCTGGCTGAATAATTTCGGCAAGGGAATAGCAATAAATGATGTTAGGATTTTAGTGTCAGAAAACAATTATTCAATATTTAACGAGGGCATAAATATAAACGGGAATGTGCAGTTTACATTGCAGCCCAATGAGAATTTTAAGACTTCATTTGCCATAAAGCCTCCCAGAAATGCGAACAGTATAGTTAGCATAACAAACAACATAGGCTGCGACAAATTTAACTGCTACATACTGGGAAAGACCCCTGCAAATAATGAATGCGCATATAAATGCCAGCAGGATTCATGCGCCTTGCTAAAACAAAACTGATAAGATGAAAAGTATAAGCATCCTCGGCTCTACGGGCAGCATAGGCACCCAGACTTTGGAGATAGTAAGAAAGTTCCCTGATGAATTCAAAATAGTCGGCTTAACTGCCAATAAAAATTCCGATTTGCTCTTGAGGCAGATAAAGGAATTCAAGCCCAAGGCGGCCGCGATAATGGACAAAAGCAAAACAGGGGATTTGCTTAATTTTTCTTCCTGCCAGATTTATTCCGGAACTGAAGGGATTAACAGGATTGCAGCTTTGAGCGAGGCAGACACAGTCGTTAATGCGCTGGTCGGCTCTGCCGGAATTGAGCCGACTTATTGCGCGATAAAGGGCAAAAAAAATATCGCGCTTGCAAACAAGGAAACCCTGGTTGCGGCAGGCCCTGTAATAATGGAAGAAGCAAAAAAAAATAATGTGAGCCTGATGCCGATTGATTCCGAGCACAGCGCAATCTTTCAATGCCTAAACGGAGAAAAAATACACGAGGTTAAGAGGCTGATTGTCACGTGCTCGGGAGGCCCCTTCAAAAATTATAACAAGGAGCAATTGGAAAATGCCGCATTGAATGATGCGCTAAAGCACCCGACTTGGAGCATGGGCAGCAAGATAACAATTGACAGCGCAACGCTTATGAACAAGGGCCTTGAGGTAATAGAGGCCCACTTTCTTTACGGGATTGGCTATGAAAAAATAAATGTCCTGATCCATCCGCAGAGCATAGTCCATTCCCTTGTCGAATTTGCCGACAACTCAGTCATCGCGCAGCTTGGTCTGCCGGACATGAAAATTCCAATTCAATATGCCCTGTCCTATCCAAGAAGGCTGCAAAATACTCAAGCCCCATTGGATTTGGCAAAAATAAAAACGCTTGATTTCAAAGAGCCTGATTTTGAAAAATTCCCGTGCCTGAAATACGCCTATGAAGCAGGCGCAATAGGCGGAACCATGCCTGCCGCAATGAACGCCGCAAATGAAGCGGCTGTGCAGGCATTCATCGAAAATAAGATAAGGTTTTTGGATATACGAAGGCTGATAAGAAAAACAATGGACGGGCATGATACGGTTAAAAATCCAAGCTTGAGTGAGATTATTGACGCTGATAAACTGGCAAGGGAAAAAATGAAAATATTTATTTTAGAAGGCAAAGAATGAATGGTATTAATCAATTTTTGTGGCATGCGCGCTTTGTCCGATAAGTAGCCTATGTCCGAATAGTCCAAATACTATCCTAAATTAAAAAACCTGAAATAGTAAGTTTTATATATATGTTTGCTATAATACACTTAGTAATGAAAAACTTAATAAATGCTCAGTAATTCCCTATAAATGGTGAAATGCAAGCTAAAATGGAAATAAGCAACTTAACCTTTAGTAAAGAGGCAAAGGTGGATATCCTGAATTTATATGGAAAAACCACAGATAAAGATGGTTTTATAGTTGAAAAAGAGAATACAAACCAAAGAGTTTTAACCCCAAAAGGAGAAGAAATTCATATAGATGAATGGGCAGGAATAATCAAAGGGTCTGAAGAATTTATTAAATCAGATACTTTTTCATTAATTGAGCTTGCTAAGAAATTAAACTAAAAATATTAGACAATCTAAAGAGCATATTTGATACAAAATTTCATAATATTCTCAATAGTAACAAATTTACCTTATTTGATTTTTCTAAAAATACTACAAATGTATTGGAAGTAAAAAGTCAGGATAAACTAAGTATTGACCTAAGTAAAGCGACTCCGCAAGAGAAAATTCAAATTAAAGAGAAAGTTCTCGATGCAGAATTTGATGAGAAAGGGGATATACTAGAAAGTCATTCATCAGAAAAAACAAAGCAAATAAAGAAGAATCTTCCAAAAGATAAAGATGAGGAATTATTAAAGTTTTATAGGGATAAACTTAATCTAGATATGTATAAAGCTTTAGAAGCTTCTTTGATTGTGCGTAATTCTTTTAAAAATGGTGAAAATATTGATGAACTTAAATGGGATATTTCTCAAAAATATCCTGAGTTTGGAAACAATATTTGTAATTTGGCTACTCAAGGTTATTTTGATAAAGATTTTAAAGATTTGTATAACAGTATGTTAGCAGAAGAAGATTTTGATATAGGAGTATACCAAAAAAAGGTTGAAATGATAGTCAAGTCTTTACCATATATAGTATTTGTAACTCGCTATAAATCTTATGATGAACTTAGTGGTATGGTTGGATATAAGCTTGAAAAATTGAAAAAATATGGGACAGGAAGATTACGACTTCATGCTTTTACAAGGGAAAATGTTAGCACCACACTAAATATATTGGACGAATATAAGGAAGATAAAACAGTATTAATAGAAATTGAAATCAATACTAATAAGACAGTTATAACCGCTACTTTAAAATTCTAAAATTATAAATCCAATTAAGTCACTTAGCGATATGCAGCCCTTAACAAACAAATACACGCCCAAAGCCACAAAGGAAATATTCGGGCAGGATGACGGAATAAAAAAATTGAGGAGATTCATAGATAATTTTCCAAGAGAGAGGAAAAAATCTGTTCTTGTATACGGCTCAAGCGGCATTGGAAAGACATGCTCGGCACATGCGATAGCAAATGAAGTTGGATACGAGATTGTCGAGGTTAATGCAAGCGATTTTAGGAACGCCGAGCAGATAACCCAAAAAGTCGGCAATGCAATAAAGCAAAGGAGCCTGTTTGCAAAGGGAAAGATAATACTTGTTGACGAGATAGACGGCCTGTCCGGGCACGAGGACAGAGGCGGGGTACAGGCAATCACAAGGCTAATAGAAGATTCAACCTATCCTATAATACTTACGGCGACAAACCCGTTTGACAGCAAGTTCAGCTCTTTAAGGGGCAAATCAACCCTTATAGAGTTTAGCCAGCTTGATTACTTGTCAATCTTTAAGATACTAAAAAGGGTTTGCGACATCGAGAAAATAAAGTATGAAGAATCCTCCCTAAAGGCGCTTTCACGAAGGGCCGGAGGGGATGCGAGGGCAGCCCTGAACGATTTGCAGTCTTTGGCTTATGATGGCATCGGGCTGCCCAAGGAAGCAATTGAGGATACGCCAGACAGGAACAAAACAGACAACATAATGTTCGCCCTGAGCAAGATATTCAAGACAACTGACCTGAAGATTGCAATATCCGCATTTGACAGCGTCGAAGAAGATTTGGATCACCGGCTGCTTTGGATTGATGAGAATCTTCCAAAGGAATACTCAAAGCCAAGCGAGCTTGCGGAGGCATACCAAATGCTAAGCAAGGCGGATATTTTCAATAGGAGGATTAGAAGATGGCAGCACTACCGGTTTTTGCTCTATATCAACGCGCTTATAACGGCGGGAATCGCATCCGCAAAAAGCGCAAGGTATAATAAGATGGTCGAATACAAGCCTACCGGAAGGATACTTAAGATATGGTGGGCAAACCAGAAGTCAATGAAGAATAAGGCAATAGCCGAGAAAATAGCGCAAAAAACCCATTCGTCAAAAAAAGAAATTTTGAAAAGCACGATGCCTTACATTCCCATAATGTTTAGTAACATTGAAATGGGCGCAAATATAACAAAGGAGCTTGATTTAAGCGAGGAGGAATCAGATTGGCTCAAAAAACAAGTTCGATGAACAAAAAAATACCGGCTCAAAAAGCCACATTCGGGGCAGGATGCTTCTGGCACGTTGAAGAAGTGTTTAGGAAACTAAACGGAGTCATAAGCACAAAAGTCGGATACGAGGGGGGAACCATGAAAAGCCCGACTTACAAGGACGTATGCACAGACGAAACGGGCCACGCAGAGGTTGTTGAAGTAGATTACGACCCTTCAAAAATTTCATATCAAAAACTTCTGGATATCTTTTGGAAGAATCACGACCCGACTGCACTAAACAGGCAGGGCCCCGACGTAGGAACACAGTACAGGTCTGCAATATTCTATCACGATGAAGCTCAGAAAAAAGAGGCTATCCAATCAAAAGATTTGCTTGAAAAATCAGGAAAATACAAAAATCAAATAGCCACTCAAATAGTTCCCGCCTCAAAATTTTACAATGCAGAGGAACACCACCAAAGGTACCTCGAAAAAAGAGGATTGTCTACGTGCGGAGTTTGATTCAAAATAACACAATTATACTTACGGACAAAAATAATTAGACAATTGTTGTCCGTTCGTAATAAGCAAATGACATATACATTGTATAAAAATTTGTGTCATTTGCTATAAAAATGGCATCGTCATTCAACCAAGAAATCTGGGAATTGACTAAAAAAATTCCCAAAGGAAAAGTAACAACTTACAAGATGCTCGCAGAAGCTGCCGGAACGAAGGCATACAGGGCAGCAGGCAATGCAATGAACAAAAATCCCTATGGGATTCTAAACTGCAGCGGCAAGGATATGGTTCCGTGCCATCGCGTTGTTGGCAGCAAGGGGCATCTTCACGGGTTTGCGCACGGGCTTAAAAAGAAAGCTGAACTGCTCAGGAAAGAGGGAATCAGGATAAAAGACAACAAGATTGAAGATTTTGAGAAAGTTCTCTTTACAGAATTTTTAAAAATCCACTTTTGAGTGAATTTTTCAGCTTATATGCGTCTATTTTTTCCCTGCCAATAGTTGTCCATTTTCTGTCTAAACTCACAACCTGATACCCCCTTAAATTTATGTAAATGTTGCCTTTTGAATTTGTTCCGTGATACAAAATCGGGTTTTCTGCCATAGTTATATTTTCTAGAAATAAACATATAAGGAAAAATTTTATTCCCAAGGAATAAAATTTTTCACTGCTTTTTCTTCTTCTTGGTCTTTTTTATCTCATCTTCCAGCTCAAGTTCGTCTAAAAGCTCTTTATACCTATTCCTTATGGTAACTTCGGTAACTCCCGCAACATCTGCAACTTCCCTTTGAGTTCTTTTCTCGCCGTGTATTAGCGCGCTCACGTACAAAGCGGCAGCGGCTATGCCTGTCGGCCCTCTTCCCGAAGTTAATTCGGATTTTTGAGCCCGCTCTAGGATTTCAATGGACTTGCTTTGGGTTTCAGCGCTTAGCTTTAATGCAGACGCAAATCTTGCTATGTAATCTGCAGGGTTTGAAGGAAGTATTGTTATTCCAAGCTCTCTTGTTACGAACCTGTAAGTTCTTCCCACTTCTTTCTTTTCAATTCCGCTTGCCTCGCTTAATTCATCAAGCGTTCTTGGAACATCGTGCCTTCTGCATGCAGCATACAAAGCGCCTGCAACAACTGATTCCATGCTTCTTCCCCTTACAAGCCCCCTTTGGACAGCCAAGGTGTATATTCTTGCGCTTTCCTCCTCGACGGATTTTGGCAACTTCAAATATGAACTTACCCTCTTTAATTCAGCCAGCGCAAGCTTTAGGTTCCTTTCAATCGCAGTTGATATCCTGTACTGCCATTTTCTTAGCCTGAAAAACTTATTCCTATCCTTGCCCCCAAGTTTGAACAAATCGGCTTTTTGGCCAACTTCAGTGCCAAGGCCCTGGTCGTATTGTGTATATGTCATAGGAGCGCCTGACCTTCTTCTTTTTTCGCCTTCCTCGCTATCAAACTCTCTCCATTCCTGCGAGAAGTCAACCATCTTTTCTTCAATAACAAGGCCGCAGTCCCTGCAAATAATCTCTCCCCTATCCCTGTTCCAAGACAAGTTTACACCGCCGCATTCCGGGCACTTTTTAACTATTTCTGGCATTTTTATTCACCCATAGATTTGTTTATATCAGTAATCGGCTTCATCCAAAAATTCGCTTCGCGAAGGTTAGCAGCTTCAAAGTCCTTGACTTTTTATTTTATAGCCGACATGCTAAAAAATGCATAGCATTTTTGGCACCCTGAAA
>CAYWNO010000039.1:0-12167 GCA_964459665.1 uncultured Methanosarcinales archaeon
GATTTTCAGGGTGCCAAAAATGCTATGCATTTTTTAGCATGTCGGCTATAAAATAGAACATCAAGGACTTTGAAGTTGCTAACCTGAGCGAAGCGAATTTTTGGATGAAGCCGGTAACACGCTTATTAAAATCGTAACATTTAAATATCTAAGAAAAATTCAATAAAAATGTTTGGAATCATTTCATTTTTGATTTTGTCATTGGCGCTGGGGTTCAAGCACAGCTATGACGCCGACCATATAGTTGCAGTGTCGAATATACTAAGGAAATCAAAGTCCTTCAAATCATCAATGGATATAGGATTTAGCTGGGCAGTCGGGCATATGGCAACAGCGACAATAATCACTGTTCTGCTCTACATTTTCAGGGAGTCAGTAATCAAATCAATAGTAATCAAATCAATATTTGGGCACTTTGAAAAAGTCGTGGGCATAATGCTCATAATCATGGGGCTTTTAAGCCTTAAGGATTTTTTCCCGTTCCATTTTCATAGGCACAGGCACGGAAACATCATTCATTCGCATTTGCACCTGCACTCTAAAAATGAGCCGGGCAGGCATGGGCATAAGCACATCTTTGGAATCGGGATAATCCACGGGCTTGCAAGCAATGATGAGCTTTTGGTTTTATTCACGGCTTCCCTGGGCGCAGGCTCCTTGGGATTGATACTTTTGGGAATTGGAATTTTCAGCATAGGCGTAGTCCTTGGAATGCTGCTTTTTTCATTTGTATTTACTTACCCCCTGATAAAGCTCCACAGTGAAAAAATTTATAAGATTTTTTCATTGGCGACGGGATTTGCAGGGATAGCTTATGGCGCGTTAATGATTTTATAGGCACGGACATTAATAATCGTCAATAATTAGCCGTGCCTATATCAGGCGGACTTTGGGAATTATTACGAATATCAAAGTCCGCCGCTATAACTTAAAAATTTTTCAATTTTGAATTGAAAAATTTTTCACGTATAACCATGAATGAAGAATTAAGCCAGAAATATATTGAATTAAAAAAATCAATAAATCATTTAGGCAGCGCAATAGTCGCATTTTCAGGCGGCGTAGATAGCGCGCTCGTGCTCAAGGTCGCATCTGAAGAATTGGGAAATGATACTGTTGCAGTAACGGCAGACAGCCCGTCGCTTCCAAGAAGAGAGCTTGAAGAAACGAAGAAGATTGCAATGCAAATCGGCGCAAGGCATTTGATAATAAGCACGCATGAGACTGAAAATAAAGATTACCTTAAGAACCCAAATAATCGGTGCTATTACTGCAAATCAGAGCTTTATTCAAAATTAAAAACAGTTGCTGCGCAGCTTGGAATAAAAAACATCCTTAACGGCACAAACCTTGACGATTTGGGCGACTACAGGCCGGGATTGAAAGCTGCGCAAGAGCACAGCATAATAAGCCCGCTAAAAGATGCAAGGGTTTCAAAAAATGAGGTCAGAGAGCTCTCAAGGCATCTTGGCCTTGAAATCTGGGACAAGCCGAGCAGCCCGTGTTTGTCGTCGAGAGTTCCTTATTGGCAGGAGATAACCATGAAGAAACTTTCCATGGTCGAAGAAGCCGAAAATTATCTCAAGGATAATTTTTGGATAAAGGAATTAAGGGTAAGGCACCTTGGCAATGCAGCGCGGATAGAGGTAAATGGGACATGGAAAAAAATTGTTGAGGAAAATTTTTTCACTATCGGAAAAAAATTTTCAGAGATTGGGTTTGGCAAAATTTTTGTATCTGATTTCAAGAGCGGGAATTTAAACTTGATGATAAAAAATGAATAAAATAAATTTGGAAAGGTTAAAAGAATACGCATTCGTAAAAGATTATATGGATGGCAAACGCTCTGATTCAGAGTTTATTGAAAATTTAAAATCATTTTTGGAAGATAGCACTTTTAGGAAACTTACCGGAATCATGTCATTAACAAACAGTGAGGCAGTTGAGATAATTTCTTTATTGAATCAAAGAAATCAAGGCCAAACAAGAAGAGGAATTATTAAAAAAATATTGTTTGGCGCAGCATCGGCAGTGTATATTAATCTGCGCAAAAATTATGCACAAGCATCTGAACATAGCGTAATTTATGCCAAAAAACTATTTGAGGATATAAGGAAAATGAATCTAAATGCTTATCTAACTCATATTTCCAAAAATCCTAACGCTAAAATAATAATCCTTATTGAAGACGTGCATGGCAGAGAGGATGAAAAAACCGGATGGAAAAAAGAATTTTTGGAGCTTGAACTTCTAAGAAAAAGCTTTGGGCTTAATTTTGTCAGTTTGGAGGGTTGGGCAGGCCATGAAGTCGATAAAGAACGCGGAAGGATGCTGTTGAATGGAGAATCTATTTTAATTGAAAACCTCATAAAAGACGGCAATTATAATATTGTCGGATTGGAGCATCCTCAATTGCAGGTTAACGCTTTGGAAATGGCAATGTTAGCGTCCTATCAGATTGTATTTGTAAGGGGACATTCTCTTTTAAGATTTTTGAATTCGCTGGAAACATCCTCAACAGAATCAAAAATAATATTTGGGTGTTTGGAAGAAATTGAAGTGCCTAAAAATGCAAGGGGATTTGAAAGGTCGACTTCAATTGTTGCATCTGCCAGAATGTGCTTTGGGATGCATGGGGGGCATATAAAACCGCTGTATGTTGATGGCAGCAAATACGTTTTTAATTATCTTAATCTAAAGAATGATCTTATTTATCTTTACGGCCTTAATGATATAAACGAAAAAATAATTTGGAATAAATTCAAAGATTTAAGCAATAAATATCCCGGGATTTTCAAAAAATTTTTTAAAACGGGCATTAAAGATTATCTTAATTTTGATTATGATTATAACCTGAAAAACAGTATAGTTGCAGATGAAGAATACAAGTACCATGTCCTTATCCAAAGGAATAAATACGCAGTTTCAAAAATGTTAAAACAAATGAACGGGCAGAAAGAAAAGATAGGCATTGTCGTATTTGGAAGAAGCCATACATCAGGCTTGATTCAGGAATTCATAATCCAAAGCAAAGAAGATATTAATATCATTGGGATAAAATAATTTTAAGTTTATTTATTAAAATGAACCCACAAAAGCTTAAGGAAATATTGGAAGAAGTATCAAATAAAAACATTACAGTAGAGCAAGCCATAAAAAAACTAAAATTCCTGCCGTTTGAGGACATCGGCTTTGCGAAAATTGACCATCATCGGGCATTAAGAAAAGGATTTCCTGAAGTTGTTTTCTGCAAGAATAAGACGGTGAAGCAGGTTGTAGAGATAGTTAAAAAGCTCTCATCAAACAACAATGATGTCCTTGCCACAAGGGCAACAGAGGAAATGTTCAAAGAAGTAAAAAAGCAAATCAGGAATGCAGAATATAATGAAATCTCCAAAACAATAATCATAAAAAAAATCAGCGCCAAAAGCGCTGATTTTTTTTCAAAGAAAGTATTGGTTGTCAGCGCAGGAACATCCGATATTCCTGTTGCAGAGGAAGCGGCAGTCACGGCAGAAGCTATGGGCAGCAGAGTTGAGAGGCTTTATGATGTTGGGGTTGCAGGGCTTCATAGACTTTTAAGCAACAAGGAAAAGCTGGAAAATGCAAATGTTCTTGTTGTCGTCGCAGGCATGGACGGCGTTCTTCCAAGCGTAGTTGCAGGATTGATAGACAAGCCGATAATTGCTGTCCCTACATCCGTCGGATATGGGGCTTCCTTCAAAGGAATTGCACCTCTCCTTACAATGCTCAATTCATGCTCCCCTGGAGTTGTCGTCGTCAACATTGACAACGGATTTGGCGCAGGATATTTTGCGAGTTTGATAAATAAGTAAAATGGAAATGTCAAAATTTGAAAAATGGTTTGTAAATAGCAGTATTTTTAATCTGATTTACAAAAAAACAATTTATAATTCATTTTTCAATTTTATAGATGAAGACCTTAAAGGTAGAATTTTAGAAGTTGGTTGTGGTATAGGAAAAACAACTCATTTTTTAGTTGAAAAATACAAAACTGTTAGTATAACTGCAATTGATTACGATAAAAGACAAATAGACATAGCCAATAAAAATAAAAAATCTCTAAGAATTAAATTTATGCAGACAGATGCTACAAAACTCAAATTTAAATCTGGTTATTTTGATTATGTAATTGAGACGAATGTTTTTCATCATATAAAGGAATACACAAAAGCAATTAAAGAAATCAAGAGGATATTAAAAAATAATAGTTATTTTTACTTAATGGATATTAGCCAATATTTTTTTGATTTGCCTATCATTAAATCTCTTTTTCCTCCAGAATCTTACATTACTAAAAAAGAATGTATAAGGCAGTTAGAAAATTATGGGTTTAAAGTAGAAAAATCAAAAGGCAGATTATTATTTTTTATAGCTGCAAGGAAAAAATGAAAGTTGCATATTTCGACTGCTTTTCAGGAATCAGCGGGGACATGATAATCGGAGCTTTGATAGATTTAGGATTAGATATAAATTTTTTGAAAAAGGAATTGGAAAAATTAAATTTAAAGAATTATAAGATTGAGGCTAAGAAAGTTGTCAAGAGTGGAATAACTGCAACAAAGTTTGATGTCATTGAGGATAAGAATACAAAAAAATCGGCCGAGCCGATTTTTTTGTCCAATCATCATGAGGAACGCAATTTGAATGTCATCAACAACATAGTCGGCAATTCAAAACTGGAAAGCAAAATCAAGGATAAAATAAAAAAAATATTCCTGATTATCGCAAATGCCGAGTCTAAAATACACGGAAAGGCTGTTGATAAAATCCATTTCCATGAGATTGGGGCGATTGACACAATAATTGACGTTGCAGGGGCGCTCATCGGCCTTGAAAAACTCGGCGTAGATTCATTGTATTGCTCAAAGCTTAACGTCGGCACGGGATTTGTTGATTTTTCGCACGGCAGGTTTCCTGTGCCGGCTCCCGCAACTGTCGAAATCCTAAAGGGAGTTCCCATCTACAATAATGGAATTGAAGCAGAGCTTGTTACGCCGACAGGAGCCGCAATAATAACCGCGCTTGCAGAAAAATTCGCAGACATGCCCGCAATGAAGGTTTCGAGTATAGGATATGGCGCAGGCAGCAGGGACTTAAGCCAGCCGAATGTACTTAGGGCTTTTTTAGGGAATCTTTACGAAAACAGCGGCGACAGCGGCGAATCAATAAGCATCATCGAGAGCAACATGGACAACATGAACCCTGAAATTTACCCTTATGTGATTGAAAAGCTAATGGAGAATGGGGCTTTGGACGCTTATCTGGAGAGCATAATAATGAAGAAAGGAAGGCCTGCCGTGAAATTGACTGCCTTGTGCGAGATTGGCAATGAGGATAGTCTGTGCGGCATCATTTTTGATGAGACAACAACGTTGGGCGTAAGAATCTTTCGCGCAGAGCGAAAGATTCTTGGCAGGGAAATAAAAAATATAAAAACAGAATACGGCAGCTTAAGGGTAAAGGTCTCAAAATCAGGCGGCAGAATAATGAACATAACGCCCGAATACGAGGACTGCGTAAAGATTGCAAGGGAGAAAAAGATTCCATTGAAGAAGGTTTACTGGGAAGCGAATATCAGCAGGGTAAAGAAAACTTTGAAAAAATCAATTTTTCCGCAAAATTGATTTTTTCACTTTCTTGAAAGCGAATTTTTCAATGTTCCAAATTTTTCAAGCCTCTTCAAACAGCTTTATGACTTTCTCTTTCCCCAAAGCAATAATGAAAGGCGCGAGCCTTGGGCCATTTTCCTTGTTTAGCAGAACCTTGTATGCCGCCTTGAAGAAATCCTTTGTGCTTATATCGAGGCTTTTGGATATTTCAAAAAATTTTGCATGAAGCGCTTTTTCGTCGTATCCATTATCCTTTAATGCTTTGGCTGTTTCATGCAGAGCCTCCGTCTCTTTTTCACTCAGCCCGATATTTTTAGGGGCATGCTTTTGCACTTCAAACTTTAGCTCTTCGGGGGCGTATTTCTTGAGCCATATCTTTGCCCGATGCAGCCTATCAAAAATCCTTTCGTGCTCATCCTTGTTGTAATGCCCTGTCTTTTCCATGCAATCAATCGCATCCTCCTCGTTTTGGAATATCTGCGTGATGACTGCGGCGTGCGAAAAGCTAAGCTCGATTGGCTTTTTTACGTCTTTGCCGTGGCATAAGCTAAAGAGTCTCTTGTAGTGAGCCTCCTCTTTTTTATTTTCGTTTTCTACGGCTCCGAAATAGACCTTTGCTACCTTGTCATATTCATCATAAAGGTTGGGCAAATCAATCCAAGAGAAGCTTCTTGTTGTCATGAGCCTCTTGTTGTAGAATAGCCTTAAAAGCTCGGGGGGCGCAACCTCCAGCCAGTCTTTCGGATAGATTACATTACCGACGGAAGCAGACATCTTCTGGCCATCAATCATTATGTGCTCGTAAAATATGGGAACGGGCATTGGAAAGTCAAGCGCTTTTTCAACTATCTCGCCGTTTATCCAGAAAGCGCTGTTTGGAACCTGATATTCTTTTCCTGCGCCCTCGCTTACAACATTCCACCTCGCCCATTGGGCTGCCCATTCTGATTTCCAAAGAAGCTTTCCGTTGCCTTTTAGCGGGTCATTCTCGCCCTTAAAGCCGCATCCTTTGGCGGTTGCCGACTCGAACTCGTAGTCCCTACATTCATAGCTCGCAATCCCGTCCTTAAAACTCGTTACATGAGTTGTTACAATCTTGCCGCAGTTTTCGCATATAGGGGTCCAGGGAGACCACCCTTCCTTTAGCGGATTTGTCCTGTACCTGTTTTGTATCTCCCTTACGTCCTCGATTTTTTCAAGTATTTTTGTGATGAAATCCTTAAAATGCCCCTTCTTGTACTCTTCGCGCATTGAGAATTTTTCCATCCTTGTGGAAACGAACCTGTCCACTACCTCGAAATATTCTTCTATGTAGTGCTCAGCATAAGAGCCGTGGCATCCTTGCGGGTCAGGCATGTCTGTTACAGGCACGCCGATATATTTTTCATAATCGCGAGGAACTCCTTTGGGAATTTTTCTTAAAGGGTCCATGTTTTCAGCAACCCAGATGAACCTAGTCTTTACTCCAAGGTCCTTTAACGCCAAGACTACCGATTCTCCCCTTATGGTATCGCTTAGCCTTCCTATGTGCAGCACTCCTGAAAGAGACGCTGATGTCTTGACAGTGTATTCGCCAAACTTCGGGATTTTTTTGTCTCTGTAGAAAAATTTTTCCCTGCCTATTATCTGCCTTGCAAGCTGGTCCGCCCAGAAATTATCGTCAAAATTCTTGCTCTCAAAATTTTTATTTTCCATAAAATAAAAATTTTGGATAATTATATAAAGATTTTGGATAAAAAAATCAATTTTTTTGAAAAATTGATTTTTTAAAGTCATCTCCAGCAAAAATTTAAATAATAACGAAAATTTCAGCAGCAAATCTGCTGAAATTTTTTATAAAAAATGATAGAAAACTACAATCCTGCAAAGTTAGAGCCCGAAATACAGGATTTCTGGAAAAAGCACGGAATTTACGAAAAGGCAAAGGAAAAAAACCATGGCAATGCCAAATTCTATTTTCTTGACGGGCCGCCATACACCTCGGGAAAGGTTCATTTGGGCACTGCATGGAACAAGTCGCTCAAGGATTGCATATTAAGGCACAAGAGGATGCGCGGATTTTACGTGTGGGATCGGGCGGGCTATGACATGCACGGGATGCCGACGGAGCAGGCCGTCGAGAAAAAGCTCGGCATTACGCACAAGGACGAAATCCCAAATTACGGCGTTGCAAATTTCGTCAATGAGTGCCGTGAATTTGCAATAAGCAATATGATTGCGATGAACGAGGATTTTAAAAAAATCGGCGTTTGGATGGATTTTGACAACGCCTACCAGTCCGTGCAGAACACCTACATGGAAGGCGAGTGGTGGCTCATAAAAAAAGCCTATGAAAACGGAAGGCTTTATGAAGGCGAAAAAACAATGCACTGGTGCCCATCATGCGCAACATCACTCGCAAAGCACGAGCTGGAATATGAGAGCATAACCGACGATTCTATTTTTATAAAATTTCCAGTTAGGGGCAGGCAAAGCGAGTTCCTGATTATATGGACTACAACCCCATGGACAATCCCTTTCAACCTTGGAATAATGGTAAATCCAAAACTGGATTATGTGAGGGCAAAGGTTGGCGATGAAACATGGATTGTCGCAAAAGAGCTCTCGGAAAGCTTTATAGGAAAAGCCGCAGGAAGGGAATTTTCGATTATAGGGGAATTTAAAGGAGACGCCCTGCTAGGCCTTGAATACACCCATCCTTTCGAGGACGAGCTGCCGCAATACAAGGAACTCAAGAATAGCCACCCTAACGTCCATACCGTTGTTGCAAGCGAGGAGTATGTCGACGTTGTTGCAGGAACGGGCCTTGTGCATATGGCTTCCGGCTGCGCTCCCGAGGATTATGAAGTTGCGCACAGAAACAATATTCCAATATTTAGCACCCTTACGGAAAAAGGAGTGTATGATGGCACAAGCGGGATATTCTCTGGGCTTTTTGCAAAAAAGGACGATAAAAAAATCATAGACGAGATAATTAAAAAAGGCGCTGTGGTTGCTCAGTCAAAATTCGCCCACGACTATGCGCACTGCTGGCGCTGCAAAAGCCCGATAGTCTACAGGCCGACGACGCAATGGTTCTTTAAAGTTGAAGACATGAAAGAGAAGATGAGAGAGATTAATCGGGGCATAAAGTGGGTTCCTGATTTTGCGGGCTCAAGAAACTTCGACAACTGGATTGCAAACCTAAGGGACAACGGCATAACAAGGCAAAGGTACTGGGGAACCCCCATGCCAGTTTGGAAATGCAGGCAGTGCAGGGATTTTATCGTCGTAGGCTCGATAGACGAGCTGAAAAATCTTGCAGGCAGGATTCCAGAAGACCTGCACAAGCCGTGGATTGATGATGTTAAAATAAAATGCAAATGCGGAGGCACAAAAGAAAGGCTCCCGGATATTCTTGATGTATGGATAGATGCAGGCTCTGCCTCATGGAACTGCCTTGATTTTCCGAGAAGAAAAGACCTTTTTGAGAAAATGTACCCTGCCGATTTTATTCTCGAAGGCATAGACCAAATCAGGGGATGGTTTAACCTTTTGCTTGTGGCTTCGATGGCAGCAATGGGAAATGCATCATTCAAGGCCGTGTACATGCACGGTTTTATCAACGACGCTCAGGGAAGAAAGATGAGCAAGTCCGTCGGAAACTATATCCTGCCTGAAGAAGTCATAACAGAATACGGGGCAGACACATTAAGGTATTACATGATAGGCGGCACATCCCCAGGAGTTGATATCAACTATAACTTTGACGACATGAAAGTCAAGCACAAGAACCTTACTGTGCTATGGAACCTGCACAAGTATGCAATAGACTTGGAAAAAAATCTTAAATCAAAATCCTTTGGATTTAGGATTTTTAGCGATATTTACAAATCAATCGGAATCGAGGAAAAATACATCCTCTCAAAGCTGCATTCAACGATAAAAAAAGTTACAGGGCTGTTTGATGAGTACAGGATAAATGAAACGCCTTTGCAGGTAGAAAGCCTGTTTTTGGAGCTTAGCCGAACATACATACAGCTCACCCGCGACAAGTCTTCAATGGGAAGCGACGACGAGAAAAAGGCGGTGCTTCACACCATCTTCAATGTTCTGCTCGAATCATTAAAGCTCTTTGCGCCCATAGCGCCCATGATTTGCGAGATGATGTACCAGAATTTAAGGCGCGAATTCAAGCTTAAGGAGGAAAGCATACATCTGCTTGAATGGCCAAAGCACAATGAGGGGGTAATTGATGATGGGCTTGAGGAGGATATGCAGGCGGTAAGCGACATCATCCAGAGCGGGCTTTCCTTACGTGAAAAGCTCCAGCTTGGCGTAAGGTGGCCTTTAAAGGAAATCGTGATAGTTTCATCTGACAGCAAAATAATAAGCGCAGCGCAAAGGCTCAAGGCAGTAATAAAAAAGCAGCTAAACATAAAGGAAGTAAACACCGCGAAATCCATGCCAAATGTCAAATTAAGGGTCAAGGCAAATTACCTGCAGATGGGCCCAGACTTTGGCGATATGACTCCTAAAATAATTGCGAGGCTTGCAGTTGACAGCCAGGAGACAATACTAAAGCACATAAATGAAAAAGAAAAATATTCCGTCAATATAGACGGCGAGCCTGTTGACATTTTAAAAAAGCACTTAACTTTCACAAGGGAAGTTTCGCTTCCTTACGAGGAAGGCTCTTTTAAAAGCGGCTTTGCCTACCTCAACAGGGAAATGACCGACGAGCTGGAAGCCGAAGGCTTTGCGCGCGAGGCAATGAGAAGGGTGCAGTCATTAAGAAAGAAAGCGGGACTGCAAAAATCAGACAGCATATCCCTTTTCATAAAAACAGGGCAGGAGCTAAAGGAGATGCTTGATGCGTGGAACGCTGTAATAAAAGAAAAGGTTGGAGCTTCCCAGTTCAGGATTTCCGAGCTTGAGCCGAGCAAGAAGCACGCCTTTGCAAGCAATGAAACGGTCAAGGGAAAAGAATTTGCGATATATTTGGAGAAGGTTTAAGAATACTAAGATTTATATATAACATATAATTATATAATTATATGGCAACCACAATCCAAATTGGCGAGCATACGCTCAAAATCCTGAAAAAAATAAAAGACGAGACGCACTCATCTTCTTATGATGAGGCAATAAATAAAATAGTGGTGGATAGGATAAAAAAAGTATCTTTGGCTGGCTATTTAGGCAGAAAGCCAATGAAAGAAGTTCTAAAGGGTTTAAGGGATAAGAATGAAAGATTCTAAATTAGTGGATTCTTCAGTTTGGCTTGCATATTTATTCAACAGAAAATGTACGGAAATAATAGACTCCGATGAAATTCTCTTGCTGTCTGCTTTATCATTGTTTGAAATAAAAAAGAAATTGATGAAAAATAAGTTGGAAGCAAACAAAATTACAAAAAGCATGGAATTTATAAAAAAAAGAAGCCTTATAATTCCTGTTAGCGGCAATATTGCAGAGAAGGCTGTTGAATTATCATTAGAAAATGAATTGCCGATTGTTGACTCAGTTATATACGCAACTTCCGTCCTTAACAACGCTTGCCTTATAACCTTAGATAATGATTTTAGAGGATTAAAAAACGCGATTGTGCTGCAGGAAGGCCAATAATGCCCAAACAGAAGAGCATATCCAAGGACACCCCTCTCGCGCAGATAACGCTAAGAAGGTACGAAAAGCCGTCGAGCCTCAATGACAGGGAGCTTATAAGAAAGCTGTGCCTCTCCATCGGATTGCTGCAGCCGGGCGATTCGCGAGACGTGGTCGTTGACATCCTGAATGTTCTGATAATGGCAAAAAAGGGGCAGAAAAATCTTACAAGCGATGAGATATGCAGCCTTGTAATCGAGGAGAGAAAGAAGATTAGGCTTGCGCTTCTTGGCATTGCACAATCAAACATAAGAAGGCAGCTCAAAAGGCTAAGGGATATTCTTCTGGTTGAAAAAAGGCTCAATGCATACAGGATAATCGAGCACGGAAGGCTTTGCGATATTTTCGAGGAGAATATTGAAAAGGTTCTTGTGCACGGCATAACATCAAGAATCAAAGAATACCTAAAAAAAATAGACGGGGAATGATGGTTTTTCCGTCGTAAAAGCGAAAACTTTAAATACTTACGAAAAAATTTTAGTTTTAAAGCATAAGGGTGCTTTGAAACTAAAATTTTTTATGGAGAGGAGGTCAAAAAAAGATGGCAGAAAAAGTAGCAAAGGTTGGGGTTAAAAAGCAGGAAGGTTATCTGTATTTTGTTGACAAGAACGGGAATGTAGCAAGAGCCAAGATGTCAAGAGGCGGCAGAAAGAAAGGCAAGGCCAAGGTTGAAGTTGTTGCCAAGGCAGGCGTCAAGAAAAAGGGAGGCTACCTTTACTTCATTGACAAGAGCGGCGACATATCTGCTGCAAAGATGGCCCGCGGCGGAAGAAAGAAAAAGAAGCGATAAAAATTAACGATAAAAAATTCAATGTGAATCATTGAATTTTTTTCTTATGCACAAAAATAGAAAACTCTGGATGTAGCGAAGTGAAATCCAGAGTATCA
>CAYWNO010000040.1:0-12091 GCA_964459665.1 uncultured Methanosarcinales archaeon
AGATATAACTGGAGTGGAGAGAACTTTGCAGGACAGCAATACAATTACGAAAATCTTCCAAATATACAAAACTTCAATTGGAAAGAAGTTGAACCAACTTGGGTTACAGACAAACAGAACATAGAGTTCTTCCATTTATTCTGGTATGTTGCCCAGAAAACCCAATATTTTGCTTCAGACGATGTAGACGGCAATTCGGTTTATTTTAATTTAAGCGGTGATACGAAAACATTTTCACCTTCCCTATGGCAGGGAGATGGAGTTACAATTATTAGTAATTCAGCCGATTTAGCAGATGACGATGTTGGAGACACAGGCCCAAACATAGAAAAAGAAACAAACGCGATGATCCCCCACTCCATGAAATCCGTCGCCGGCTTATACCGTTTATTCTGGGACGCTGTCCACATTGACTGGCCGACCGAAAACCACGACTACAGAAGAACAGGCTTTACTTTATTAAAAGGCGACTTGACAGGCAACGATTCTGTCAAAAGCCAAATGGATTTCTTCCTGAACTCTGCAACAGGAACAGAGCAGGTCGTAAAGCCCTCCATTGCCGACATTGACGCAGACGGCATCATGGACCAGGTGATTCTCGTCCATAAATCCACTTTTACGGATTACACAAAAATGTATGGCGTTTCCGAATCCAAAAATATCTTTGGAGCCAAAAAGCCAAAGCAAAAATGGAATGTTGTCGATGTTATGGGAGACGCAATCTACTTTCCCCCGACGCTCGCAAACATTGACTCGGATATAAACAAGGAAATCATAACTGGAACAAGAAATGGGATAATCTACGCTTATGACTACGATGGCGGGCAGCCAGCGATAAAGTGGCAGTACAACTTAGAGCCAAGGTTTGACGGCGTAAATTACAGGGTTAATTTCAACGGGGGAAGCGCTGTTGCTGACATTGACTTGGACGGCGACATGGAAGTAATTGTTGCCGACGTTCTGGACGGGGATCCCAACTGGCCAGGCAAAGTCTATGTTCTTGACGGAGCAACAGGCATCAACCAAACGAGCTACATAGTTGGCAACGGCGGGGCTTATGCTTCAGTAAGCGTTGAAAACATAGACGATGAAGATTATCCTGAGATAATAGTTCCGACGCAGTATGGGATTAAAGTTCTCGATTACAATCCCTC
This sequence comes from uncultured Methanosarcinales archaeon, assembly GCA_964459665.1. GTDB lineage: Archaea > Nanobdellota > Nanobdellia > Woesearchaeales > GW2011-AR4. The sequence continues at coordinate 1,155 of CAYWNO010000040.1, forward strand.
CACAAAAAAATTGACGGAAAAATGCAGCAACGACCACGCTTACCTGTGGGGCTCTGCTGTAATAAGCGATGTTGATAAAGACAATGACTATGAGATCGTTTATGTTACAGATAATGATCCTTGCAGAGTCGGCAAAACCTGCGAGAACAAGCTTCATGTTGTCAATCCTTTAACGTGCGCTGACTTGCCAAACTTTCCAATTACCTTTACAGGAAAGCCAAGGCCTACGCCTTCTGTTGCCAACCTTGATTCCGATCCAAATTTGGAAATCGTGGTTTCATTGGAGCAGTCCATTCCAGATGGCTTGGGCTCGATTAAGGCAATAGACTCTGTAACAGGGGCAGAGCAATGGGATTATAATGCTGGTGGAAATCTGCATCCTGGCTTTGTAAGCCCAAACATTGCAGACATAGACAATGATGGAAACTATAACATAATTCTAGGAGAAAATGATGGCTCTACGGTTTATATTCTTAATAATACCGGCAAATTATTCTTCGACTATAAAGTGATTGGATTCATGGACAACGGCATAGCGATTGCAGACTTGGACAATGACGGGATGGCGGAGATTGCATTCAAAAGGGCAGGCTCTCCGCAGACGATTTTTGTCAGCGTTTCGGCATCAAACACCCAGCCAGAAATAATAAAGATAAGCAACGTAACTGCAATTGCAGGAGACTTGATTGACATAAGCTCTTTAGTTTCTGCTTCAGATGCAGAAAGCAGCAATTTACAATTCTTTTACAGCTCTCCTTTCAATTCCTCAGGCCAGTGGCAAACGACAGTTAATGACACGGGCAACTATTCGGCGCTCGTAGAAGCGTCTGACGGCAGCTTAAGCTCATTTAGGTATATTGGGGTTATTGTTTTTAACCAAACCACAAGGCTGCAAAATACATTTGCAGAGCGCCTTGCTCAAAAATTATTAAATTTTACCAGTCCGGGAAACTTAACGGTTAATGTAAGGCTTCCAAAGAACGCTACTGTGATTTATTCAAAATTAAAAATAAAGGGAGCGGCTCCATGATAAAATTAAATATGGGGAAATTTGAAAAATTCACTTTTCAAGTGAATTTTTCAACTTATATTTGGATTCTTGCATTATTCTTAATAATTCCAGACACTTTAGCTTACATAGACTGCACGCCTTCTGCATGTTCATTAGGCTATACTGATAACGGCCTTGTGTGCAGCGGCTCTGAATGTGTTAGAAGCTGCACGAGAGTAATTTGCGGCTCTGCATGGACGCAGGTTCACTCTGCGACTTTTGGCTGGGACTTGACAGCAGACATTAAAAAGAGTTCCTCATCATCAAGTTACATTCCAGCAAGCGATGCTTACTGCTATAATTTTAGCTACAAAGGCCCTTCGGCTACTGAACCTGAAATAAGGATGTGGAGTGATACAAATCCGAATTTTGACTGTGATGGCGAGATGGTAGGCGGCTTTAGGCAAGGCTCCGGGCAGTCAAATCCATGGTTTAGCGGCATGGATAATTATATTGGAGCAAAAACAAACACCGATGCAGAATTCATGCTCAAAATCGTAAGGGCGCATGCTGAAGAAGATTCCGATCAGGCTTACATTAATAATGCAGCCAAAAGCGGCTCAATTTATTGCGCCCCTAACACTTATGCATGCGGGCTTCTTGTAGGCACTGAAAGCATTGCTGTTTGCGATACAGATTGCTATAATCAACCAACAAATGGTCGGGTAGTGCAGGGATATTATAAAGATAAAGGCTCGGAGGATCAAACACTCTACGATGGAGCAGGATGCGGCGGTTATGTTATTGCAAACGAAATGAAGTATTCATCATTCAAGGTTTTTGAGACTCCAGTCACTTTGCGGCATGATGACAATACTTGCGATAGAATCCATGAAGCCCCCTCTGCTTCAAATGTAAAAGTTTTGCCCGTAATTCCAAATGCCGGAGAGGATTTGCTGTGCAACTATACTTATTCTGATCCTGAAAGATTCACAGAGCAAAACTCAACCTATGAATGGTGGAAAAACGGAATTAATCAAAACATTAATTCGCAAATCTTGAATAAAAATAATTTAACTCCGGGCGATCAATGGGATTGCAAAGTAAGCCCCAGTGATGGCTTATTGTTTGGAACGCAGGCACAAAACACAAATACAGCAACCATAAGAAATACAGTGAAAAATCCTAACTTATATATTGGCAGCACACCATCGTGGAATAATACAGGATACTTCGGAAATGAAAAAATCATATCGGATTTTAATCATGAATTAAATGATGCCCTGTCAAATTGCAGCGAGGATAGCGAAGGCTTCTGCAATATTTCTTTGGTATTTTCTTCGGGCAATTTTGGCTTGCTAAACCTATCGGATTTTCAGGCTTATTATCTTCAAAGGAATGCAAGCGTTCCCGTATCCCTCAAGATAGATTCCCTTGCTACAGTTTACACCCACTCCACTTTAAGAATCTTTGAGTTCACCATACTAAATAACGGACAGGCGGCAGTCAGCAATATCCAATGGCAGATTGACACGAATGACGGCAATGTAATAAACGGCACTTTAAACATAAACTCTTTGGCGCCAAATGAAAAGGCTTTTGTTTACGTTCCTTACAACTTCAGCACGACAGGAAGCTACAATGTGAAGGCGAATGCGACAGGATTAAGCCAGTCCACGGCTTTAGCCTCTTCTTTAAGTTCGGACGTTGGCATAGGCGATTTGGCTATAAGCTTTGCAAACTCGGATTTAAATGCAAACAAAGCCATATTTGAGATTCAGGCAAAGAATAATCTTCAGGTTAGTTTAACCAATCTAAACTGGTCCATAGCGACAGGAGACGGGCAGGCTGTAGATTCAGCAAGCCCTTTTGCTTCAATGCGGCCAAATGAGACGGTGTTCATATTTGCAGATTATGAATACGGAAAGGGCGGGACATATAATCCAATCGCCTTTGTAACAAGCAACACTTACTCGGACTTAAAAGGCATAATCCTTAGCGTAAAGCACATACAAGCTTATAATTTAAGCCTTTTAAGCCAGTCAATAAACGGAAGCATATTCGAGTTTGCAATCAAGAACAGCCTTAAAAGCAACCTAACAAATGTTTCATGGACTCTTGACACCAAAAACGGATATGTGATAAACAGCACGATAACAAGCCTGCTTCAGCCAAGCGAAATTATATTGCTCTATGCAGCTTATAATTTTACATCTCCGGGAGAATATAATGTAAACGGAACGGCTGTTAATGGAAGTTTAAGCGATTATAGGAATTTAACGGTTGTTGCAATCTAAAGAGAACTTTGATTTTTTCAAAGTTCTCTATAAACCGAACATTTTAAATAATTCTTTCAATTGCCTTAGGGCAATGGCAGCTCTTGTAGGAAAGAAACTAAACAGCGAGGTATACAAGCTAATTCGGGAAAACTGGCCAATCCATCCTTCTGATGTGTGCAGGAAGCTGAATCTTGAGCTGAACATTTCCAACATATCAAAGATAAAGTACCATTTTGATGTGCTAAGAAAGAAGAACAGGATAAACACCAAAAAGATAGACCGGGCTTTGGTCGCATGGCCTACCGATATGGAAAGGTTAAGGGTAATGCACGATTTCATGAGGGAGATTGAATAAGAACTTTGAAAATGAAAACATCTAATATCGAGATTAGGGACATAATCAAGGCGTGGATAGCAATTTCCATAGCGTTTACAATTGCATCAAGAACGAGCTTCCCATATGATGTTTATTCAATTTTCATCATTTCATCTCTGACCGTAGGAGTGGGCTTTCTTCTGCACGAGCTTGGGCACAAAATTGTTGCACAAAGATATGGCTATTTTGCCGAATTCAGGTCGTTTGACAACATGCTGATTCTCGCAGTCGTAATGTCATTTTTCGGGTTTATATTTGCAGCGCCCGGCGCAGTCATGATATCGGGAAAAATAAGCAGGAAAAAGAACGGCAGGATTTCTGCGGCAGGACCTCTTGTAAACCTCGCGCTGGCGCTCGTTTTTTTGCTTCTGTCATTTTTGCAGTTGCCTGCGTTGGTTAAAACTGCCGCCTATTACGGTTTTATGATAAACTCATGGTTTGCCATCTTTAACCTGCTGCCTTTCTGGCTTTTCGACGGCTACAAGATATGGAAGTGGAACAAAACAGCCTACGCGCTTATGCTCGGAGCGGCAGGAGTTTTTATGCTCATCCAAAGACTTTGAAAAATGCCAAAAGAAGACGATTTAAAATGCCCGCATTGCGGCAGGCTGCTTGAGGAAAACGAAATTTATTGCCGCTTTTGCGAATTTGAAATTCAAAAAAATAAAAAATCATGGAAATTTTAAAATTTTCCATGATTTTTTATTTTTTGTTTTTATCGCCGATAAAATTAAAAATTAAAAAATTTTAAAATTTTTATTTGGAAAATTTTAAAATTTTTCCATAAAAATATCGCCTATAAACCTCAAAAATAAAAAGATTTAAATACTAGCTTTATAATTTATTTTTAATTCAAAAGAGGTATTTTAAGCTAAAAAATTTAAAATGAGCGAATTTGGATTGCACGTTACCATTGATGCTTCCGGATGCAACAAACGAAAGCTAACTTCAGTAACGCTGGTCTATGACATTCTGAATAAGCTGCCTGAAAAAATAGGCATGGCAAAGATGACCCTGCCTTACGTCGTCAAATGGATGGACAAGTTCTCGAACGGCACGGAGGGGATTTCGGGCTTTGTAATGATTGCGGAAAGCCATATAAGCATACACACATTCCCCGACCAGGATTACGTCTTTATGGACATATTTTCGTGCAGGCAGTTTGATGCTGAAAAGTCAATAAAGCACCTGATTAATGCTTTTGAAGCGACCAAATATGAAAAGCACATCCTGAAAAGAGGACTAGATTTTCCGGAAAAGATTATTTTAAGCCACACTTGATAAGTTTTCATTCTTGGAACTCAAATTTACAATCTCCTGCTCAAATATGGAACTCAAAATATATAAGAATATCAACGAATGCGGAAAGCTGTGGGAAACATTCAGCCACAACAAAAGGTTATTTGATATCTGGGATTTCAGGCTTTGTTTCTATAATAAGAGCAATGAGCAGCCGTATTTTATAGCCGGAAAGGAAAAAGGAAAGGTCGTAGGCATGATTCCGCTCTCTTTTAGCAAAAGCAAAAGCCAATACACCTATTTCGGCGGATGGTTCCCGGAAAGAAACAACTTCTTCCTCAAAGATAAGAGCAAGCTTGCAGAGCTTCTGGAGCAATGCCCCTATAATACCGTCATAGAAGGAATAGACCCGATGGAAGAAGGCTGCTCCAAGTTTCTCGATGACGAGTTTACTTATTACGTTGATTTGTTGAAGTACAATGCAAATTTTGAGCAATACTTCGGCACTTTTGACAAGAAAAAGCAAAAAAATTTTAGGAGGGACCTGAAAAACATACCGAAATACAATGTTCATCGCAACAGGCTTCGCGATTTCAAGAGGCTAGTAGAGCTTAACCTAAAGCAGTTTGATGAAGATTCAATATATCACGATAAGACAATAAAAGAAAGCATCCGCAAGATGATTGCTCTTGCAAACAAAAAAAACATGCTCGAGATGGTAAGCGTGGAAATAAATGGAAAGACCGAAGCGGTTGACATAGGAATACTGTTCGGGAAGTGGTACCATGTAATAACCGGCTCTTCAAATAACCAAAAAATTCCGAATATAGGGAAGCTTATGACAGTATTGGATATAAAAAATGCCATATCTAAAAAGGCCAAATATGTGGATTTCTTGGCATCATCCGGATACTGGAAGAGCCAATGGAATTTTGACAGGGAGATGCTCTTTAAATTTTTAAAGTAACGCTTAATTGTCCCAATTCTTTCTTGAATTCCTCTTTAAACCACCCATCAAGGTAAGGCAAATATTTTATTTGAAGCTCTTTGGGAAGCTTAAAGAAATCGCCGCGAACAATTTTCCTGCAGTTTTTGCTGCCGCAGTGGCATCTCATTCTCCAATCGTCTATGCTGCATATAGAATAATCAAAACTAATCTCTTCCCCCTTTCCTATATTCCTGATTGCAATTACTTTTCTTTTATATTCGAAAACATTCGGGCTGCATGAATGATTGATGTATTTTTCCGGATATCCGAAAATCAAGTATTTATCTTTCCCTATAGTCCCCGAGTGATTGTTAAAGTAATCGGACATGGCAAAAAGCTCAGGTTTGCTTACGACCCTGCCTTTTATATAAAGAATGATTTCGCCTTTTTTAAAATCTTTAGCGGCAAAAACACCTCCGTTCTTTTTGTTCGTTTTCTTAACTGTTACGTTTTGCATCTTAAAGAGAACTTTGAAAAATTCATTTTTCAAGTGAATTTTTCAACTTATAATCTATATAAAGCTTCCGCTTTAACGACGATAAGTCAATCAAGCGGCAAACCATAAAAATCAAAAGATAAGTGAAAAAATCAATTTTGGGACATGCGAGCGAATCGGGTTCGCTCGCACGCGTTCGACTAAAAAATTGATTTTTTCAAAGTTCTCTATAGAAACAAATAAATACATAAGAGCGCTCACTTGAGCAAATGAAAACAGATTCTAGAATAAAAATCGGGCTTGTCCAAACTAAAGTTGGCAGCAGCATTCAGCAAAATTTAGATAAGACTGCCAAATATATAGGCAAAGCTGCCGAAAAAGGAGCGAGCATAGTCTGCCTTCAGGAATTATTTGCCACAAGGTACTTTGCGCAGAAGGAAAGCAAGGAATTCTTTGGGCTGGCAGAGCCACCTTCCGGAAGATTGGCAAAATTTCTCTCAAAAGCCGCAAAAGATGCCAAAATAACCCTTGTCGGCGGCTCATTATTTGAAAAAGGAGAAGGCAAAAAGCACTACAACACCTGCCTTGTCTTTAATCCGCAGGGAAAGCTAATCGCCAAATACAGGAAAATCCATATTCCTTACGACCCCAAATATTACGAGCAGCATTACTTTTATTCAGGCAACCTCGGATATGTGCAGGCCGATGCAGCCATCTACAATAAGGGCGGCAGTATAAGAATTGCGCCTTTGATTTGCTATGACCAGTGGTATACTGAAGCTGCAAGGATAAACGCTCTCAAGGGAGCGCAAATCATTTTTTATCCTACCGCAATAGGGTGGTTTGATTATCTTAGGAAAAATGAGCCGTTTTCTGCCAGAAGATGGGAAGATGCAATGCGCGCCCATGCGTCAATGAACGGCGTTTATGTTGCAGCAGTCAACAGGGTTGGCGTTGAAGATGAGCTTGATTTCTGGGGCAGTTCATTTATAGCAGATCCTTTCGGGGAAGTGGTTGCGAGGGCATCAGATAAAAAAGAAGAGGTTTTGGTTGCAGAAATTGATATAGGGAAGGTTGCAATGTCGCAGGAAGGCTGGGGATTCTTGAGGAACAGAAAGCCCAAGAGTTATGGTGATTTGTGCATTCAATGATACAATCACATAACGATTGAACAATAAACTAAGAAATAATTTATAGCGACGGACTTTGATATTCGTAATAATTCCCAAAGTCCGCCTGATATAGGCACGGCTAATTATTGACGATTATTAACGTCCGTGCCTATAAATCACTTAACATATAGCGATACTAAATTCCCATTCACTAAAAAGCTGCTTTCTTTCTTCAAGAACCTCGGATGGAAATGATGCCCGTGGTGTATTAGCTTTCCTTTCATCTCCTTTAGCAGCTTATTCTCGAGTCCTCTTTCCAAAGGCGCATCAGGGCTCAAAAACAAGGCGCCATATTTTGAGAAGTCATGCTCAAAAAAATCCTTGTTATGAAATTTGGCGTTTTTAATGCCGAATTTCATTTGAATTTCAAGGGCTTTGCTGTGCAAAAAATCGTCTATTTCGATGCCTTCCGCATTTTCGCAGAACAATGATGCTATCAAGACAACCTTGCCGTCGCCGCTTCCTATGTCTAAAAAGCTTTTGAACTTGCGCAGGCCTAATTTATCAAATGCCGAGCAGATTTCATCGGAATTTGAAGCGCTCCAGAACCCTTTTTCAGTGCTAAACATCGGCAGCCTGCCCCTTTGCAGAAGGCTCCTGTAAAATCCGTCATACTCTTTTTTTATACGGTAGAAAAGCAGTTCATTCATTATGAAAAATTTTTAGCCTCGCAGATTAAAAATTTTTCTGTTTTTATTTGAGAATTTTTTATTTTTATTATTTTTCGAAGATGAAGCCAATCATACCGCAATCTATATAAATCAGCCGCAGATTCATCGGCTCGTGGAAAAAATGGGCGCTGTTGACGTCGATTTAATTGATATAAAAAATTTTTCAGATGAGAGTCTGAAAAATTTTTTGAAGTATCATTCTATATCATTGAGCGTTTTTGAGGCAAGAAAAGTTGCGGAGCTTATCGGGAGGAATCCTTGCATTACGGAGCTTTATATCTTTAACACGCAGTGGAGCGAGCACAGCTCTTATAAGAGCAGCAGAAGCGTCTTAAAAGAGCTACTGCCGACGCAGGCTCCAAATGTCATTCTCGGGCCTGTCGAGGATTCAGGAATTGTGGAGCTTGGATACATTAACGGCGAAAGGCATGGCATTGCTGTAAGCCATGAAAGCCATAATCATCCGTCGCAGGTTGTTCCTTACGAAGGGGCAGCAACCGGCGTAGGCGGCATCATAAGGGACGTATTGTGCATGGGCGCGAAGGTGATAGCGATAGCAGGCCCTTTAAGGTTCGGAAATCCCAACGGAAAAAATAAGAATAAAGTAAAGTACATAGCGAACGAAGTTATAAACGGAATTGCCGGCTACGGGAATGCTGTTGGGATTCCTACAATTTGCGGCGATATCTATTTTAATGATTCATTCGACGAAAACTGCCTCGTTAATGTCGTTTGCCTCGGGGTAGTAAAAGAAAGGGACATAATACACAGCTATGCGCCTCAAAATGCAGAAGGCTATGACATTGTGATTGTAGGGAAGGCTACGGATAATTCCGGATTCGGGGGGGCAGCATTTGCGTCATTGGCTTTGGACGAGAAAGAGAGGGAAAGCAACAGGGGAGCCGTTCAGGTTCCTGACCCGTTCCTCAAGAATGTCATAATAAGGGCATCTTATGCAGTATTTGAAGAAGCGCGAAAGCAGAATGCAGCCCTTGCATTCAAGGACATGGGAGCGGGCGGCATCATGTGCAGCACCTCTGAACTCTGCTCCGACGGCAATTACGGGGCGGATATAGACTTAAGCAAGGTAAACACCTCAATTAATTCACTGCCGCCTTACATTATTGCAAATTCCGAGACGCAGGAAAGGTTTACATGGGTGTGCCCGCCTAAGTTCACGAAAACTTTGCTTAAAATATACAATGAAGACTTCGAGCTGCCGCAAATCAGCGTCGGGGCAGGGGCTTTTGTCATAGGCAAAGCCACAAAAGAGCAGGATTATGTTTTAAGGCACGAAGGCAAGATTGTCTGCAATGTGCCGATAAAAGCCGTAACCGATGGGATTAGGTACGAGAGGGAGAAAAAAGCCCCAAAGCGCGATTTTAAAGAGCCCGATTTAAAAGAGCCCAAGGATTGCAACAAAGCCCTGCTTTCTGTTTTGGCGCACCCTAACATTGCATCGAAGGCTAAGGCATACAAGCATTATGACACATCCGTCATGGGAAACGTTGTTATTGAGGCAGGCTATGCCGACGCAGGAGTCATCAGGGCACTTGAAAACAGCCCATTCGGAGTTGCGCTAAAAACAGACTGCAACCCTAGATACTGCAAAATTGACCCTTACTGGGGCGCTGTAAACGCCGTTGCGGAAAGCATGAGAAATGTCGCTGCCGTCGGCGCAATCCCAAGCGCGATTACTGACTGCCTGAATTACGGAAATCCCGAAAAGCCCGAAAGCTTCTATGATTTTTATGAAGGCGTAAGGGGAATTGCGGATGCGGCAAAAAATCTTTATTACAAGGGCACAAAATACCACGTGCCTGTGATATCTGGAAACGTAAGCTTTTATAACGAGTCCGCATCCGGAAAGTCAATTGACCCGAGCCCGATGATTGCCTGCATCGGCATTTTAAAGGATTACAGCAAGGCTATAACCATGAAATTAAAAAAAGAATCTTCGATTCTTTTTTTAATCGGCGAGCGCAAAGACGAGCTTGGAGGCTCGGCCTATTATGAAGCCAATAGCGAGATTGGCGCAGTCGTCCCAATAATTGATTTTGAAAAAGAAAGAAACATGATTCATGCGGTTGTTGATGCAATAACTTCAGGCTTGGTTTTATCGTGCCACGACATCTCTGACGGCGGGCTTGCAACTACAATCTCGGAGATGATTTTAGGAGGCGATGCAGGCGGCGAAATAGGCGCGGAGATAAATCTTGATTTTACCGAATTAAGAAACGACAAGGCATTGTTTTCAGAAAGCTCCGGTTTTGTCTTGGAAGTTGAAGGCAAAAATATTGAAAGATTAAGCGCTCTTTTCAGGTTTTATAAATTAAATTTGACAGAGCTTGGAAAAACAAAAGGCGGCAGCCTGATTATCAATAAGAACAATAAGAAGATAATCAACCTGCCGATTTCAAAGTTAAGGGATGCGTGGACTAATGGGTTTTTGGAGGCGATGGAATAAAAACGCAATAACGATTAAACATTAACTAAAAAACAATAAAAAATAAAAGAAAAATGATTTCAAAAGCAGGCCAAAATGGAAAAGGAGAATTTATAGAGCAATGCAATAACTTCTTAAATCAGCATATATCTGAATATGATGATAAGGTAATTATAAAAACTGCATGCGTAAAAAATGATTCCGGGGAGTGGGTTAATGCATTAACTATCTTTAGAATCTTAAAAAAAGACGAAAAAATAGCTAAAAGAGAAGACATAGTTTATGGAGAACTTTGAATAACCCTCTGAAAATAACAATTTATTATTTGCGCATCGTCGA
>CAYWNO010000041.1:0-11918 GCA_964459665.1 uncultured Methanosarcinales archaeon
GACTGAAAATCAAAACAATTCAAAAAATGGGGTTATTCAAAGTCCTCTATATTTATTTTTTTCTATAATCGAGTATATAAGTCAAAAACAGCTTCAGGATGGTAAAGTATTACGTTTACAAATTTTTCCATTCACGATCTCATTTATCTCCTTCAGCAAAACATCTATTATCTCATCATCATTGATCCTTCTTACGATTTTTCCTTCCCTGTACAGCAGATGGTTTCCGGGAGCGCCTACGATTCCTATGTCTGCTTTCTTGCTTTCCCCGGGGCCGTTTACAGCGCAGCCCATGATGGCGACGTGAACGGGCTTTTTGATTTTATCTGTTGCATTCTCAATCTGCTCGACTAATTTTATCACGTCAATTTCCGTCCTTGCGCACGTCGGGCAGCTTGTGACCTGCACGCCGTCGTTTCTCAAGCCCAGTGAGCGCAATATATATTTTCCTACCTTTACCTCCTCTTTTGGCTCTTCGGAAAGCGAGATTCTTATAGTATCGCCGATTCCTTCGGACAAAAGCATCCCGATGCCAATCGCCGATTTCACGGTTCCTGGAATTTTAGAGCCCGCTTCCGTAACTCCCAGATGCAAAGGATAATCAGTCCTTTCGGCAAACAGGCGATACGCCTTTGCCATTCTTGGAACGTCAGAAGCTTTCAAAGAAACAATCGTGTCGTAAAAATCCAAGTCTTCCAGAATTTTTACATGCCTCATTGCGCTTTCAACCATCGCCTCGGGCGCATATCCGTACTTCTCAAACAATTCCCTTTCAAGAGAGCCAAGATTAACGCCGATTCTTATGGGCACATTATAATCCTTGCATGATTTTACAACCTGCTGAACCTTGTCGGTATTTCCTATATTTCCGGGATTAATCCTTAATTTGTCAACATATTTTACGGCTTCAAGGGCAATCCTGTAGTCAAAATGAATATCAACTACAAGAGGGATGCCGATATTTTCCCTTATCTCTTTTAGCGCCTTTGCCGCTTCAATTGTAGGAGCGCTTACCCTTACTATATCGCAGCCGACATCTTCCAGCCCGTGTATCTGCTCAACAGTCGCTTTTACGTCTGTAGTGTCAGTTGTTGTCATTGACTGTATGGTTACGGGCTCATCTCCTCCGATATAGAGCTTTCCTACCTTTATCCTGCGGGATTTTCTTCTATTGATGCTGGTTTGTGTCATTGTTTATAAATCATAAATCCAATAGTTTTGATAAATCAAAGCTTTTTAAATATTTAACTGATAAAAAGGGCTTCATCCAAAAATTCGCTAACGCTTACGGTTAGCAACTTCAAAGTCCTTGATGTTTTAGGATTATAGCCGACATTCCCCGTAAGGGACGTCCCCCTTGTCGGCTGAATTTTTTTATGAATTGGACTTTGACTTGAGGCTGCTAACCTATTTTTTGGATGGAGCCGCTGCCTCAAAAACCTTTATAAACACGATTAATTTCTAAAAAACCCATGACAGATGCGGAAAAGCAAGGAGAGCATGCTCATATAAGGTGCAGGGCAATAATAGAAGTTTTAGGAAAGCCCAAGGAGCATGTGGAAAATGCAATAAAGGAATATGTCGGGCATATCAGGGAAGACTCCGAGCTTGTCATATTAAATGAGGACTATTCCGAGATAAAAGAGCAGGGCAGCCTGTGGACTAAATTTGTTGAATTGGATTTAATAATCAAGGGCGCAAGCAAGCTTATAAGCTTCTGCTTTGAGTATATGCCTTCCTCTATCGAGGTTACAAAGCCCGAGCACCTTGTTATGTCAAATGCAGAGCTTTCCAACTTTCTAAACGACCTTCAGGCAAGGCTTCACAATGTTGACATGATTGTAAAGCAACTAAAAGGGGAAAATGATTTCTTGAAGCGCAACACGAATGCCATACTCCACAATGCAATAATGATATGCCTCAAAGTTAACAGCCTCTCGATAGAGCAGATTTCACAGCTTACAGGCATTGAGGAAAAGGAGCTTGGACTCTTCATTGAAAATCTTGTTAAGGAAAATAAAATAAAGAAAGAAGATAATTTTTATTCTTTGATATGAGATTATTCTTTGATATGAGATTCATCTTATCCAAATAGCTCCCCACGGGAAATATTCTGATCCGGAACTTGTCCAAAAAGGCGCGTTTTGGTGTCCATCAGCATCCCCGCCGCCCCAAAAGTTTCCTGACCAGCAGGATCCATACCACCATGCTGTGTTGCTGTAATATGTTGCACAATTGGATCCATAAGCATCGTGGTCAGCATCAAAAGTGGTTAGCTGATAATTATTTGCTGCGTGATAATTAAACATTCCCGGCTGGGCAGATCCCCCTCCTATGTTAATCAGTATATTTTCATTCGACATGCTCAACGCATAATTGTTGCCGGCATTTAGCGAAAAAGTATAAGTTGCCTTATGGTTAAGCGATGTATGGCTTTGGCCTTGCTCAAGCCGCATGCTGCTCCCTATGCTGCTCCAGTATTTAACGCCTAAAAACTGGTCAAACGCCATTAACCCTCCGTTTATGCTTCCCTGAATATTGTTTGTGTTAACAACATCATTCCAGTTTGGCTTGGGCGGAGTCGGATAAGGGCTGTTTAGCAAAACAAGCGTCCAGCCCCCGCCGTCGGTTGTCATGTCGCAATAAACATTCATGGCCGTGCCTGCCGGAAATATTGTGTAAATTCCATCTCCGGTTGAAAGCCCAAGATCCAGCGTTTCCTTGCACGATACAGGAATTCCATTTGAAGATTTAACAGTAGTATAAATTTCGCCCTGCACTTCCTTGCCGAAAGATGCGCCGCTCTTCGCATAGTGGTAGGTTATCTTAAGGTTAATCTTGCCCTTATCGCCCTGAATGATATCGGAGTTTGCAAAGCTGCATAAGAAAGGTATTGTCTTTACCTCTCCTTTGCCCCACAGGATGCCGGATATTCCGGAGCTGCAGGAGAGCTGCGATTTTTCCGTAGATGCAGCAACTGAATCAACATAAATTGACGTCCCGAGTCCGTTTCTTAATTTTAGCAATATTCCGTTGCTCCCTATCCCATAATCAACACATCCGAATTCTGCCCCAAAATTGCACCTGTCGGGAAGCAATTTACTCGGGCTTAAAACGCCGAAATAGGAAAGCGCGCCTATGACCACCAGTATGATTAAAAAAGCCCATCCGTAAGTTGCGAGAAATTCTATGGCTGCCTGTGATTTTTTCATAGATTTAAATCTTTTTTTAAACTCCTTTTTTAAATTTATGTACCAAAAGTTATTTATTTAACGGATGTATTTAAATTTTGTTATCGTGAACTTTGAAAAAATCAATTTTTTAGTCGAACGCGTGCGAGCGAACCCGATTCGCTCGCATGTCCCAAAATTGATTTTTTCACTTATATGCCTCTTAATCGTCTTATTGTCGTTAAAAGCGTAAAGCTTTGTAGACGCATATAAGTTGAAAAATTCACTCAAAAGTGAATTTTTCAAAGTTCTCTATCCAAAATGACAGAACTCAAGAAAGCAAGCGTCAAAAACAAGGTAGAGGCGGTTATTTTTTCTGCCGGGCACAATATGAGCCTTGATGAGATATCAAAGCTCTGCCGCTCAAGAAAAGAAGAGGTAATCGCATCGCTTCAGGAGCTCAAAAAGGAATACGATGAAAAGCAATCTTCACTGATGCTCGTTGAAGAAGGCGATTCATGGAAGTTCACTGTAAGGGATACCTACATGCCGATAGTAAGAAAGATTGTTACGGAAACAGAGCTTACGAGGAGCGTTCTCGAAACACTTGCAGTCATAGCGTTCAAGTATCCCATACTGCAGTCCGAACTGATAAAAATAAGGACCAACAAGGCTTACGACCATTTGGCAGAGCTTGAAAATGCAAGGTATATAACGAGGCAAAAGAGCGGCAGGAGCAACTTAATCAAACTAACGGACAAGTTCTTCAAGTATTTCGACTTAACAGAGGAGAAGCTAAAGGACAAGTTCAAGGATTTTGAAAGCATAGCAATTGCAATAAAAGAAAAAGAGCAGGAAGCTGACAAGATAAAGGAGGATATGCATAAAAAGGCAGAGGAGCTTAAAATGCAGGACGAGAAGATAAAGGAAGAGATTGAATTATTGGACAAGTCAGAAGAAAGATTCGAAGTGCCGCTGGAAACTTATGATTCAAAAATTGAAAAAGAGAAGATTGGAGAATTGGAGATAATTGAAGAAAAAAACGAAAATACGGCAGCGCCCATGCGAGCAAAAGAGCACCATCACATCCAGAAGCACAGGCAGCCTGATGCCCATGAAGTGCAGAAAGCAAATGAAAATGCACAAGAGCCGCAGGAAAAGAGAAAAAGTAGGGGGATAAGGCTAAGCCCCCAAATGCAAGCCAATGTAAACCAAAAGGTTGAAGATATGCTCCACGGCGGCAAAGAAAACAACGATGAAAAAAAAGAAGAAAACAGAGAACTTTGAAAAATTGATTTTTTCAAAGTAATCAAATGCTTATACTACGATGCCCCAAGTGCAGGAACAGGATGAAATACCAAAGCATGGGCATCAACTTAGCTAAAAAGAGGAAAAGGTGCGTTTATTGCGGATTCAGCCTGAGCGTAAGCAAATCAATTTTGAAGGCTACAAATCAAAAATTTTAAATACAAGTTCAATATCCGCTATTTAAATATTTTGCCAAAAACAAGTTGGAGGTGCAACAATAAAATGGCAAGCAAATTAGGAGAATGGGCATTTATTGTCGGTGTTCTTTTGTCCATTATGTTTGGTTTGGTACCAAAAGAATGGGAAGGCATTGCGACATTAGTGCTGGTTGTACTGGGCCTCGCTGTTGGGTTACTGAACATAACAGAGAAAGAATCGACACCGTTTCTGGTGGCTGCTGCAGCTTTGATGATTACAAGCAGCACGGGAGCTACTCTGAAATTAATACCGCCGGAAATGCTGGGAATGTTTCTGCAGAGTGCAGTAATGAAGATTGGTGTTTTTGTTGCGCCAGCTGCGATTGTAGTTGCATTGAAGTCCATCAAATCGCTGGCACAAGATTAAGATTGATTAGTTTTATTCGGAAAAATATGGATTTTCCGATATTTTTTCTTTTTTTGGGTATATAAAGTATAGAGAACATTAAAAGATTCACTCAAAAGTGAATTTTTCAAAGCTCTCTTCAAATCTTCCTTCCCACAGCTCCAGCCACAAGCCTTAGCTCTTTCATCAATTGCTCAAATCTCTTGGTGCTTATTGTCTGGTCTGCATCGCTCACTGATTTTTCAGGCTCGCAATGAACCTCTATCAAAAGCCCGTCTGCGCCTGCCGCAACAGCCGCCTTGCTCATGGGGCTAACCAAAGTGTATTTTCCTGTTCCGTGGCTCGGGTCAACAATAACTGGAAGGTGGGTAAGCTCTTTTACCGCAGGCACTGCATTCAGGTCAAGTGTGTTTCTTGTGTAATTCTCAAACGTCCTTATGCCCCTCTCGCATAATATGACCTTGTTGTTGCCTTCCGACATTATGTATTCGGCGCTCATGAGCCATTCGCTTATTGTGGCAGACAAGCCCCTCTTCAATAAAACAGGGTGCCTTGATTTTCCTACCTCTTTTAGCAAGTCGTAGTTTTGCATGTTTCTTGTGCCTATCTGGAGAATGTCTGCATATTTGCACACAAGCGGGACATTTCTCGTGTCCATAACTTCAGTTATTATCGGCATTCCAGTCTCTTCTCTCGCGAGTTTTAAGAGCTTTAGCCCTTCCTCGCCCATACCCTGAAAGGAATACGGGGAAGTTCTTGGCTTGAAAGCCCCGCCCCTTAATATCTTTGCGCCCGACTTCTTGATTATTCTCGCAGTCTCTACTATCTGCTCTTTGCTTTCAACGGAGCACGGGCCTGCCATGACAACAACTTCATTGCCGCCGATCTTTACGCCGCCGACGTCAATTACAGTTCCTTCGCTGTGAAACTCCAGGGAAGCCAACTTGTATGGCTTTAGGACTTCCATAACCTTATCAACATCGGGAAGCGCCCTTAGCATGCCTATCCCGAGTATTCTTTCATCGCCGATGACCGCAATCACTGTTCTTTCAGTGCCCTGCAATAAAACCGGCTTTAGCTTTTTATCCTCGACTAATTTTATAACTTTCTGGATGTTTTCTTTTTTCGCCCCCTGCTTCATCACGACTATCATTTTTGCCTCCATCAAATTTTTTTAAATTTGCGCTGAAATTTTTTAGATACAAAATCATCAAAAAAAATTTCAGCGGATTGAAATTTTTATAAGAATCTTTTAATATTTAAAATAAAAAAAGAAATAATTAAAATTAGAAAACCAATTATAGAACGCAAAGCCGATATTCACCATTAAATTTTCCACTCTTCTCACTGCTTATCCACATTGTAGGGTAAGCTGAAGTTATATATAAAGCTTTATATAACATTGGTAATCCCGATATTCCCAAAATGCGGCAAACCATCAATAAGGTTAAGAAGCTTGCGGCTAGCCATGCATATGTATTTTTGCTGCTTGCCCTCTCATTCGTTTTCTTGCACAACATAATAAGCTCGACGAAAGTTATGGATAATGTGCATTACATAAACGACGTTGCTTTTTATTCCTACAACGTGAAAGAATCCATGAAGAGGGGCGAATTGCCACTATGGACGCCTTACTATTACAGCGGAAGGCCAATTTTTGCCCAGCCGGAATACCATTTCATTGACCTCAATTTTCTGCTGATATTCCTGACTGGCAACATATACCTTTCCATGAATCTAAGCGTTATTCTTTACCTGTTTATAGCGGGGTTGGGAATGCACTTTTTGGTTTTTCATTTGTTCCAAAACAAGAATTCCGCAGTAATATCTGCCTTGATATACATGTTTAACGGGTATGTGCATACTTTTGTAATGAGCGGAAACATAATGATTCTGGAAGGCTATTCATTGATACCGTTCATATTTTTGTTCACGGTAAAGGCAATTAAGGAAAAAGAATTCATCTTCAACTCAATTATTGCGGGAATCTTTCTTGCTTTGCAGATATTTGCAGGCGGCGTTATTTTCCTGCCGTTCATATTCCTGCTGATAGCAGCTTATTGCGCCGTTTACGCCGTGCACAAGAACATCTTAAACAGGATTTTAAAGATTGCAATTGTCGGCGTATTGATTTGCGCAGCATCTTTCGGGCTTTCTGCAATAAAGCTGCTGCCCGGCATAGAGTTCATGAGCCTTTCAAACAGGGGCTCTGGCATCCCTTACCAGGAGTTTCTCGGCGCCCCGATAAGCCTTAATAATTTTGCGTTTACTTTCATAACAAACACTTTCCTGCATGCAGATAACATTTCAGCCGCCATAGGGATTTTGGGATTTGTGCTTCTTGCTTTGAGCCTTTATCGGCTTAAAGACAGGGTAGTCTTGTTCTCAATATTAATCATCCTGCTTTCATTGTTTATGTCGTCGGAATCTTTCCTGACGAAGATTCTTTTTAATATCCCGATAATCAACCAGACAAGGCACATAGAAAGGTCGATTTTTCTTTTTGCTTTTGCAGCCCCTATTTTAGCGGGACTTGGATTTATAAGCCTGCAATCATTCCTCAAGGGCAAAAAAATCAATGAAAATGCCGCATTCTGGCTTGTATTTTTTATCTTATTTTTGGAATTGTTTTTATTGCAGAAGATGCCGCAGCCAATAAATGTTGTAAAGCCGAATGAAATACCCATATTGGATTACATGGGCAATGACAAGGCGGCATTCAGGACGATGAGCCTTTCATTGTCCACGCTTATCGGGGCATCGGGCTACAATTATTATTCACAATACGGAATTGGCGAGATAAAGGGCGGAAGCGGCATATGGTTCAATGATTACCTGAATTACCTTGTTGTTGCGCAGAATGAGCCTGCAAAATTCTGGGGCATCCTGAACAATAAATACGTCGTCGCAAACAAGAACACGAGCATTGAAGGCTTGAGCTATATAGGGGAGTTCAAGGGCTGCAACGGCTGCCCTCTCTCTGAAGCATGGGGTCCGTACTTGTATAAGAATTTAAAATACCTGCCCAGGTATTATGTTGTGCCAAACAGCATATTGGTTGTAGGCGAGCCTTCGCCTGTAAACCAACTCATCTATGGGCTGATGCTGCAAAACTTCGAGCCGAAAAATACAGTCATCATACAGGGAACGAAAATAAACGACTACAGCCCCGAATTTCTTGAAAAATTTCGCGCAGTGGTATTGACAACAGGCTCAGTCGACCAGAACAGCATCAGAAAGCTCAAGGATTATGCATCCCAAGGCGGAACATTAATTCCGGATATTTTAAGCGGGCAGAAATCAATCTCAGGCGATGATGTAAAAAAACTCTTCGATAATTTCAAAGGCGAGTACAAAGAAGCGCAGATAGCCGATTATTCTAACAACAGGGCAGTCATAAAATTAAGCGGGGAGAAAGGATGGCTCGTCGCATCTGAAAGGTTCTCTGGCTTTCCCGGATGGAAGGCAACCATTGGCGCAAACAATGCCGAGATATTCAATGCAGATGCCATTATAAGCGCAGTATATTTAGACGGGGATAAAGGCGAATTAAAATTTGAATACGAGCCCGAGCCTTATAAAAGAGGCAGGATGATAACAATGATTTCGGTTATTGCGGTATTGTTATACATGGGCTATTTTGTTTTTAAAAAATACAAGTTGAAAAATTCACTTGAAAAGTGAATTTTTCAAAGGTAAAAATAACCACAAATATTTAATATAAGCGGATGAATTCAAGTTTTGGTGGTTGGAATCAGGCTCGACATAGAAAAAATATTTTTGTTATTGTTCTTCGGGGTATTCTTGTTTGCAGGATACGGCTTTTTTTCAGCAGGCAGGCTTCAGCACGGTTTTCCTTACGGGTATCTGGCATCCGATGCTTTCCAGCACCAGATAAGGGCTGAAAGCATAAAGGATGCAGGCAACTACAAAAATGAGGCAAGCTACATAGTAATGGGCGTTCAAGGCGCAGTCGGATATTACCCTCCGGTGCTCTATCACTTGAGCGTTATTTTGTCGCATTTAAGCGGCCTTGAAGTATACGACACTATTTATTTTATTGTTTTCTTTTTTGCAGCAATAGCTTCCCTGATGATGTACATGACTATAAGGCAGTTTAATAAAAATGTTGCAATCATCTCGCTTCCAATCTGCCTGCTGGTTTTTTCAGGAGGGCTGTACACGGGATTCACATGGGGCAATTGGCCAACCCTGCTCTCGCAGTTCTTTCTTGTTTGCGTGTTCTGGTGCACATCGAGGCTCGATTTAAAAAAGTCTTATATCCTTCTTGGGATTTTTCTTTCGGCAAATGTCATGACGCATACTTCGGAAGGCCTGTTTGCAGGCGTTTATCTTGCCTTGTTTTTTTTGGCATCTTGCATTGTTGCAAAAAAAATACGGCTGGGGGCATTAAAGAGCCTCGTTCTCGGCGGTGTTTTGGCTTTTGCAATAACCTCGTATTACCTTGTGATATTCAAGGGAGTGTGGGTTCCAAGGCAGCCTTTTGTATTTGCAGTTTCAAGAATGTGGGACAACCCTACAATGTATTTATCCGATTTTAAGCTGTTTGCAGCGTTCATGATTATTGGAATAGTGCTCTCATTATTTTTTATAAAAAAAAGCCTCGTGCCTGCCCTGTCATCGCTTAGCATGATTTTGATAGGCATGGGCAATTATTACGGCTTTAGGGAAAAGGCTTTCCAGCTAAGGTTTTTCTGGCCCATATTCCTTTCGTTTTTGATAGGGTTTGGAATATACCAGTCTTTAAAGCTCGTGATAAAGGATTGGAAATTATTATATTCAGTCATCCTTTCTTCAGTTGTCGCATTCGCCATTCTTTTGGGCAGCGTGCCTCTCGTTCCTCATTACAGCAAGCTCGAAACAAACGGCCTTATGGACCAATACCACTGGGAGGCGTTTAAATGGCTCGAAAAAAATAGCGAACAAGAAAGCAGGGTATATTTTTTCCACGGCGACATATACAGCCAGGATGCTTTATTGAGGAACGCCAAGAGAACCCATGCCCAGATAATCCCGGAAGATTTTGTTGATGCAATAAAAAAGAGGGAAATCAGGAGAATTTATGAAACGGATATGCCAGGAGACGGAGGAGGAGGCGCCCCGTACAGGAAATCTTTCTTTTCTTTCGGATTTGCGCTGGATGAGAACAGGCCGGAAAACAGCCCCGGCAAAAAAGACATATGCAATTTCGATTATTATGTTTTCGATAAGCTCTCGAGGCAGCAAGTTCTTGCGCAGTACAACCTTGTTATAGCCTCTGAATTGCAAAAAAAAAGCTTTATCGGAAAGCCTTTTGAGAACCAAGTTGTATTGATATTAAAAAACAACAGGAGAGGGGATGATTGCATTGAGCAAAGAAACTTTTGATACTATAAAAAAAGAAGCCAGATATATCGGGCTTCTTTTTTTATCGGTTTTTATTATTTTCAAAATCATGTTTTTTAATGAGAGCCTATTAGTTTTATTCAGGATGAATTTATCGCTGTTCTGGCTTTTTGTTCTGCCGGGCTATTTTGCAATGCTTTGCTGGAAGGAAAATCTGGATTTTCCCGAGAGATTGGCGGCAGGAATTGCGCTGTCCGCCGCGGTAATCGGCATATCAAGCTACTATATTGGGCTGATGGGGCTAAATATAAAATACCATGCTGTTTTGTTGCCTGCGATTATTATGATTTTGGGAATTACAGGAAATGTGTTTAGGAAAGAGCAGTCAGTGCATAAATAATTAAGAATTGTTCATTCCACAGCAACCATCACGTCATTTCCTTCTACTTTGACTTCGTAGGTTGTAACTTTGGCAGTAGGCATTACAGGAGAAACTCCGCTCTTTACATCAAAGCGCCATCCGTGCCATGGGCATGTGACTACGTTTTCTTCGAGAAATCCTTCTCCTAAAGGCCCGCCTCTGTGCGGGCAGGTATTTGCTAGGGCAAAAAACTTGCCGTCTACGTTAAACAAGGCAATCTCATTGCCATTTACATTTACCGGCTTGTTTTCGCCAGGTTTCAAATCCGAAGTGCTTGCGACTTTTACGAAGTTTGCCATTGTTCCCTCCATTATCAATATACTCTTTCAATATACTTTTAGATTTTATCCGATTATATATAAATATTTTGCCTGCGTCCAATTTATCAGATCCACGAACCATATCTTAAGATAGCCGAGCAGGGGTATTCTTAATATGGCATTGCCGACAATCTGGCTCTCGCTTATGTTCGTTTCGTCAAGGAACGGGCTTTTTATGGATGCAGGGTTTGTCTTGTAATTGTCGCCTTTTGTCTGGAAATAGTAAGCACTGCCGCTGCCAAACTTTTTGACTACCCTGTGTATTATCGGATCTCTTTTTGCGCTCCAGAATACGATTACGTCTCCGGCTTTAATATCAACGGGCTTTTTGCCCTTCAAGACCATTATGTCCCCCTTGTTAAACCCGTTTTTTAATGAAAATCCGTTAAAGTATTCCTTTTTTATGTTATTCTCATTGTACCAATTGCCTGCTTTCTGCCACCATTCATCAAATCCTGCATCATGCTCCATGCTTTCGCTCACAACTGCAACCACAGGATGGGATGTCCGAAGCAAAAATCCAAGCCCGGGGTAAACAACAAATTTGATAAGGACAAAAGCCAAAATAATGTTTACAATCCAGCTCCAAATGCTGTTGTCATTCCATATGAAATTCCACGCCTTCTTCAATGATTCCTTCAACTCTTCCATAAAATACCAGCTTCACAAAAACAATAAAAAGCTTTCGGTGATTCGTAGGATTGTATTACCGGATTGCGATACTTTTAAAACCTGTCTGAATTACCATCCATAGCCATATATACTCACACACAGAATTTATTAGGTATTGCTGTGTGTTCGTAATAGTCA
>CAYWNO010000042.1:0-1976 GCA_964459665.1 uncultured Methanosarcinales archaeon
GAGGGCAGCAAGGGAGAATCGAACTCCCGCCAGGCGGGCTCTGCATGCAAGGCATGCCTGCAACAATTCCACAGCCGCCTATTCTACCATTAAACTATTGCCACCGTAATTATTCATAGGGATATAAAATTAGGTTATAAATCTTGTGGAAAAGAATTTTGAAAAAATCAATTTTTGAGAAATTGTTTTTTATAGTGTTGGAAGTAAATAATTGAGCATATTAATCCAACACTATCATGAAAATCATGGATTTTCAGGACACCGAAAATCAAGAAATTGCAAAAACCTATAGAAACCATTTTGAATATTTATGGAAGGTTGCATCTGACAAGCAAGTCTAATGCCTAAACAACCTTATACTTGTAAAGACCATCGCCATTTTGTGCTCGTCTGCTGCTTCAATGACTTCCTTATCCCTTATCGAGCCGCCCGGCTGGATTATTGCAGTAACGCCTGCCTTTGCGGCTTCATCTACTCCGTCCCTGAACGGGAAGAATGCGTCGGAGCTCATAACTGAGCCTTTGCCCTTGCCAAAAGATTTCATAACTGCAAGCTTTACGGCATCAACCCTTGACATCTGCCCTGCGCCGATGCCTACTGTAACATCGCCTTTTGCCAAGACAACCGAGTTTGACTTGACGTGCTTGTTTACTTTCCATGCAAATCTCATCGCATTTGATTCGTCCTTTGTGGGCTTTCTCTTGGAGACTGTTTTCATTTGCTTTTCGCTTATCTGCGGGCAGTTTCCCGACTGCAAAAGAAGCCCGCCTGCGACCTTTTTTAATTCCAGCGCATCTTCATGCCATGCGGATTTTTTTGGCGGGCTTATGGATTTTGGGTTTGCCTCGAGCAATCTAAGATTTTTCTTTTTGCTCAGCGCATTTATTGCATCCTTGTCAAATTCAGGGCATATTATAACCTCGATAAACAAAGGCTCCATCAATTTTGCAGCTTTCAGGCTGCAGTTCCTGTTAAGGGCAACGATGCTTCCAAATGCTGATTTAGGATCGGTTGCATGCGCCTTCCTGTATGCATCCTCGATTGAATAAGCGCAGGCAACCCCGCTTGGGTTTGTGTGCTTTACGACGACGGCAGTTGGCCTCTCAAATTCCTTTGCCAATTCAAAAGCTGCGTCAACATCGAGGATATTATTGAAAGATAGCTCTTTTCCCGAAAGCTGCTTTGCAGTGGACACGCAGCTTTGCCCTATAAAAGCATCCCTGTAAAAGGAAGCAGACTGGTATGGGTTTTCCCCGTACCTCAAGTCCTGCAATTTTTTGAATGTAAGGTTTAGGATTTTTGGATGCTTGTTTTTTGAGAGTGAATTAAAATAGCTGTTGATTATTGAGTCGTATCTTGCCGTATGCGAGAATGCCTTTGCCGCAAAGCTTAAGCGCTCATCAAGGCTTATGCTCCCTGCTTTTAGCTTTTCAATCACGAGTTTGTAATCGCAAGGCTCGCAGACTGCCAGCACGCTTTCATAATTTTTGGCAGCAGCCCTAAGCAAAGAAGGGCCGCCTATGTCTATATTCTCAATGCCGGGATTTTCTTCAAAAGGATAGAAATTGACGACCACCATGTCAATAAATCCTATTTCTGCTTTTTTAAGCTCATTGGCATGCTTCTTGTTTTTCCTGTCCGCAAGTATTCCTGCAAAAATATTTGGGTGCACGGACTTTACCCTGCCGCCCAGCATTTCAGGAAATTGTGTTACATCAGAAACTAACTTAACATTTATTTTGCTCTCCTTCAATAATCTTGCAGTGTTGCCTGTTGAAATTATGCCTATTCCAAGTCTGTCAAGCTCTCTTGCAAAATCTACAATTCCTGCCTTGTTTGAAACCGATATCAAAGCTGTTTTAATCATAGGCTTAAAAAAATTCAATGCTTTGCATTGAATTTTTTTCTTTTTAATATTTTTTTATACTTTCTTTTGGTATAATCTTTTGTATAATTATACTTTCTTTTGGTATAAT
>CAYWNO010000042.1:2076-11836 GCA_964459665.1 uncultured Methanosarcinales archaeon
TTGGTATAATCTTTTGTATAATTATACTTTCTTTTGGTATAATCTTTTGTATAATTATACTTTCTTTTGGTATAATCTTTTGTATAATGATACCCTTCCTTGACCGTGTCTTTTACCTTGTTATGCACCATTTTTTGAATCATCCTTACAGTTTCCCAGCCGACTAAAAAAACGCCCAGCAGCATTAACGCAAAACTAAAAGCCCACAGCGACAATCCTTTAATGAGATAAGCAGGCTCATCTAATTTGAAAATAGCCAGCCCAGCCAGCCCCTTGCCGTAAAAACCTAAAATAAAGCTTAGCAAAACCAATATGAATCCTGCTAAAAGTTTCTTGTCTTTCCACTGCAATATCGGCTTTTCCGCATCTTCATCACTCATTTTATTCTCACTTTTCATTTTGGAAAAACATAATATATTCCAATTTATCCCCATTTGTGAATTTTGGGTTAAACATTCTTGAATTTTCTTTTAAATTATAGCTTATCTCTTTAACAAACTTGAATTTATTTTTTGAAGCAATCTCTTTCATTAAATCGTTAGTCCTTATAAGTTTTCCCCTAATCACAGAATCGCCAATAACTATGGCTGCAAATTTATTATTTTTTAATACTCTGCTCATATCCTTTAAGCAATTAGATAAACACTCTTTAAATGTTGAAATGTCTTCTTTTTTGCTAGAATGTCTATTCCTAGAACCGATTTCATTATCCTGAACTGATTTTACATTATAATCTAACCAATACATTCTAAATTTATGATAAAGATAATAGTCATAAGTATTTGCATAAGGCGGAGAGGTAACTATGTGGTCCACAGAATTGTCCATTAAAAAATTCATATTTTGGGTATCTGCGGTAAATATTTTTGTATCGCAATCAGAAGCTTTTTTTGAAAACTCAATCATTCTGTTATTCATATCTCCAAGTTTTCGAGAAAACTCAAAAAACGCCCTGCAAGATTTTATATTCTTGTTAATAGCAGCAAATCTTGTATCGCTTTCCTGATTAGATACTGAAACTATTATTGAAGAAAATGCAGTATAAAGATAATCTCTAAAATGCTCATCGGCAATTTTATCTATGTGCGCTTTCATTATTCCAAGTTCGTTTAATACATTTGATTGAAACCAATGAGTTATATTGTTGAAAGACGGAATATCATAGGTGATACTGACTTTCTTTTTTTTATAATAATCGTCAATGTCCTTCTTAATCTCGGAAAGCAGATTGGAGATTAAGCTTGTTTGTTTTAGGTTTATTTTATTGGTTTTCGCTTTAGATACTAATGTTGCTATAGGATTTAAATCCACACCAATAGCTCTCCTGTTAAGAAGTTTTGCTTCAACTAATGTAGTGCCACAACCGCAAAATGGGTCCAGGATTATATCTCCTTCTCTTGTTAAAGCTTTAATTGTGCTTTTTGGTATTTGGGGGATAAATTTAGCGGGATAAGTATGAAAATTATGGGTGAGATAAGTAGTGCTGCCATTTCCGTTTGATTTCTCAAATTCTAATTCCATCACTAATTGATTAGTTTCCATTTGGTTTCCTCAATACAACTAAAAATGAACAATTTTGGTTAGTATAAAAAACAGACGGATACCCCAGTAAAACTAATTTTCTTTGGCCTGTTTGGTCCCAAATTATCAAATCATGATTCTTAAATCCTGCTTCTTCGCCGATTTTAGCTAAATCCGAATGAAATGAAATATAAGGTATCTTATTTTTTGTATCTCGGTGATCTTTAATCACCCATACATTATACCCCCCTCTTTTTGTTACAATAAACAGTTTTTTCATAACTTCTTTAAGCTCATTTAAAAAATCAGGATATTCTAAATTTCCAAAATCCTCTTTTTTATCGCTGTACTGATTTACGGTAGAATTATTTTCAAGTTTTATTAAAGAAGTTTTATGGGTGTTTGCTCTATCTTCTACTGATTTTTGTATGAAGTTTGCGTAAGGCGGAGAAGTTACCATTAATTGAACAGACTCCTCTTTAATGTGATTTAGTAAGTTTCTGCAGTCATCGTGAATTACTTTAAGAGAAAGAGGTTTATGCAAAGTGGTCTGTTTTATAACTTCCAGAGCGGGTTGTATAAACCTCTCATTTAATTCTATTCCTAATCCTTCCCTGTTTGTATTTCTACATGCCTCTAATGTTGTGCCAGTTCCAAGAAAAGGATCAAGAACTAAATCCCCTTTTTTTGTATACATCTGTATCACTCTATTAATCATCTTCTCAGGAAAAGTGGCTCCATGTTCTAAATGTTTTCTTGCTCGTGCAGAACTTACATCATTCCACACATTTTTACTTAAAGAAGCCCACTCGCTTGCAGTTAAGCCATTAAAAGATTTATTTCTTTGCTCCGCTTCTTTTTTTAGTGTATCTTCTTTTGATAATAATTTAGGAACGAAATTTTTCATTTTTTATCCCCCTTTTCTTTTAAGTCTTTTATATACTCTGAAAGAGATTTAGAATTATCTGTTTCTTTTTTGACAATCTCAAATGTTTTAGGGACTGCTATTTTTCCATTTGTAACTCTGAACATATTATTCTTTCCTGTACTCCAAATAAACCATTCTTTTCTATCAGAAGTCATATATACAAAATAATCAAGATTTCTTATATCCAACTCTTTTATTTTTGATATTGTGAATTTTTGGTTTGCCCAAAAACCAACCCCGATTTTTATAATCTTTGGAGCATTGGAATCAAATCTATCTATAAAAAAGTTAATTGCTTCTTTATAATCAGTTTCAGTTTTGTATTTTGTAAGCTCATTAATTTCTTTTTGAATTTCCGTTGGAGAGTAGTCTCCCTTGTTCTCTTGAAGATTGGTAAATTTATTTGGGAGATATGAGATTATATCTATATATCGTCGTTCTTGTTTCCTTCCTGTTCTAGGCGCTATCAATATAACCCTATCAGCTTGTGCTCCGGGGTAACTTACCGCAAGAATTATAAACTCATTTTTCTTTAGGACATTGTGAATAGTTATATAGGTTACATCATCTTCATCAAAATAATTTTTATCCGCTATAAATGTTTTTTGTGGTAGTGCAGAATAATCTTCATTTTTGTTAAAGTTACCCCAAAAGAGTTTAAGTTTTTTGTTATTCCCTTGATCTACAACGACAAAATAGGCAGAATTTTTGAATATGGTTCGCATAGCTTTATTCAATTGTAAGTAATTTGATTTCAAAAAGGTAGTAATATTAATCT
The DNA here is from genome assembly GCA_964459665.1 of uncultured Methanosarcinales archaeon. Taxonomy (GTDB): domain Archaea; phylum Nanobdellota; class Nanobdellia; order Woesearchaeales; family GW2011-AR4. The sequence goes on from CAYWNO010000042.1 coordinate 5,304, forward strand.
CCAAAATTTCACCTTTATCGGATTTATAATCTGTAACTGCCTTTTGAAAGTTTTTATTATTGTACAGCCCCGAACCCAACATAAAACAATAAAGGAAGTCATATCCTCTCTTTAATCCATTTTTCTTTATGTACCTTTTAATTTCATCTTCTTTTGGAGTGTCTTTGTACCATGAGTTGTTTAATTCATTAAACATCATCTTTGAAACAGTTCTATTATATAAAGTTCCATAATAAGAGAGCATACCTCTTTCTGGGTCCATTGCATGGCCGAATCTATTCAGTTTTAAGATAAATTCTTTTTTTACCGATGTCCATTCTGTTCTTGATGAATCAAGACCCGATATATTTGGCAAATTAAACTTTGTTAAAGCATCTTTCCATTCCTTGAAGAATTTTATATTCAAAATTTCATTTTCAAAATCTTTAATCCATTTTTCCTTTTTGAAATCTTTTTGCAATAAAACCTTGATTAATGATTCAATGAGCAAACCAAATTCGTCAATCTTTTTTGGAACCGCTAAATAATTTTTGTCAACATCAACAATCCCTTTATCACTACAAACCCAATCAAAATGGTAAAACAATTTTCCAAACTTCTTCAATATAGTGGAGAAAGGACAAATATAATCAAAATCAACATTACCGCCATGTTCCCTTTGGGATTCTTTGTGAATGGGTGATATTTTTACATAAATGCAATTATTTTCAGCAGACGCAACAAGCCCATCAAATCTTTGCAGTTCATGGTCTTCGGTAAAAACTGCATTTGAAAATTCAATTAACAACAAAGGATACTCAATATTACCAATTACAGAAGTAATGAGTATATCCGGGTCTTTCCAGAAAATAATGGGAGCTACTTTTTGGGAATAATAAGAGTAATTTCCTTTCAATCTTATTAATTTTACATCAACATTTAATTTGCTTTTCTTTAAACTTTCTTCGATTATGGGTTTTATGTAGTTTGCCCCTTGCTCAATTGACTCATAGTAAATCCTTATTTCATTTATCATTATCATACTCTCACTTTTCTTCCTTCGATTTTTATTTTCCCCCTGCTGAATAAATCCAATGCCTTTAGTATAATACCCTGCTCTGCCTTCTGCACTTTTTCCTTTATCGAATCCGCGGTATCATTTTTTGCTATTTCAACTGCCTTTTGCATTATGATGGGGCCGTTGTCTAAGCTTTCATCCACAAAATGCAGCGTGCATCCAGTTACCTTGCATCCACGCTCCAAAACCTGCTGGTGCACATCCTTGTCCATTGCGCCTGCAAAAGCAGGCAGCAGGCTTGGGTGTATGTTAATAATCCTGTTTTTATACTTTCTTACGAACCATGGGCTTAAAATCCTCATCCAGCCCATCAGCAATATCAGGCCTGCCTTGCTTTTATCAAGCTCTTTTGCAACTTCTTTATCGTATTCCTCCCTTTGCCTGCCTTTTGAATCTATGAAAGCCGTTTTGATGCTATTATTTTTAGCCCTTTCAAGAGCATAAGAGCCTTTTTTGTTGCTTATCACGACAGAAATAGCGGCGTTTAGCTTTTTGGAGCTTATGGCATCAATTATAGCCTGCATATCCGTGCCTTTTGTAGACGCTAAAATTCCTATCCTAAGCATAAAGCCCCATAAAAATGAGTAAATTAAAATATATTTAAAGTTTTCTGTGCTTCTATGGCTGAAACAGTGCAGTTTTTTCCTCTTGACGCGTCTTACAAAGTAATAGAAGGAAAAGCCGTGATAAGCCTGTACGGCAGGCATACAGATGGCAGGCAAATCTGCATTCTTGAGCATAACTTCGAGCCTTATTTTTACGTCATTCCCAAAGGCGGCATAAACATTGGAGACAAACTGGAAAAAATCAAAGTAGAAAACGAAAATGAGCAGGCATTCGTCACAAGAACGGAAGTTTTGATGAAAAAATTCCTTGGCAGGGAATCTTTTTCCATAAAAGTTTATACGAACCTGCCGTCGAGCGTTCCTGTCATTCGGGATGTCATAAAGGAATGGGACATCATAAGCTCAATCCATGAATTTGACATTCCTTTTGTGCGCAGATACATGATAGATCGGAACATAATCCCGCTTGTTTTGCATAATGCCGTAGGGGAGTTTGTAAGCCAAAGATCAAAGGCAGCAGTTTTCAGGGCGGATAAGGTAGAGCAGGCAGGCACGGATACACTGCAAAATCCGAAAATCCTTGCATTCGACATAGAGACATACAGCCCTGTTGATTCCCCGATTGACCCACATAAAAATCCCATTATCATGCTTTCATTCTACGGCGAAGGGCTAAAAAAAGTCTTTGTGTGGAAAAAGTTTGTTACGGCAGTGGACTATGTGGAGTTTGTGGAAGATGAAGCGCAGCTTATAGAAAAATTCAGGGAAACCATAGATGCCTTCAAGCCCGATATATTGACGGGCTACTTCTCCGACGGCTTTGATTTGCCTTACATAAGAACAAGGGCCGACAAGCACAAGATTAAGCTTGACATTGGCGTTGACTTTTCCGAGCTCAAGGCCAAAAGGGGCAGGGAAACCACATTTGCAATAAGCGGCATTACCCATCTTGACATATTCAAGTTCATAAAAAGGGTGATGGGCGCAACGCTGGAAACATATTCCTATGACTTAAATTCCGTTGCTGGCGAATTGCTCGACGAAAAAAAGCATGAAGTTTCACTGGCAGAGCTTCCGGCTGCATGGGATAAAGGCGGCGATGCCCTTGAAAAATTTTGCGAATACAACCTGCATGACTCATTTTTGACTTATAGCCTTACGGCAAAAATGTTTCCCACAATAACTGAAATCGTAAAGATAGTCGGCATTCCGATTTATGACGTCAACAGGATGGGTTTTTCCCAGCTTGTCGAGTGGTACATAATGAAGCAGGCTCCGCAGTTCAATGAAATAGCCCCAAACAAGCCCGATTACAATGGCGTTCAGCAAAGAAGGATGAATACCTATCAGGGCGCATTTGTCTTTGAGCCAAAGCCCGGCTTGTACAATGACATCGTTGTTTTTGACTTTAGAAGCCTTTATCCTACAATATTGGGCTCCCATAACATAGGTCCGGACACTATCAACTGCGCCTGCTGCATGGAAACTGCAAAACCCATACCGGACGAAAATCAGAATGGGCGCAATTGGTTTTGCGCCAAAAGAAAAGGATTTATCCCGACATTAATAGAGGATTTAATAACAAGGAGAATGAGAATCAAGGAGATAATAAAAGAGAAGCATGGCGAGAAAATCGCTTTCCTCGACGCAAGGCAGAACACCCTTAAATTGCTGGCGAATTCATTTTACGGGTATCTGGGGTTTTTTGGGGCAAGGTGGTACTCTATCGAATGCGCAAGAAGCATAACGGCATTGGGAAGGTTTTACATCCATAAGGTGATTGACAAGGCGCAGAAAGAAGGCTTTATCGTCTTATATTCAGATACGGATTCGGTGTTCCTTACGCTTGATGGCAAATCAAAAGAAGATGCCGAAAAATTTGCGCGGTCAATTAATTCCGAATTGCCCGGGCTGATGGAGCTTGAATATGAGGGCTTCTACCCTGCCGGAATATTTGTTTCAGCAAAGATGAGCCCTTTCGGGGCAAAGAAAAAATATGCGCTGATGTCGCAGTCAGGCGCATTGAAAATCAAGGGCTTTGAGACCGTAAGGCGCAACTGGTCGCTAATAGCAAAGGACGCCCAGGAAAAAGTTTTGGACATAGTGCTAAAGGAGCGTGACACAAAAAAAGCGCTTGACTATGTCAAGGGAATTGTTTGCGACTTAAGAGCCAAGAAGGTTCCGATGTATAAGGTAATAATCCACACCCTGCTCCAAAAAAACATACTTGATTACTCCTCGAAGGGCCCGCATGTGGCAGTCGCGCAAAGGCTAAAGAACAAAGGAAAGGATATAGGGGCGGGCTCTATGATAAAGTATGTCGTGACACAGGGCGGAGATATTATAAGCAACCGCTCAAGGATACCTGAAGAGGTAAAGGAAGGCGAATACGATGCCGATTACTACATCAACAACCAGTTAATCCCTGCCGTCGAGAGAATTTTCAATGTCCTGGGATACAAGAAAGAGGATTTGCTCGAAACAAAGCAGCAGACGAAGCTTGGGGGATTTTTTTAATGATTACTTTTTCTTTTCTGGCTTTACGGTTTTTTTGTCTAAAACCTTGACAACCATGTAGTATATTGCTGCCCCCAAAAGATGCAAAAATATTATAACCAAAACCCATGCAATTTTTTCGTAATCCTTTTTAAAATCCCGTTTCATGCGGTCAATCAGCATAAAAATCCAGAATGCAAAAAGAAATATCCCGATTAATATTGCAATAAACCCGAGTCCCAAAATCATGCCAAAGCCCGGCATTCCCATCATTTCATATAAGTCAGAATTCCCATAATAGCCGAATGCGCTTGCAGACGCAGCTAAGGGACTGTGAGAAAATAAATTGATCAAATTCTTGGCTTTATTGTGTAATTCCAATCTCCGTGAAACTTATCACGAATGAGTTTGACGGTGTCAAACTCCTCATCAGAAACTTTCTTTCCTATTGGATAATTGTTCGTATCGAGTCTGCAGTCGACTTTGAGTCCGGTTCTTGTCGTAGTTGAAGCAATCAAATTGATGATAACTGCGTGGCTGATAAGCGGTTTTCCTCGCCAATTCTGACTGATGAAACTAAAGAGTCTGTGATCTATTTTGTTCCATTTACTAGTCCCGGGTGGGAAGTGTCTGACTCGTATTTGAAGACCGCTCTCGGTGGCAAATTTTTGAAGCTCATCAACAGTTTGAGCATGCTTAAATTTGAATTCCTCAAATATAAATAAATTTCGCTTCTAGAGAATATGATTCAGAAAAAAGCTTTATTTCAGTGAACTATTACCAAAAAACACAAGTTATATAAACCTTAAATTATAGCAACAACAGATAGAATAATAATAATAATAGAGGTGTTTAGAAATAGCAGGAAAAATCTTAATTATAGATGACTTGCCTGACGATTTGGCATGTATGAAGCAAATTCTTAAGAAGGAAGGCTATAAAGTTGAGATTGCTCTAGATGGGGAGGGGGCGATACAAAAAATAAATAAAAATGTTTTTGATTTAATCCTAATAGATATATTAATGCCTGAATCCGGTTATGATTTATTGCGACTTCTAAGGGAAAAGTTAGGGCATAAAATTAGAATTGAATATGTCACTATTGTTCCTAAGCAAGATGTAAAAATGAAGGATATTGATGGAATTATACAAAAGCCTTTTAGCAATGAGCGTTTATTGGAAGAAGTCAAGAAATTAGTCATTTAAACGGAGGTAAAAATGACAAAGACTATAGAGGACTTTGAATAACCCCCTGTATTTATAAAGTAAATGCAGTTTATTTATAAATGGAATAGGGTTATTCAAAACTCTCTATAATGATTGTTGATGACGAGCCGGACATAAGGCAGACTGTAAAAACTGTTCTGGGAAAAAATGGCTACAAAGTAGTTACTGCTGTTGATGGAGATGACTGCTTAAAGAAATTGCCCAAGCAGAAGATTGACCTGATTTTATTGGACATAATGATGCAAGGCACCCCAATTAGGGAGGTAGTCAAGAAAATAAAAAATACAAAAATCGCGTATTTAAGCGTTGTCAGGACTTCTGAAGCCGAGAAAGAACTATTGTTGGATTCTAAGAACATCGTGGATTTTATTCAGAAGCCGTTTGACATTAACGATCTTTTAGCCAGAGTCAAGAAATTTGTATGATAACAATGAAACCCAACAGAAAAAAAATTCACGTGAAACGTGAATTTTTTTTAAATCCAATTTTTTTAAAGTCGCAGATCAGCGCGGAATTTTTTATATTTATAGGCTTGGCTTTTTTAATATCAATAGCATTTGCAGCAGCATCTCTTGAGCAGTTAAATGATTTTAGGGCGAAAAAAGATGAAGAAGCAGTCAAAGACCTTGCATTAAAATTACAAAAAGAATTGATTACGGCTTCTGCTGTCGAAGACGGATACGTCAGGGTGTTTGAGCTTCCGGATAAATTAGACGGCATAAATTATTCCCTGACAACAAAAAATTCTACTATAACAGTTGAATCAAAAAATAGCTTGTATGTCGCGTCAATACCAAACGCAATAGGCAATTTTAGCAAAGGGATTAATACAATAAATAAAACAGGGGGAGTTATTTACTTAAGCGGCAAGCCATCGAGCTTTACATACGCTGCTACATGCCAAAGCGCGCAAGATAATGGATTGTGCAGCGGATTAGACTTAGTTTATGGAACAGGATACCGGTCGGCATGCTGCAGCGAGCATGGGCTGTGCTGTTGATATGCCGGAAAAACAAACATTAATAAACAGATAATCCAAAAGCATTAAAAAAGAGGTTAATAATGAAAAAAATATTTGAAAAAAAAATTTCTTTTTAAAATTTTTTTTATCTTGTTTTTGTTGATAATGATTCTTATAGAGAGTTTTGAATAACCCCTTATTAAAGATTTCTGAATTTTATTTCTCG
>CAYWNO010000043.1:0-11700 GCA_964459665.1 uncultured Methanosarcinales archaeon
ACCTCAGCTTATTTTTAATCTCAAATGCTTAAAAGAATTCTCATCGCTTCAAAGCTAGTTTTTCCGAAACATTTAAATATATCTTTGAGCCGTAAATTCTTTATGGCTACTCCTTTCAGGCAGGTAATTACGTTTTTCGATCACATCGGCTTATTTGATGTGGTGCTGCCATTCCTTCTCGTGTTTACAATAGTTTTTGCAATATTTGAAAAGACAAAGGTGCTCGGCACTGAAGACATAGACGGCAAAAAATACACAAAGAAGAACATTAATGCAATCGCCGCTTTTACCATAGCATTTTTGGTTATAGCGTCTTCTGAGCTTGTGGAAATCATAACCAAGGTTTCTGCAAATGCCATTATCGTCTTGTTTTTATCCGTGCTATTCTTGCTTTTGGTCGGCTCTTTTCACAAGGAAGGCGAGCCCATATACCTTCAGGGAGGCTGGAAAGTTACATTCATGATTATAGTGTTTGTCTCGATAATCGGCATATTCCTAGATGCAATCAAGACGAGCGACGGCAGGACGTGGCTGCAGCGCCTCGGCGATTTTACAACCTCGAATGGCGACGAATTGGCAGGCTCAATCATACTGCTGGGAATAATTGTATTATCGATGGTGTATATAGTCAAAGAGCCTTCAAAACAGGCAAAGGATTCATAAAGTTTAAATACTACCGCAAAAATAAGCAAGATTTAAGTTAAAGAGGTGTTAAAAATGGCAGCGCAGAATTTGCAGCTTGAAAATTTTATCAGAACTTTGGATTCGTGGGGACTTACCCAAGTAATGCTCCCTTTTCTGTTGATTTTTGTTATTGTATTCGCAATATTGCAGAAAACAAAGATACTCGGCGAAAACAAGAAAAACCTTAATGTAGTTCTTGCAATGGTTACGGCGTTGATTGTAGTAATACCGCATGTCACCGGAAATTTTTCTCCCGAATCAGATCCTGTCGTTATAATCAACAATTCCCTTCCGTCAGTTTCGATTGTGCTCGTGGCAATCATCTTCTTGCTTATATTGGTAGGTGTATTCGGCCAGGATGTCGTCATGCTAGGAATGACCGCGCCCGGATGGATAATACTTATTTCGCTGGTTATTATCCTGATAATCTTCGGAGGCGCCGCTGGATGGTGGGATGATAGCTTCTCAATCACCTTGGAAAGGGTTTTTGGCGAGGAAGGGGTCGCCATTGCCATCATGCTGCTGGTATTTGGAATAATAATCGCATGGGTTACATCAGAGCCCAAGGCTGACAAGAAGCCGCTTCTAAAGCGCATGGGCATAGACCTTGACAAGATTTTTAAGAAGTGACCAAGAAAATTTTTAGCCTTTGGCTAAAAATTTTCTATTGAAATCATTATCAAAAAAATAAATGTATGCTTACTCTTTTAGTTAATATGGCAACTTTCTTGGATGTGACAGGCTTGCAGCATTTCTCAAGCATCTTTGTTTTTTTATTCGTATGGCTTGTGGCATATGCCGTTTTGCTCATGACCAAGACATTGGGGGACAACAAGCTAATTCAATCGCTTATTAGCCTGCTTTTGGCGATATTTGTCTTGATGTCCACTCTTGCAACAAGCGTGGTTGCAAGCATTGCGCCGTTTATTGCAGTCATATTCCTGTTCGTGGTTTTATTGTCGGTTGCGACAAAAATGCTCGGAGGCAGCGTAGAGCCTTTCCCTGCGCTAAACGGGCTGTTTTTGGTTTTAATCGTGATAATAATACTTATCGCTGCAGGCGTAAAGATAAGGGAGCATGCAGATGTTCCCTCAGAAACACAAAAAGACCTTTCCAAGACGATAAACCTTATTTTTCACCCTACATTCCTAGGAACAGTTCTGATCCTCGCGATAGCCGTTTTCACCGTTGCGCTGCTTGCCGGCAAGAACGCTTAAAATTATAGAGAACTTTGAAAAAGTAAATTTTTTAGTCGAACGCGTGCGAGCGAACCCGATTCGCTCGCATGTCCCAAAATTAATTTTTTCACTTGCACAAAAATCGAAGATTTTTGGCATCCTGAAAAATCTTTTGATTTTTATGATATTTATCGCTTAATAGACGCATATAAGTTAAAAAATTCACTTTTGAGTGAATTTTTCAAAGTTCTCAATAGATATTTTACAATCATTTCTTCTGCGAAGGCTGCTCCTTAGCTCCTCTTGCCATCCTGTCGAGCTTGTTTACATTTTCAGTAAGGCTTGGCAGCACTTTCTGGAAAACTTTTTCCATTGCCTTTATCTCGGTGCCCACGTCAACGATGTTCTGGTCATAAGAGGAAATCTTGCTCATGATTCCTTTTGTGAGCGAGTCCATGCTCATTTTCAAGTCGAGAATCTGCTGCTCTAACTTTGCAATCCTATCCTCTGTTTTTTCCTTCCATTCAGCAACTTTTCTTATGTCTTTTGCAAGCTCCTCCCACTTTTCATCGATTATTGCTTCTGCAACTTCCTGTATCCTTTCATCGTCTATTGATGCAGGAGCCTGCATGTCTTTAGGCTGCTGGTGAAATCCCTGCGGCGCCTGCGGCTGCTGGTAAGAAGGCTGCGCCTCATAGCCGCCCTGCCCGTATTCTGGCATTCCCATATCAGGCTGTTCCTGATTCTCGCGCGCAGGCTCAAAGCCCCGGGAGCTTAAGCCTGACTGGTTTATTGCGTTAAATACCTGATCCGTGTTGTATCCTTGGCTCTGAAGAGTTTGGACAATCTGGTTGTTTGTGTATCCTTGCTGTTTCATCATGAGAACCTGCTCTACAGGAGAAGAATGGGACGGAAGCATTTCCTGCGAAGGAGGCAACTGCATATCAAACATGTCCTCTTTTTTCTTTTTGCCCAGCTTAAAGAAAGCCACCTTACACCTCTTTTTAAATAAAAATCCTGTAAATAGATATTAAAGTTATTAATATATAAATCTTATGTATACTGAAGAGTGTTGTTCGTAATAGTCAACAACAAATCATACATGACACCTAATTACTTTGTTGGTTGACTATATTTCTGTCGATTTTTGCTTATCTCCTTTATCCTGCATGCAGGGGACTGTAAAGTTAAATGACGTTCCTTTTCCAAGCACGCTTTCCGCCCATATTTTTCCCTTGTGGCCTTCTATTATGCCCTTACAGATTGCAAGCCCAAGGCCGGTTCCTCCCTGCTTTCTTCTTACAGTGCTGTCAACCTGGAAAAATTTCGTAAATAGCTTTTTTAGGTTTTCCTTTGATACGCCCATACCTGTGTCCTCGACAGATACAAATATGTCCTCGCCCTCTACGCGCGCATTTAATGACATGCCGCCCTTGTCGGTGAATTTGGTTGCGTTGTTTATTAGGTTTGATACGACCTGCATTATCCTTCTCCTGTCAGCAGAGGCTATAGGAAGCTTTGAAGGGATATTCATCTTGAAATAGAGGCCTTTCTGCTTTACCGCGGGGCTTAGCCCGTTTCCTGCTTCCTTAAGAAGCCCTGCCATGTCCACGCTTTCCATTTCAAGCTTTAGGGTTCCCGACTCAAGCTTGCTTATATCGAGTATGTCGCTTACGAGGTCCGCTTCCCTTTTTGCGGAAGAAAGGCATATCTTGAGCTTTTCCTTGGCGTCCTTTGGAATCCTCTTGTCGTCAAGGAGCATTTCGAGGTAGCTTATTATGGGAACAAGCGGGGTTTTAAGCTCATGTGCCGCAATGTTCATGAACTCGCCTTTGAGCGTGTCAATCTTGACCATCTCTTTTGCCGTTTTTTCTATTTCTTCCTTTCCTAGAAGCTCGAACTTTTCAGCCTCGAGAACTCCTTTCGGAATCAGCTTTAGAACCTCAAGCAGGTTTGCGCCGTACTTTCTCTGCACAGATGCATACGCTGTCTCGAAAAGCTTTTTGGCCTGAAGCTCGCCCAGTATTCCCTTCGAGCGCTCGTAAATAACAAGCACAATCTTCGAAAGCACCCCCTCAAGAACCTTGTTCTTGTCTTTTTTGACTCCATTGAGCCAGATAAGAAACGGCTCGAAATCTATGCAGCCTTCGTCATCAATTTCTGCGCCCCTGAAAATTTTGTCTTTCTTGAGAAGCTCTTTCTCGGCTTCAATTAGCGCCTTTCTGTCTATGAATGTGTTGATGCATTCCTTGACAAGCTCCCTTAAAAGCTTAACCAGCGTCTCATTGCGCGTCAAGAACAATAGCTGGAACTTATCGTCCAGATCCCTAATGTCCACGTTTCTCCTTATTCTTTCCTTCAGGTCCGAGATGTCTATTTCCTTTCCCTTGAGGCTCGGCCTGTTCTCGAGTATATAGCTCTGTAGGCCAAGGTACACTTTGAAGAATGCCTCTGTTTGCTGCTCGAGCGGCAGCTTTTTGGCGTCCTCGAATGCCTTTATATGCTCGGCTATACCCTCCTTTTGAAGGGCTGCAATCATAAAGCTAGCAACCCTTTCGGAAGCTCTCGGCGATAAAAGCAGCCTCTTTTGGATGTCTAAGACACCTTCAGGAATGCACCTTATGAACTCATTAAATACAGGGAGCATCCCGTACTGCCCTTTAAGAAAGAAGAATGCATCGCTTATTGCCTTGTCTGAATTCCCCTCGCCTCCCGCTTCCTTTGCTTTTTTGTACAAGGCGCGTAAAAATGCCGATAAATCGTGAATAACTGTTATGAATTTATTTTTCGCAAGCTTTGAGAGCCTTGACTCTGAAATTTCAAAGACGATTCGCTCCCCGCCCATGGAAAGCCGGCTTATGTTTTCGAGGACGCTGCCTTTTATTTCCTCCCCTAAAGATTTCTGCAAATCAATCCTGTTCCAAAAAACAACAAGATTCTGCAAAAATCTCTCGTAAAGCAGCGCGAACAACTCGATTACCTGCCCATCCTCATCCAAAAATAAAATCCTGAATTTATGGTCCAGCTGATCCATGTTCAGGTTGTTTTTCAGCTCATTCCTTAGTTCCTGCACCGTTAATTTTCTCTTTACGGCAGGAGGCGCATGCTCGGCAGCTAATTTTTCCAGCTCGAGGTAAGTTTCAAAGTAAATTTTTTCCTTTTCTTGCGGCTTCATAAAATCGGCGCCTGCAATTTTTTCTGCCACAAGCCTTGTCAAGTCCTCACCTGCAAACATGCCCAATACGTAAGCTACCGCGCAATATGACGCTGCAGCTGCCGCCGACTTCGCATTAAGCTTTGGAAGAACCTGCACTGCGGCAGAATCCAAAGGGCTGCCGTACTGCTCGGCAAAATTATAAATATCCGCCATTACGCTGTCGGCCAACTCCTTTGTGCCCGCCTCGCAGATTTTTTCATGGGCGCTAAAGAAGATTCCTTTAAAAGATGCGGTTGCCTGCAAGAGCGCATCGGATTTGCCATTTGCGCCTTTATTTCTGGAAATTTCCTTGAGGATGATTGCTTCGATTTTATCTTTCATGGCAGCAGGAACGATGCCGGCTAGGCGCTTTAGCATAAGCCCGTAAAGGGCCATGCTTCTTTTCGGCTCGTCCAAAAACAGCACTTTAAAATTATCGCCAAGGCCGCTTATGCCAACCCTCTCCCTGATTGCCCTTCTTATATCCTCGCGCCTGAGCTCTGCCTGTTTTTTTAATGACTTTCGGGAAAAATATTCCTTGCTCTGGGGCGGTTTTTTTGAGAGAAGAAACATCTCGAGCCCAAGGTATACGGAAAGGTAATAAGCTTCACGCTTACCAACTGGCAGTTTTCTTATCCCGTTGATTTGCGCAATCTGCTCCTGCACGCCCTGCTTGTCTTCTATTAGGTTAAGGACATAATCTATAACCATGTCAGCGGCGCCCAAATCCACCTGCCCGATTACTTTAAGCTTAGGCTTTCTGAAAAAGTTAAATATGCCCATTTTAGATTTTACTATTCATTTCTTATAGGTTTATATACTTTGTGCAGGAAGGTATGTATTAGGATAAAGGGAAAGCAGGCATTTCCACGTCAATAAATTTTTTTACCGGTTCTCGCTTCTTCTATGAGTAAGCATTGACTTGTCGACGAGATGATATTGTTGATATGGTACAAAAAAGTGCCAATTTTTTGGATGTTTTTGTCGGGAGCCTAATACATACAAGTCAACCGTGAGTTGTCAAATTGTCGGCACCCAATATATAAAAAAATTTATATTGTTTTTATCAATTCGCAGGTTAAATCATATCGGGTTTTTTTCTTAATATTTATCTCTACTTTATGATTAAGTTTTTCAGTAACATATTTTTTAATGTCAGAATTATTTAATTTGTAAGTTTCTTTTTTTAATGTGCTTCCTAAAATGATTTCTCCATTAAGTTTTATAACTGCTGTGTTGCATATATGAAGTACAGGTCATTAAAGAGCTGCTAAAACTTAAGATCAAAGCAGAGATTATCCATCTCATTATCGAAGAACGCTAATTATGCAACACAGCAATTTAAATCTTTCTACTTTATTTACTTAATAGTAGTTAAAAATTTATACAAAAATATGATTCAAATTTAACATAAAGCACAACCATTAAAAGCAACATAAAGTTTACATTAGAAAAATTTTCGCTTGAAACGAAATTTTTTAAGTGACATGAGCAAAAAGAAAAAAGATGAGCAATCAGACGAATTGCCCCAGCAGCCTGTCCTTAATATAGGGATTGTAGGGCATGTTGACCACGGAAAAACTACGCTTCTTGAGCGCCTTTCCGGCAAATGGACAGATACCCATTCTGAGGAGCTAAAAAGGGGAATCACTATAAGGCTTGGCTATGCCGACGTTGTTTTCAGAAAGTGCGAAAAATGCGAAGGCCCGAAGGCTTATACGACAAAAGAAGCCTGCGGCGTATGCGGCTCTTTTGCAGTTCCTTTAAGAAAAGTAAGCTTTGTTGACGCGCCGGGGCACGAGTCATTGATGGCAACGATGCTTAGCGGCGCAACCATAATGGACGGAGCCTTGCTTTTGGTTGCGGCAAATGAGAAATGCCCGCAGCCGCAGACAAGAGAGCATTTAATGGCCCTCCAGATTATAGGAATCAAGCGCCTCATAGTCGTGCAAAATAAGATAGACCTTGCAAGCGAAGAGGAAGCAATCAAAAATTATGGGCAGATTAAGGAATTTTTAAAGGGCTCGGATTACGAGAATGCGCCTATAATTCCCATATCTGCTCAGCATAGGGTTGGCTTGGATTTTCTTGCAGAAGCAATCGACAAAGAGATGCCTGCTCCTGCAAGGGATGCAAATAAAGATCCCATAATGCTTGTCGCAAGAAGCTTTGATATAAACAAGCCAGGGATAGTTCCGGAAAAGCTCGTCGGCGGCGTTTTGGGCGGAAGCCTAAAGCAGGGCATGCTAAAAGTAGGGGATGTTATCGAGATAAGGCCGGGAAGGGTAGTAATCGAGAAAAACCAGCAGGTTTGGAAGCCCCTTACCACAAAAATAGTGAGCCTGAATTCGGGCGGCTTTAATCTTGAATCTGTCGTGCCCGGAGGCTCGATAGGAATTTTAACTTCATTGGACCCGTCAATTGTAAAGTCCGACCAGCTCACAGGCTCTCTTGCAGGATTGCCCGGAAAGCTGCCAAAAGTTTGGAATGAGTTCACCCTCGATGTGCATCTTCTTGAGCGCGTTGTCGGGACAAAAGAAGAGCTTAATGTAGAGCCTATAAAGATGTCTGAATCGCTGATGCTTAACGTTAATTCTGCGGCGACAGTCGGCATTGCAATTGAGCTAAGAAAAAACAAGGTAAAGTGCAGGCTTAAGCTGCCCGTCTGCGCAGACATAAGCTCTAGAGTTACAATATCGAGAAGGATAGGCAACAGGTTCAGGCTAATAGGATACGGCAGGATAATCGAGAGCAAATAAATTGTTGAAAAATTCACTCCAAAAGTGAATTTTTCAAATTTCTTAATTTTTTAAAGTCTTCCATTATTCATATCAGCGATAAAGCCGAATAGTATGATTTGCAGGCCTATGCTCAGAATCAAGACGTCTAGCATCATCAATCCAAGATGCCTAAAAGCCCCGTTTCCGAAAAACTGGAAGTACACAAGATACATTCCAAGAAGGATTCCTGCTGCAAAAATTGAAGAGCCAATAACCCCGAAAAATTTTAATGGCTCGTAGTCCCTGTAAATCCTTAGTATATTAATCCCGGCCCTTGCTGCATAGCCGAACGGGTTTGATATTAGCCTGCTTTTTCCGTCCCTTTTCGCAAAATAAATCGGCACTTCCTTTATCCTGAATTTTTGCTTGACTGCCCTTATTATCTGCTCTTGGGTGTATGTGTGGCTGCTTTTTATCGGGATGGACTCCGCAACTTTTCTTGTAAATGCGCGAAATCCCGTCTGAGCATCTGAAACCTGCAAGCCCGTGATTTTCGATACAACCTTCGAGAAAGCAATGTTTCCGAATCTTTTAATCAAAGGCATCTCTTCTATCTCTCCTTTGAACCTGCTTCCAAGAACAAGGTCGTAGCCGTTTTCTATCTCCTTTATTAATTTTGGTATCTCCTTCGGCATATACTGCAAGTCGGCATCTATGTGCACTATGACGTCTGCATTAAGCTCGATGCATTTTTGTATCTCTGTCCTGAAGCATTCAGCAAGCCCGTAATTTTTAGGGTGCGAGTAGACTATCGAGCCTGATTTTTTTGCGATGTCTGCCGTTTTGTCCCTGCTGCCGTCGTCTACTACCAGAGTCCTATACTTACCCTTGTAATGCGAGCCATCAAGAGATTTTTTTATGCTTTGGAGAACTTCCCCGATGGTTTTTTCTTCGTTATATGCAGGTATTGTAACTATTATGTCCATTGCCTTTAAAAACAGCAATTTATTTAAATATATTGCTAAAATTTCAATACGAAAGATTGAAATTTTTTAAAATCAAATGAAATTTGAAGCGTCTATAATAATTCCAGTCTTTAACGAGGAGGAAAGGATAAAGCCGTTTCTCAAAGAGCTAAAGCTCGAATCAAGAAACAATTGGGAAATGATTTTCGTGGATGACGGCTCAAGAGACAAATCCTTGGACTTGATAAAAAACAGCGGCATTGCAAACCTAAAAATTGTTTCCTACCAAAAGAACCGCGGAAAGGGCTACGCCGTAAGAAAGGGTGTTGAAGCCTCAAATGGAAAATATGTCTTGTTCATAGATGCCGACGGCTCGATACACCCGTCTGAAATAAAAAAAATGCTCCTGCTTCTTAAAAAGCACGATTTTGTCGTGGGGAATCGGGCTTCAAAAGATTCAGAAGTCGAGCAGCCGCTGTTGCGGAAATTTTTCGGATTTTGCTTTAATGCATACTCGAATTTTCTTTTCGGGCTGTCTATTCGGGACAAGTTATGCGGCTTTAAGGGCTTCAAATCAGCAACTGCAAAAAAACTATTCAGGAACCTTGAATCCGACAGGTGGATATTCGACATAGAGATATTCTTCAAGGCAAAAAACAGAGGCATAGAGCCGCACCGCATGCCTATAAAGTGGGAGCACAGGGATAAAAGCAGGATGAAGCCTTACGACCCCTTGAAAATAGCGCTGGACTTGGTATTGCTAAGGCTTAAGATGGCGATAAAATGAGAGATTTTTCGGAAAAAGTAATCTTGTGCATCTCTTTATCCATCATCTTTTTCCTAAGCTTTTTTGGCATGGCGCAAAAGTCCATGATATGGGACGAGAGATGCTACATAGGCGCGGGAAACTACATACTAAAGACGGGCAATTTTGAATACAATGTTTTCAGGGCGCACCCGCCGATGTCGTTTTATATCAACAGCATTTTTCTGCTGCCCCTTCACTTCGAGCAGAAAATATACTCCCAAGACGACTGCTGGCAGATAGGCTACGACATGGTTTACCATTCGGGGTACAATCCGCAGTTGGTTTTGATTTTGGCAAGGCTGCCTTTTATTCTGATGTCAATGATACTTGCATTATTCGTTTTCTTTTGGGCAAAAGAGCTTTATGGAATTAAAGGCGGGCTTTTGGCCATTTGCCTGTACACATTCAGCACGTCAATAATCTCGCAGTCGAACATGGCATTGACGGATTTTACAGTCACATTTTTTATCTTTTTGACGATGTACTGCTATTGGAAATTTCGGACATTTGGCAAAAAAAAACACCTGTATCTAACGTCGGTTTTCTTTGCATGCGCATTGCTAAGCAAGCTTACAGGACTTGTGCTTGTGCCTTCACTCGCCATACTGATATTTTATGACGCCGTAAAAAATCAAAAAGCCAAAAAATTTTGGCTGGCGGGCAAAAATATTCTTACCATATCCGCCATAGTCTTTTTAGTCATGTTTGCCGCTTTTGGATTCCAGTTCAAAACATTAAAGAGCGTAATGCCGCAGCATTATGTTGACAGGGCATACGAAGAATTTGGCGCCAAGTTCCACAATGAAAAAATAAGAAATGCCGCCATCTACGCCTTTGAGAAAATCCCGATTCCGTTTCCCGCATATTTCTTCAGCCTGGGCGCAGTCGGATTTACTTCAAAAGAAGGCATTTTTTCGGTTTTTCTTGACGGGAAGATTTTTTCAAAAAGCCCGTGGTATTATCCTATCGCGGTGTTTTTATACAAGACGCAAATCTCGCTGTTCTTGCTGCTTATGCTCTCGATAGCTTTTTTCAAAAAAATAAAATCAAAGGATATTCTCAATGAATATATCCAAGTCCTTCCGATGATTTTTATTTTCGTACTTTTTATGCTAAACAAAATGACGGCGGGGCTTCGCCACATCCTTCCCATTTACCCGTTCCTGTTCGTCTTTTGCAGCAAGATTGCAAAGCTGAAAAATAAATGGCTCGGATTTGCGATTGCAATACTTATTGCCCATTACATATTAAGCTCGCTTTTTATTTTTCCGCATTACTTTTCCTATTTTAACGAGATTGCAGGCGGGGCTTCGAACGGCTACATGCACCTTGTGGGCGCAAACCTTGATAACGGCCAGGACCTGCCCAGGCTTAAAAAATACATGGAAGATCACGGCATTAAAAAAATAAAACTGAGCTATTTTGGCACTGCGGACCCAAAAGATTATGTTGATTACGAATACTTGCCATCGCCATATTTTCAGCACTGGGTTCCGGACTACAAGCCTTACGTGACCGTAACGAATAGAAGCGAGGACTGCTCTGCTAAAAAAGGGATGATTGCAATAAGCGCAACAAACCTTCAGAACGTTCACATGATAAACCAAACCTGCTTTGACTGGCTAAAGAAATACGAGCCCGTCGAAAAAATAGGATATTCTATTTTTGTGTATGATATAAAATAAACAGCTTTCAAAATAAATTCAGCTAAAGCTGGATGTTTCTTACTCAAAGCATTTCACTTAAACTTTTCTTTATTATGGGGGGCAATTGAAAATGGGAGATTTTGTAAATTGAATGTAACGTCGTATGCGATTAAGCGAAGTGCCGAGCCCTCCAAAAATTTTCCCTCCAAATTTGAGGCAACCCACAAATTTGAGAGCTGGAAAATTTTTGAGAGATGGCGAGGCATTTGGGAAAATTGCGAGCCGAGCAATTTTCCGCTTAATCGCTGTTTGGCGTCCCGAACGAAGTGAGAGTGCAACGGGGCAAGCGAAGCGCAGAGTTTTTTCGCAATTAAGGGCAAAGATTAAGCACGAAGTGCAATCTGATTTTTCGTTTCATCCTAAAAATGCCTAATCTATTGCGAAAAAATTAGGTATTGTCTTAATTAAGATACTTTAATATAGGAGTTCTTTTATATGGTTGT
>CAYWNO010000044.1:0-11678 GCA_964459665.1 uncultured Methanosarcinales archaeon
GTTGGATGAGAAGGAAATTTCCTTCTTGTTCAACCTAAAGAATTCTCATGGATGAGTAGAAGTCAAGCGAGGGCTCTCAAATTGAAACTAACGTATGCCGTTAACCGAAGTTGGACGCCCTCGAAAATTTTGTCGAGGAAAAATGAGGCAACCCACATTTTTCACTCCTGACAAAATTTTCAGAGATGGCGGACAATTTGGACGGAACGACTGCAAGGAGTGGAGTCTGTTAACGGCTGTTTTGCTCTCCCGAATACTTGGAGGGACTAAATTTTAGTGCAACGATGCCGAAGGCAAAAATTTAGAGTTGTCGTGACAAACTTAAAGAAGTGGGCGTTTCGGCTTATTCATCGTATTTTGAAGACTTTTTTGTTTTTTCTATTAATTGATATACTAATTGTTTTGGTTTTTCAACATCCTCTAGTCCTTCAAACTCAATTTCTGGTTTTAAGTAACCAGATCTAGTAGTTGTTTGACCTGCAGTTTGGAAACCTAGTTTTTTAATACTAAATATTTGCTCAATTATATTTTGCGAGGTTCTAACGTCAGTTATTTTAAAGAATGGAACAAATTTATCTTCTTTTACAATGATCCCTCCCTTGAAATAAACTCCTTTATCTGTTATTTTGTATAGATACGTTTTATACAAAAAGTTTAGATACAAGAATATTATAACAATTAAGGCAAATAAGATAGTGATTACCATTTTCCCTGTGTAACTACCGAAAATGTAAGACCAAAATGTAGGTAATTCAAAGAACACAATAAATAAAATGACTCCATATATTAGCAAGTGTAATAATAGTTTTGTAAACAGCCAAGTAACCAGTATTTTCCCACTTGGTTTTGATTCATAATAAGTTTGTTCTGCCATTATTATAACTATTTTAATGGTTCTATTTAAACATTTTCTTTTCAAAGCCGAAACGCCCAATAATATTTTTCACGACAATTGAGCAAAACGTATGCGATTAAGCGATAGTTTCCTGAATGAAGCGAAGCGGAATTCGGAAATTTCCCCGAAGCGAACCCTCGAGACCCTCGTGGAGTTAAATTTTGAGGCAACCCACAAAATTTAACGGAACAGAGCTGGGCTCGAGATGGCGAGCGTAGGGCGTAGCGGAGTGCAACGGAGCGGAGGCTTAATCGCTGTTTATTTCTCCCGAATACTTGGAGGGACGAAATTTTAGTGCAACGATGCCGAAGGCAAAAATTTCGAGTTAAAGCGAACTTTGGGACGGCGGGACAGCCGTTTTTTTATTATTTTTTAAGATTGTCACCGAATTGTATGAATTTCTGTGAAGCAGGGTAAATGTCCGAAGGACTGAAAAGTTGGGGGCAGTAGTTTATCGTATTATAACTTCATTTTCAGAATTTTCATTTTTTAATGAACGTCTGGATTCCAAATAATTATTACCCTCTTCTTGATTGATTGAACCATTTATCTGCTCTAAATATTCTAATTCTTCTTCCATCAATAAAGTTTTTTGTTGGGATTTTAGTTTTTTTAATGCAACGCTTATTGCTTCTTCTGATTGGTCTATACCTATCCATTTTCTGCCTAAATCTTTGGCGGCTTTTAGGGTTGTTCCAGAACCACAAAAGCAATCTAAAACGATACTATTTTTATTTGAAGAAGTGATTATCAATAGTTTAAGCAAGTCTAAATTTTTTTCGGTTGGGTAAGCTGGATTTTGTAAATCTTTAAACTCTATAATATCTTGAATTTTTTTCCCATCTTTTTCATCTGCATAAATCTTTTTTCTTGGAACTCCATTTTTAGACCATTCAATTAGTCCTTTTTTATCTAATTCTTCTAAAACACTGGGTGGACTTCTCCAATGTCTGCCTTTTGGTGGCATCATTCCTCTCCATTTTTGCCCTGTTGGACCATCTTTTGTTTCTCCAGGGGCGTGTAGGGGAATTGTAGTATATTTTCTCCCATCTTTATCTATTTTTTTGAACAATTTTTTAATATCTTCATCTGAAAGTTGTGCTTTTGGTTCATTCCAAATATGATTTCCTGTTTTAGAATATAATAAAATCATATCTTTAACATTTCCAAATGCTTTTCTGTTAAAATTTTTTGGATTGCATTTTATTCTTGTGATGTCATTAACAAAATTTTCTTTACCAAAAACTTCATCCATTAAAACTTTAATGTAATGCCCTATTTTATAGTCAATATGAAAATAGATTGAACCTTTATCTGAAAGTAATTCTCTTAAAAGGATTAGTCTCTCTCTTATAAATTCCAAATACTCTGGTCCAACAAGTGAATCATCATAAGCCAAGTTATCTGAATTACTCCTGCTAATTGAGTTTGCTTTTTCTTTGCTTATTGTAAATGTATTATTTGTAGCAAATGGTGGGTCAATATAAACTAAATCAATTTTCTCTTTGAAGCCATTACTCAATAAATATTTTAGAACTGCAATATTTTCTCCTTTTATTAATTTAGATTGTGATTCTGCATTTCCACTAATTGATTTAAAAATAATTGGAGTATTCTTATTCAAAATTTCTCTTTCACTTTTTTTCCCTTTGTATTCTAATCTCATGTTGTCCTCTTTAGAGTTGAAATAAAAATTCTCTAAGAACCAAAGCACTCATTATATTACAATCCGCATAAGTTGTAGTAATATCTTTATACATTTTGTTGTTTCCTTTAATGTATAAAACGCCGTCAAGAATAGCAATTTTTACTGCTTTAACATTTTCAGTTTTTATTGTGCTTATAGCATCACTAAATTGAGCGTTTTGATGTCCGCCAAAATCAGTTAAAAATTTTGCTTCTCCAATAACATATTTTCCATTAAATCTTCCAACAAAATCCAATCCTTTATTTCTATTGTAGTTTAGATGTTTTTTAGCGAAATCCATCATTTCTTTATCGCTTGCATTCAAAATGGCATTATCTTTTTTTGATAAAAGATCACTCATCTTTACAATTGGAACACCTAAAACGCCTTTATTTATCCATCTCCTAAATAAAGGACCAATTTGTCTATTAGTTTCTTTAGGTTCTGAACATCTTTCCCAAATTTTATCTAAACCGAGCTCTACTAATCGCCCATATAACCTGTCAATTGTTGCAGGATTTCTTGATATTGCAGAAGAATCTCTTTTTAGATAAGCAACATAAGAGTCCTTTATTGGAAAAAGGTTCAATGAAAGCAAAAGTTCCAATAATTCAACTTTATTTTTAGTTTTATACGCCTTTTCAATAGCATTCCATTTTGGTTTATCAATATCTCTTATTCCTTCTGGTATTGTAGGATAGACTTTAAAGAGTTCATCTAAATAATTCCTCTGATTAGCAAATTCAATGCTCAATTTAGTCCAGTTATTCATTTTAGTACCCTATATTCATAGAATACCCTTTGTTGTTTATAAATATTAAGTTTTCGTTTCGTCTGCCCCCAACTTTTCTCGTTGGAAAAAATTTGGATGAAGCGAAGCGTAATCGCTTATCCTATGTTAAAGGAAGTTCAAGGAATTTCCGTATCGTTCTCGTTGGTCGGATAAGCGAAGTTTTTTCCCGTAAATATGAGGTGACAATCTTGTAATTAAGGGGTGGGTGGTCGGGGGTTTCAAAGTTCGCTTTAATTGAAATAAACAACCATTATCCCCCTAATCCTTTCGCTTAAACCTAAATAAACAAGTTAAAACGAAACTTTTATATCCTTTAAGTTATTTCTATTGTAATCATGCAAGAAAATCAGCCGTATCTGGATAAGCTGTCTGAAGAATTGAGGCTTAGGAAATATTCAAGGCTTACCGAGAAGGCTTATGCATCTTTGATAAAAAACTTCATCGGATCGGAATTGGCCCCTAGGGAATTCCTGCTCAGATATGCAGATAAAAGCAGGTCAAGCATAAGGTCGGCTTATTTTGCATTGAAGTTTTTTTATGAAAATGTATTGATGCAGCAGTTTGATGAAAGCATACCTCTTGCAAAAAACAAGGGCAAACTTCCTGTAGTCTTAAACAAAGAAGAGATAAACAACATGTTCGAGGCTACTTTGAACTTAAAGCATAGGCTTGTTTTGATGTTTCTTTATTATACGGGAATGAGACTTAGCGAGATAATCAGCCTGAAATGGGAAGACATTGACTTTCAGAGAAACACGATTCATCTTAAAATTGCCAAAGGCGAAAAGGAAAGAGTAATCTTTCTGCATGAAAAACTAAAAATCTTCATTGAATACTTCGGGCTTAAAAAAGAAGGATTTGTTTTCATTTCAAATCTTTACAAAAAATATGACAAAAGAACCATCCAGATGATTGTTGCAAACTCTGCAAAAAAGGCAGACATCCAAAAAAGAATAACTCCCCACACATTAAGGCACAGCTTTGCAACCCACCTGCTTGAAGGCGGTGCTGACCTAAGGCAAATACAATCGCTTCTCGGCCATAAAAACCTTCAGACTACTCAGATATACACGCACATTTCAAATAAAAATATAAATAAGCTGGCTGATTTGCTATAGGCATTATGAAAGAGCAAAAAAGAGGAATCTTTTTCACAATTGATGCTTTGCTCGCATCAGGCATAATAATTGTAGCTGTGCTTCTTGTTTCAAACTTTTATTCGGCGAAGCAGCAAAGAGCCAATGTTGAATATGCCTCACAAGACTTGGTCCGTGTTTTTTCCGCAATGAGCGTCGGCGAAGTAAACAATGATTATGTAAAAGCGCTGATTTCAGGCGGCGATATAACAAGCACGAATAACACGATTCTTGAGCAGATTGGAGATTTCTGGGCGGCAAGCAAGACCGAGCTTGCAAGGAATTTTACAAGGAACCTTACCGAAGACATATTTCCTGGAAGGTACGGCTTTAGCGTTCTCGTCAACGGAGAGGAGATATACTCAAGAAGCCTTCCGCTCAAGAAATCGCTTGTGTCTTCAAGAAAGATAATAAGCGGGATAGCAAAGGCAAAGCCGACAGAGGGGTTTACCGCAAGGATTTTATTGAACGGGCTTAAGAGCAAGAAAACGAATGCGTACTCTTATTTTGGG
This sequence comes from uncultured Methanosarcinales archaeon, assembly GCA_964459665.1. Classification (GTDB taxonomy): domain Archaea; phylum Nanobdellota; class Nanobdellia; order Woesearchaeales; family GW2011-AR4. The sequence continues at coordinate 5,024 of CAYWNO010000044.1, forward strand.
GGCTATGAGGGCGATGGAAACCTGAGCAAAAAATTAATCCTCCCGAATGACGTGGTTTCCTTCAACAGCTCGTATCTTGAAGTGGACACCGGCGGAAATTTCAACCTTTACATAAATGGGGTATTTTCAGGAAGCTATGCAAAAGGCTCTGCCGGAGGCGGCTTTATGCTCGCTGACAAATGGAACATAAGCAATGCGTATCTTTCCAATTTTAAAGCGGGAGATAATGCCATTTCAATAAATTTTACATCAGGCAGCAGCTACATTGCAGGGGGATTTTTGAGGGTGGCATACACAACATCCTCTTATAATGACACCCAGGCACCTGGATACGAAAAATATTATTTCCCGGGCATTGACGGAGCCATCAATCTTTATTCTTCAGCTTATTTTCCAAATGAGCCCGGCAATGTCAATATTTCTTTGCATTTTAAGAGCCAATACTCGCTTTACCTAAATTTTGGCAATACGACAATTTTCGAGTCTATCCCGTCAGACATTGAGCAGGCAGTGGCGCTAAATAATTCCAATATTTCAGGCAAATTAGACTATGCCCTGCTGAGCCAAAAAACAGTGCCGCTCAGGCTTGGCTTAAGAAGCGTGAATGCCACTGTATTGGGCAAAATTTCAGATTCTGCCTTGATTACGGACAGAACAAGCAGCATGTCAGCCTGCGATGTTGTGGCTAACTGCACTTCTGGCTTATGCGATTCAGAGCCAAGCGGAGGGTGCCATGACAGGAGGGATAATGTCGCTATAAAAGCTGATAAAAAATTTGTTAATGAAGCTTTAAAGGTTCAAGGCAGCAAGGTAGGCTTAATTGGCTATGGCGAAAGCCTTTATCCTTTCTGCGATTTTCATGATTTTAGCGACGACAACACATCACTTGCGCACAGGATTAGCAATTATTCAAATGAATGGTGCGGCAATACATGCATTTCCTGCGGAATTTTGGCAGCTACCGAGCTTCTGCTGGAAAAAGAGGCTTTGCACGGGCTGAATGAAACATTTTATGTCAACTCAACGCAATTGCATTTAGGCGACTCAGGGCAAGGTGTTTCTGTTACGCAAAAATTAAATTTCAGCATCAACAAGGCAAAATTTGTAAAGTCAAGATTGAGCATATTTGGCAAAGGCATTAGCGTAAATTCTGGATATTATGATTGTGTTTATTTAAATGGCAAATACATAGGCAGGCTATGCGACTCATCTGCCGGCTGGCATACATGCTCATTCCCATTAAAATCAGAGTGGTTTTCCGACACCGGCAATAATGTTACCAATAATATTACAATAACCGGCGGCACAACTAGCGGCTGCTTCCAAACCTTGGGAAACAATGACGACTGGGATTTTAACAATGTCAGGTTAAGCGTTTGGGAATCGCAAGGCCCCGTTCCTAAAAAAGAATACAACTCTTCTCTTGGCGAAGTGCAGATTGGAGACGCCCCATACGAATCAATCGGGACATTGCTTTTAAACCTTAGTGTTGATAAGACTAAAGTCAGGGCAGCGCACTTAGAGTTTGATGCAATAGATGTAGCTCCTTCTTATTTTGACTGCGTTTATGTAAATGGGAATTATGTCGGCAGAGTTGACTACCAAAAATGGAATGGAACCAATGTATGGCAAAGAATAATTTTTGATGTGCCTGCAGCATGGATACAAAACGGGCAGAATCAAATTAATCTAACAAGCGGCACAACCTCAGGCTGCCTTAGAACATCAGGCGACAATGATGAATGGCGATTTAGAAATGTAAATTTAAGCGCTGTATGGATAGATGAGATTACAGGCTATGACAGGGCAAGGTCAATGCTCATAATGAGTGATGGGGGGGCGAATACAAAGATAGGGGATTGCGACGGCTGTGATTCAACCGGGGCAAGGGCGGAAACAATACAGAAAGCCTGCGAAGCAAATGACTTGTACGGCATCAAAATCTATGCCGTTGCATTTGGCAACCCAGGCTCAACCGCCATCAGCACTTTAAATCAATCAGCCTGTTGTGATGACTGCTCGCATTTTTATACAAGCAACAAATCTGATGAATTAATTGAGATTTACACAAATATAGCCCAATCAGTGGGAAACATTACCTATAAAGAACAGTCGATAAATCTAAGTGCAGGCATGCTCAGGACTATTTTGTACCCAGATTCCTACTTAGCTTTTAATTATACGCCGCAGGATCCTAAATTCAATAAAATACCATTGATTTTTGAAACCGACAGATTTGGGAATAATATCTCATCCGGAACATTGACCATCTACCCAAATACCTCAGTTTTGGACGCAAAAGTTACATCCTATTCCGGAAGCAAGTGGACTGACAACTTGGCTGTCAATGGCAACACAGTCTATAGGCTGGGCGATTATGGGAGCAGCTACCAATCTCTCGGCGACCCATTCATAGTCAATGCGCCAATAAGCAGCATTAATCAAGGAACTAACAGCATTCTTGTAAGCACAGGCACAAATTCCAGCAGCTCAACAGGGGGATCAGGCGACGACAGAGTTATATACACCCTGCTGTTAAACGGCTTTAGCGACTACAGCAGCGTTGTCTCAAAATCAGACGGGTGCCTGTGGAATGTAAGCTTCGAGGACGGGACATCCACTTCAATAGGCGTGCCTTCAGGCTATGGCGGAACAGACACCTGCAGCTTTATTGGCAAAAATTATGACTTAAACGACGCGCTGGACAATGCAGCCTATCATCTGTTTAGCAACCTTGACCTCGACAAGGACGGCAAACTTGACATAAACATAGACGCCAATAACCTTAACGTTAATACGCTTACAATCTCAAAGGTCCCGTCGCTTTGGGGGCCTGCAATAATAGAGATAAACATTTGGGAATGACATGATGGGACAGAAGAAATCCATATTTTATACGGCGGCGGCGGTAGCCCTGAGCATAGTGATAATCGTAACTTACAGCGCTTACACGACATACAGGCTAAGCGCCAAGATGGATGTTACTCAGACAAGAATTGAGACGGTAAACTTTTTCATTAAGGATATAGAAAGGGACTTGGGAAAAGGAATCTATATAGCGGGCTTTAGGACGCTGCTTAGCTTTAACCAGTATATCACGACAAACGGCACGTTCATAGACAGCGTAGGCGGCAGGTTCAGGGAATCTTTCGTCAACGGAACCATAAACGGACAGCCTTTAAGCCTGATGAAAGACTCGACATTTGCGGACTGGGCAAACAAGATTTCAGCAGAAGCGGACAAGATAGACATAAGATTTGATTATACAATAACCGACGTCAGGCTAAACCAGACAGACCCGTGGACAATAGATTTGGGCGTGAACGTGAGCCTAAACATCAGGGACAAGAGAAACACGAGCTATTGGATGAGGGAAAGGTACCTTACCAGCAGGATAGGAATTACGGGCTTTGAAGACCCGCTTTATGCAATCAACAGCAAAGGCAGGATTGCAAACACAATAATAAAGTCCAATATAACCGATTTCGTGGTCGGCGGCAATACAAAAAACCTGATGATTCACACAAACAATTCATATTACTCCGCCCATAACGATTCCCCGAACTTTTTAATGAGGCTTGAAGGCAACTTGGGAAACTCCACTTTCGGAATTGAAAGCCTCGTCAACCTTGACAAGTTCTTGCAGCAGGGCATATCCATAAAGGACAGGAGCGCAGTAGACTATATTTATTTTGGAACGCAAAGCACCGTAAATTACAGGATAAATAGCACCCCCGAATGGTTTAAAATAGACGAAGCGCATCTGGACTTTTACCAGCTCAGGAACATAACAATCTAATAACAAAATTTTTAAACAAATGAAATAATAAAAATCTTTCACTTCCCAAGTGAAAGATTTTTTATTTAGCTTGTATTACGTGAAGGAATATACAAAACAAGAAACTTTACATAACAAATATATAAGGAAAAAATTTCAAACTTCAAGTTTGAAATTTTTTTAATTTAAAAATGGATATAGGCAGCAGAGTTATAGAAACGGGCGTTGACAAGCTCGTTAATATTGTAAAGGCGAGGGGCAGGATTGCTTTAGCAGACGCTGCAAAAGAGATTGGCGTAAGCACGACCGTTATACAGGAATGGGTTGATTTTCTTGAAGAGGAGGGGATAATAAGCGTAGAATACAGGCTGACAAAGCCGTATCTTGTCGAAAGAAAGCTTACAAAAAAAGAGATTGAGGTAAAGGAGAAGGAGTTTACCACAAAAAAAGACGTGTTTGTAAGAAAAGCAGAGGTAAACCTTAGCTTTCTTGAAAAGCAGGCCGAGGAATTAAAAAAAGTAAAAGGCGAATTCGACAAGCTCAAAAGCGACCTCGGGCTTGAGCTTGATGTAGTAAGAAACGACCTGAAAGAGCTAGAGAGATACCATCAGCTAAAGCAGGAGCTTTCCAAAGAAATTGAAGAGCAGAAAAGCGAGTCGAAGTCAAGGATGGAAGATCTGGCAAGGGAGATTTTAAGGGAAAAAAAGAGGTACGAGGAGCTGATTCAGGACGTCTCAAAAGAAAGGCAGGAGCTAAAAAAAGAGAAATTTGAGGCAAAGTCGATAGAAGAAAGCGAAATGCAGCTCAATGAGAAATTGACTGGCTTTAAAGGCATGATAGGGCTTATAGAAAAGAAAATTCTTGATGAGGATAGGACGATAAAAAATTCCGAATTGCACATAGAAAAGCTAAACCTTCTTGTTGAGGATATACACGGCAGGGTTCGGGAGGAAAAATCCTCCATGGAGTCCTTGATAAGCAAAAGCGAGGAGCACGAAAAAAAGATGCAGGAGATTCAGGACGGCATCATGAAGAAGATACTGCAGAACCAGAAAAACATTTCGGATGCGGAGCACATGACAAAAAAGGTTCGGGATTTTTTTGAAAAGAAGCTGTTCGTTGCAACTCTGGTTGACAACGTAAACAAAGACAGGGATGATCTGGAAAAAAGCCTGATAGGCTTAATCAAAAAAGCCAAGGCATTTGAGCTTACCAGCAAAGGCGGCGATGTAAGCGCCCAGATGATTGATCTGGAAAAAAAGTTCGGCGAAGTGGACAAAAAGAAGGCTTTCTTCGAAACCGAGCTTAAAAAGCTGACATCGTTTTTCAGGAGATGATGAACGGATTTGGAAAAGACAGATGCTGGTTCTTACCGGCTTCATCCAAAAAATGGGTTAGCAGCCTAAAGTCAAAGTCCAATTACGCCAAACAATCCAGCCGACAAGGGGGATGTCCCTTACGGGGAATGTCGGCCATAAAATAAAACGTCAAGGACTTTGAAGCTGCTAACCTGAGCGAAGCGAATTTTTGGATGAAGCCACGTAAAACCAAAAGCATTATAAACAATAAAATTAAATTTTTCTTAAAGGGGGGTTTTGAATGAGCGCTGAAAAAGAGATAGTTAATTATTGGTACAACAAGAAGGGATTTTTTACCATTAATAACCTAAAAACAGGCAATAACCGGGATGGGGGAATTCTTGCGCTCAAGCTTAAAGGCGGCAATGTTGAAGAAGCTTCCCATGTAGAGGTAAGCTGCTCCATAACCGGCAGCATAAGCGAAACTGCAAGCCTTGGCAAATCCGTAGGCAGGATTGTGGACGAAAAGTTCAGTGATGCGGCAATAAGCCCTTTGGAGCCTGCATTTTTGGCTGGAAAAAAGATAAAGAAAGTGATTGTGGTTGGCTCTATGCCCAAGTCGAGAAAAGGCGAAATAATAAGCGAATTCGCAAAGAGGGAAGTTAGCGTTATAGGGCTTGGGGATGTGCTTTATGATGTTTTTGAGCGGCTTGATACGCAATACTACAAGAATGACATCCTAAGAGCATTGCAGCTTACAAAATTCCTTCTTTTAAGTGAGCCTGCAAAATTGGCAAAGATGCTTGCAAATGAGAGCTTCACCAATAATTCAAGAAAGGAATTCATCTCCAGCATCCTGGACAAGGACGAGATTATAAGGGAATTTAAAAAGACGAATGTCGAAAGGCTTGGCATGATTTTAAAAAGCTCGGGCATAAAGCCCGGGGAACTTGCAGGCATTATTGAAAACAGCATCCTCAACAACAAAACAAGAAAATTATTTCTGGATTCCTTGATGCATCAGGAAAAGTCAAGGAAAGCTGCTGACGGGCAAAAAAAAGCGAGGAAAACAAATGTACCTCTCGGAAAATTCTTCAAAGTTCTTAATTGAAAAAACATTTAAATAAATGCGAATTCTGAATGCGATGTGCTGTATGATGCCGCGGTCGCATAGCCCGGCCATTGCGGTGATGATTTAGAGATGTTCTAAATAACCGAAAGATTGCTAGGGGCTTATGCCTTTCAGAGCCACGTGGTTTACAAAAATCCACTGTCCGAAAGGACACGGGAGTTCAAATAAAATTCCAAAAATTTCCCAAAGAAATTTTTGGCTGTTTTGGAAAGTCTCCCCCGCGGCGTTTTTTAATATTTTAACGCTTCATCAAAAAAATCTGTTGTTTAATTAAAGGTGGTTAGTATTGAAAATCTTTAAAGAATTTCTAGAAGAAATCAAAAAGCAGTTATTTGATAAAAAGAATATAAAAGGTAGAAAGTTAGTTATTGCTCTTACCATACTCATACTATTGAGGACTTTGAATAACCCCCTGTATTTATAAAGTAAATGCAGTTTATTTATAAA
>CAYWNO010000045.1:0-11565 GCA_964459665.1 uncultured Methanosarcinales archaeon
AAAAACGGCAAAAATTAGCTTATCTTGATGTCGAAAACAAGGGGTCAGTCCATCTATTAACTGTAGTTTTATTACGCTTAATCTGTAAAATCCTATAAAATGTGAATTTTCTATATGTGCCTGTTTTTCGGCTCTACAATGAATGAAAACTCTCAGTTACAAAAAACACGAATCCAAAACCTTTATAAACTTGGTCTTACATCTGTATTACATAGGTGATGAAAAATGCCGACTGCTAAAATAAGAAAATCAGGAAATAGCACTGTTTTGATTCTCCCGCCTTCTTATGTAAGGGATAGAAAGCTTAAGCTTGGCGAGGAAGTTGAGTTTGAAATATTCCAGAAAGTTGACTTGAGCAAGCTTTGGGGGATGAGCAAGCATTTGAAAATAGATGCTCAAAAGGCAAAAGACGAACTAAGAAAAGAGTGGTAACGCTGCATAATTTAAGAGGGATATTTAAATGAAATTTTTTCTTGATACTTATGCATTGATTGAGATTGCAAAAAACAATCCCAATTATAAAAATTTTTCTTTAGAGCGAACAAGTGCGGTAACTTCTGTATTGAACTTGATGGAACTTCATTTTTATTATATAAAGAATTTCGGGCAGAAAGAGGCTGATAGAATATACGGGATTGTCAGGGCGTTTGTAATAACTATTGATGACGAAATAATAAAAGAAGCCAACAATTTCAAGCTTTTAAACCTTAAAAAAAGGCTTAGTTTCGCTGATTGTGTCGGTTATATAACTGCGCAAAAGTTTAAGGCAAAATTTGTCACAGGCGACTACGCATTTAAGGGATTAGAAAGCGTGGAATTTCTGCGCTGATATACTCATTTAACAAACTCCACATTCTTCATACGTTCAAATTCTTTATCGCCTGTTAAAAACCTAATCCTTAACTTTTTAGAAATAATGTAGCCTATGCAGTCAGTCATAGACAAATTCTTTTTCTTATTTTCCAGCCTGAACTCGGCTGCTTCTTTAATAACCTCTGGACCATAGTCAACAGCAGAACCATAATATCTATCAAAAGCTTCTTTAGCTTTGTTTTCTCCAAAGTCCCTTAAAACAATATAATACATTTCAAAAATATTTAGCTTAGTCAAAACTATGTACTTACCTGCATAATCTCTATAATTTTCATTGCCCACTAAAACTTCCATTATTGCATAAGTATCGAAGAAATAAGTATTTTCCGTCATTATGCATTATGAAGCTCTTTTTTGATAATGTTTTTAGCCTTTTGCCCGGACATCTTCCAGCCTTTAAACATTCCAAAAGAATCCCTTATGGAATCATTCTTTTTAATGGCAATAATATGGAATTCTTCGTTATCCTTAAAATTTTCTTTGTATAACTCTCTCTTAGGAACCACCAACCCAAAAGAGTTTCCCCATTTCTTGATTTTACTCTCGAATTCCAGCATAATTATACCAATGTATAACTTATATAAATAACTATCGAAGAGTAGAATTTATAAAATGATTGAATAAACCAATGCTATATGAAAAATAAAATCTTGCTGGCTTTTTGTTTGCTCATCATAACCGTTCTAGCTGCAAACTCCGCTGCTGCGCAGAATGCCAGCGTAGGCGTGTATTTGCTCAATCTTGGAAAATTTGACGTGGCTACGGGATCATTCACGGCAGATTTTTATCTTTCAATGAAATGCAGCTCAAATTGCCCTTCGGAAAGCTTTGAGTTTGCCAATGGGAGGGCATCAAGCATAGATAAAATCATAAACAAGCCGAAAGAAAAATTCTACAGGATACAGGCTAACCTTAACAGCCCGGTTGACCTTAAGAAATTTCCCTTTGACAGGCAGGAAATGCGGATAATCCTAGAAGATAAAAACAGCACTATTGAAGAATTGCGGTATGTTCCATTGCCCGATGAAAGCGGCATTGACGGCTCGATAACATTTGTCGGATGGAACTTAAATGGGTGGAATGTAGATGTCAAGGAACATTACTATTCCGCCTATAATGAGACTTACTCCCAATATGTTTTTACTGTATCAATCTCCAGAATAGCCTTGAGTTCTTTTATGAAAACGTTTCTGCCGGTGTTCCTTATTCTTATGGTTGTATTGCTAAGCCTTGTTTTAGACCCGGATAAAATCCCGACCAGAATAACCATGGCAGGCTCAAGCCTGGTCGCATCTGTCATGTTCCATATATCAATATCCAACCAAATACCGCCTGTCGGCTATTTGACATTTGCAGATAAATTTATGGTATTGACCTATTTCATATTAGTGCTTATTTTTTTAATTAACATCGTGCTTCTTGAACTGCAAGAATCAAAAAAATCAGGGCTGGTTGAAAAAATACACCATTCAACAGAATTTTCAATGTTGTTTATAACGCCAATTCTTTATCTGGTGTTGTTTTTTTTCTTCATATAAATCCTTAATGTTTCTTTACATTCTTAACAAAAAGTTCCCCTGCCCGATAAGAGCTTCTGACAAACGGGCCCGATGCGCAAAACAAGAAGCCAAGCTCAAGCGCTTTCTTCCTGAAATATTCGAACTTGGAAGGCTCAACGAACCTTCTTATGGGAAAGTGCTGGTCCGTTGGCATTAGATACTGACCGATTGTAAGAATATCGACGCCAATCCCCCTCAAGTCCTTCATCGAGCTTATAACTTCATCGTCAGTTTCTCCGAGCCCCAGCATGATTGAGGACTTTGTATAAACACAAGGATTCATCTTCTTGGCATTTTCTAAGACAAAAAGCGATTGTGAATAATTGGCTCTCGGATCTCTTACGCTCTTTTGCAGCCTTTCGACTGTCTCTATGTTATGCGCTATGACTTCGGGCTTTGCATCGACGATTTTTTTTAGTAAAGCGGCATCTCCCCTAAAATCAGGAATAAGAACCTCAACAATCATTTTGGGATATTCTTCTTTTATTTCAATGATGCATTCCGCAAAATGCGAGGCGCCCATGTCTTGCAGGTCATCCCTGTTCACCGATGTAAGCACGACATAATCAAAAAGCCTTATTTTTGCCAATGCCAAGGCAAGCTTCTTTGGCTCATCGGAATCAAGCCGCTTCATCGGGTTGCCGCTCTTTACGGCGCAGAATTTGCATGCCCTCGTGCAGGTATCACCCATCAGCATGAATGTTGCCGTGCCCGTATTCCAGCATTCGGAAATGTTAGGGCAATGGGCGGATTCGCACACAGTATGAAGATTATGCTCTTTAAGCATGTTTTTTATATTCGAGAAATTATCGTTAGTATCAATCCTTATCCTGAGCCACTGCGGCTTTTCGAGTTTTTGCTGCATTTTAGACGCCTATCGTGATTGAGGAGTTAAGTGGATTTATTAAAGTTATTCTAAACATTCGTCAAAAAATCCAATAGAAAGCTACTTTAATTCCCCCAAAGCCCATGCCTTTAGCTTCTCGTATTTTTGGTTGCCGCAAAGCTTCTTTCCGCTCTTCTCGTTATAGAACAATGGTACTCCTCCGCAGAAGACAGAGCCGTCGGAATTTTTGTCAATCCTCTCGAGAAATGCGGCGTTATCGGCGTTGTGCCAGACTTCAACATGCTCTACCCTCAATCCCGTTTCTTTCTCAAGCTGCTCGATTAAAGTGTCCATCTCCTTGCAATGAACGCATTCGGTGCCTGAAAACATAATCAGCCTTTCGCCCATGCCTATAAGAAATTATACTAATATATTTAAGATTTTTGTTTTGATGTAATCTGTGTTACACAAAATCAAAAAATTTATATAGAACTAAATATATACCAATGTAGCAAAAATTTCTGGATTGGAAATTTTTAAATAATCTAAAACAGCAATGAAAAAATCCGGCTTTGCCGGATTTTTCTAAGACGGGGGGGTTAAAAATGACACAGCAGGTACAGCCTATATTTATTTTGCCGGAAGGCACGCAAAGAAGCATCGGAAGGGATGCTCAAAGAACGAACATAATGGCCGCAAAGATGGTTGCGGAAACTGTAAGGACAACTCTTGGGCCTAAAGGAATGGACAAGATGATTGTGGACAGCATGGGCGATGTTACCATTACAAACGACGGGGTTACTATTCTTGAAGAGATGAACATAGAGCACCCTTCTGCAAAGATGATTGTAGAGGTTGCAAAGACGCAGGAAGATGAAGTAGGAGACGGTACAACCACTGCCGTCGTTCTTGCGGGCGAGCTTTTGAAGAACGCCGAAAAGCTTCTTGATCAGGACGTGCACCCTGCCGTGATAGCAAGAGGATACAGGCTCGCTGCCGACAAGGCTTTGAGCGTGCTGCATGAAATGGCAGAGAAGATAACTTCCAAGGATGATAATATCCTAAAGCAGATTGCGATGACCGCAATGACTGGTAAAGGCGCTGAGTATGCAAAAGAAAAGCTAAGCGATTTAAGCGTGAAAGCCGTCAAGATGGTTGCGGAAGATGACAACACAATAGACTTGGACAACATAAAGATTGAAAAGAGGACGGGCGGCTCCGTCGAGGATTCCGAATTGATAAAAGGAATTGCAATTGACAAGGAAAAAGTCCATTCAGGAATGCCAAGGGCTGTCAGGAACGCAAAGATTGCATTGGTTGACAAGGAAATCGAGATAAAGAAAACCGAGATTGACGCAAACATTGAGATTACATCGCCCGACCAACTTCAGGCTTTCCTCGACCAGGAGGAAAAAATGCTAAAGGACATGGTTGAGCAGGTTGCATCATCGGGAGCGAATGTCCTTATATGCCAGAAGGGAATTGATGATGTTGCGCAGCACTTCCTCTCGAAGAAAGGGATTTATGCGGTGCGCAGGGTTTCTGATTCTGACATGAAAAAGATTGCAAAGGCGACAGGCGGAAATGTGGTAAGCAATCTTCATGACCTGAGCAAGGAAGACTTGGGATTTGCAGGATCTGTCGAAGAAAGAAAGCTAGGAGACGAGCAGTTCACATACATCATGGACTGCAAAAACCCAAAGGCAGTCACGATACTCGTAAGGGGCGGCACAGAGCATGTCACAAACGAGATTGAAAGGGCAATCACAGACGCTGTTGGAGACGTCTCTGCCGCATTGAAGGAAAAAGAAGTGGTAGGCGGCGCAGGCGCCCCGGAAGTTGAGCTTGCAATGGTTCTTAGAAAACATGCAGAATCATTAAGCGGAAGAGAGCAGCTTGCAGTTCAGGCATTCGCAGACTCGATGGAGATAATCCCAAGGACGCTGATTGAAAATGCAGGCCTAGACCCAATTGATATAATGACAGAGCTCAAGTCTGCCCACGCAAAAAAGCAGAAATGGGCGGGCGTTGACGTATTCACGGGCAAGGTTACAGATTCCTGGAAGAAAGGAGTCATCGAGCCGCTAAAGATCAAGACGCAGGCTGTAAGCTCCGCAAGCGAAGTCGCGGTAATGATACTAAGGATTGATGATGTCATAGCATCTTCCGGCTCAAAAGGCGGCGGCCCAAAAATGCCTCCGGGCGGAATGGGCGGGGAAGACATGGGTTATTAAGCTTAAAAAAATTCACTTTTCGCGAAAAGTGAATTTCGATTTATTTTTATCGGCACTGTCGAAAAAGTGAGTGAAATTGGTTAGGGGCATCATATCGCTTATAAACGACTTTTCCATAACCCTTAATAGCTTCTTCAATTGCTACCCTACTTTTTTTACAAAAACATCTCGTCCATTTCGAAGTCAGAAAGGTCTTTCTTGTTAATCAATTTGGCAAAATCCTTGTCTTTCATCTTCTTTCTTTCACTTCTCATTACTTCGATCTGTTCCATATCCTCGTCCAAAAATAATTCCTCTACTTCCATTTTATCTAAAAAATTTCATCTTAAGGATGAAATTTTTTTCTCATGTTTTACCGCTGAAAAATTCTTCAACAATATGCCGAAGAATTTTTATCATTTAAATACTCTATTTGCTTCTCATTTTTAGCGTAGGCATTGCCTTCCGCTATCGAGCACGCTAAGCACATATTGTACACCCCCTACATCTTTTGTTACTATGTAGTGATAGAACTGGTATATAAATCTTTCGTTTTTATAATTTATAAATATTATAGAGGACTTTGAAAAAATCAATTTTTTGTGAAAATTATTTTTTCCCAACCGGGTGCCTCATATGGTGCCTGCACCCTAAACAGTAATAAATAAGCCTGTGCTTGTGTATCCTTACCCTGCAGTTGATGCCCGGCACAAGGTATTTGTAGCAATTCTTGCAGAACCTTTTCTTAATGCTTGAGGCAAGCCTTATTTTGTGCTTCATTGCAATTCTTCTCGCCATTCCGACATATTTATCGGAAGTACTGCTGTCTTTGCTGAAATCTTCCTTTGCCTCGCCGAACAAAAAATCAATGCGCGCTTTTGCTATTTTTTGGACTTTGGAGGACTTTTTATGGTATTTTTGCGGCATTTTATGCATTAAAGAGCTGCATTTTAAAAAGAATTCCATAATTTTTTCAAACAAACAAAGGCACCAGCACTAAAGTTATTGTAGCTAACAGTTTTATGAGAACGTGCAGTGAAGGCCCTGCAGTGTCCTTAAAAGGGTCGCCCACGGTATCTCCGGTAACTGCAGCCTTGTGTGTTTCAGAGCCCTTCCCTCCATAATTTCCTTCCTCAATGTACTTCTTTGCATTATCCCATGCTCCTCCGCTATTGTTAAGAGCCAAGGCAACCAAGATTCCGGTAATCGTTCCTACCATCAGGAATGCGCCCGCGGCCTCGTGCTTTAAGAGCATCCCAACTATAACCGTCATAGCAACGACGAGCAATCCCGGCAAAATCATCTTCTTCAATGAGGCTTTGACGCAGATATCGACAACTTTTGCGTAATCGGGCAAATCCTTTCCCGTCATGATTCCTTTTTTTGCTTTCCATTGCCGCCTTACTTCGTTCACAATAGAATAAGCCGTATCACCGACAGCCCTTATTGCCAAGGAGCTAAACAGGAATATTAGCATTGCGCCCATGAAGCCACCTACAAAAACGTGAATCCTTGAAATGTCAATAGAGACAGTCTGCTGCAGGTTAAGGTATTTTGTAACATCATTAAGATAAGCACTAAACAGCAGGAATGCAGCAAGCGCGGCGCTTCCTATTGCATAGCCCTTTGTCAATGCCTTTGTAGTGTTTCCCACGGCATCGAGCCTGTCTGTCCTGTCCCTTACTCCTTTTGGGGCTTTTGACATTTCAGCAATCCCTCCTGCGTTGTCGGTTATAGGCCCAAAATTATCCATTGCGAGAATATAAGCTGCCGTTCCAAGCATTCCCATCGTCGCAATAGCCGTCCCGTATAATCCTCCGTTTGCAACTGTGCTTAATTTTCCAAACCAAAAAGAAATCATCAGTGCAGCCGACAGTACAATGACCGGCATGGCAGTTGATTCCATTCCCACTGCAAACCCCATGATTATGTTCGTTCCGTGGCCTGTCTGGGATGCTTTTGCAATGTCCTTTACTGGCTTGTATTTGCGGTCTGTATAATAAACACTGATTAGAACTATCAATATGCTTGTAACTATCCCGACTAATCCTGCAAAGAAAAACCACATGTTTCCCTTTAGCAGCCATTTTACCGCAATAAAAAATGCAGCAGCCACAAGCGCGCTTGTTATATAATATCCCCTGTTTAATGCCTTAATCGGGTCTTCATCTTCGCTTTTTAGTTTTGTGAACATTATTCCTGCAATGCTTGCAACCAATCCAAACGCCATTATCACTAGAGGGAATAAAACACCCTTCAATCCGAAATCATGGTACAAGGCAACTCCCAAAATCATGGCGCCTATGTTCTCTGCTGCAGTGCTCTCAAACAAGTCGGCTCCCCTCCCCGCGCAGTCGCCTACGTTATCGCCGACAAGGTCAGCAATCACGGCAGGGTTTCGCGGGTCGTCTTCGGGAATTCCCTTTTCAACTTTTCCCACAAGGTCCGAGCCAACGTCGGCAGCTTTTGTATAGATGCCGCCGCCAAGCTGCGCAAACAAGGCAACAAAAGATGCGCCAAACCCGTACCCTACAATCAGGAAAGGAACTTCGCTTTCGGCAGCCCCGAAGCTAAAGAAATACCACACTAATGACAATCCGAGCAATGACATTGAAACTATGACTATTCCGGTTATTGCGCCCCCCCTGAATGCCGTGACGAATGCCTCGCTCAGGCTTCTTCTTGCAGCGCTTGTCGTCCTTATGTTCGCCCTTATGGAAACGAGCATTCCTACGATTCCTGCCAATGCAGAGCTAAAAGCCCCGAACAAAAACGCAACCGAGGTCTTAAAGCCCAGTGCCTGCTTGTTTAGCAGGGCATAAACCACATAAATAATGACTGCCAGGGCAACGGTAAGAACCCCTATTGTAGTGTATTGCCTTTTTACAAATGCCTCTGCACCTATTTTAATAGAATTAGAGACTTCCTGCATTGCCTGCGTCCCTGTATCTTTCCTAAGAATCTGCCTTGTCAGGTAGCCTGCAAAAAGCAATGCCAAAATACTAATCACAATAACTATGCTCAACAGAACCATCTTGTCTGGAATAATACAGATGTTTATAAAGATTGCTGAAGTTTTAAATAAACTGTGAAACTTGAGTTACTTTATAATTTCATATTCCTTGACTATTATCCTTGTGAACAGGAACAATATGATTATTCCCGAAACCATCCACGCAAGCCCGATAGGTGTTGACTCGGAAAAAATCAAGTAGAGCCCATAAGCCATTATTCCAAATCCAAGCCAAAGAAACTTATCCAAAACAAGCTTCATGATTTCAAATTCCTGCTGGACAGTTAGTCTCCTTTTAGTTTTTTCCTTGCTCATTTTAACCCGTAACTACTATAAAAAAGTCTTTTTGAGCATAAATGCTTGCAGAATCTATTGGATTAAAAGGTGACTGCAGTATATCAAAATTAAAAAAGTAAGAACCTTGATCTGCATTTTTTGGCACGCTTATCCTAATCTGCCTTACATCAAAATCTGCAGCCGGCAGGGTATAAGTTTTATCTGCTGAATATTGAAGCCAGTTTATGCTATCAGAAAGTCTTGGAAGATTCGGAGGTGAAGAACTAATAACTTCAAAAAACATTTTATAATCCAAGGGGGAGTTTCCTTTGTTGTTTATGCCCACTTCTATGATTGCTGAGTCGCCTCTCTTTATGCTGATTTCACTTCTCGGGAAAGCTAATTTTTCATCGGTTTCTATTAATTGCCTTCCGATTTTTGCCCGAACATCTTCAGTAACCTGCTCCTGAACGCCGCTTATTCCCTTGAACATGCTCCTTATAAAGCCCAAGCCGAGGCCAAGAAGCGTCATTGCAAGAACTACAATAACAATAGCCTGTATCGAAATTTCTAAAGAAGCCCTCTTATTATACAGCATCTATTCACCTCTTTTAAACAAAAATTAGGCTTTAAGCCAAATTTTTGTTATATTACAACTTATTTATAAAGTTTTCTAATCAGACGCCCCACATCGGGTTTTTCTCCCTCATTATTTCGGCTATTTCCTTTAATATTTTTATCTCTTCCTCGCTCAGGTATTTCTTGAATTCCTTTAATTTTCGAAAATGCTCTTCGGGCACTGCCGAATATAAAATATCCCCCTCGTGAATCTGCCTTCCGACTGTGACATCGGGCAGCGAGACTGCAACCTGCTTGTTCTTCTCGGCTTTTTCTATGTTTTCCTGCTCATGCTGCATGCTTTTTGCTTCTGTAATCACAACCCCGTCTTTTTTCATGAGGCGGGTGCCTAACTTTAATGCGCCTTCTATAACGCTTACGCCGACAATTGCAGGATTGTTCTGCCTGAAAACATAGCCTTTCATTATCTGTATCTTGCACGGCCTGTGCAGGTATTCAATCTCTTTTGCCTCAATGCCCTTTCTCTGCTCTTCCTGCCATTTCTCAAAATCCTCAACCAGCTTGTATATGACGCTGTTGGATAAGACATTGACGTTTTTGGGCGCCTTGACATCTGGCATAAGGGTTACGTTGAATCCTAGTATTATTGCATGCAGCGGGTCTTTTTCATAGCTTATCTGCGCATCGGAAATGTCTTTTTTAGATATGCTGCCAATGGAAGCCTTTTTTATCTCGACGTTTTTTTCTTTTAGTATCTTTATCAAAGCTTCAAGGCTGCCCAAAGAATCCGTCTTTGCAATAATTCCCTGCTTGTCAGTTTCTATTACAACCTCTTGGACTTCTTTTTTTATTTCTTCTTTTACTTTTTCAATATCGCGAGCAGAACAGCTCATCAGCGGCATGCCCGCTAATGCGCCGTCAAGTTCGGGTGCCGAAACCTTGACTCCTGCCGCCGCGCATACATGGCTTACGGGCTTGAATTTTGTTTTTTTATCGTGCATTTCTGATAGCGGCAATGGCTCGAACAAAGCCTTTATTTTTGTAACAATCGGCTCGTTTAGCGAGCCGATTACAACAATATCATTCTGCCTTAAGCAGCCGTCAAACAGGATTGCATCGATTGTAATGCCAAGGCCTTTTTCCTCTTTGACCTCAAGAACAGCCCCTTTTGCGCTTCCGCTGACGTCAATTTCTAGGCGCCCCTCGAGAAACTTCTGCGACAATCCTGTCATTACCATAAGAAGCTCGGGCAATCCTTCAGAGGTCTTTGCGGAAATTGGAATTATCGCTATCTGCTTTGTGTAATCTTCAATACGATCGAACCTCTCGGAGTTAAAGCCTGTTTCGCTTAGCTTTCCTACGGCCTCGTAAAGCTTTTTTTCAAGAAATAGCATCACACTTTCATTTTGTTTTTGCACGCTGTCCAAAAGATGCATTTGCAGATTTGAGCGCCATCCGTGCAGCAAGTCAATCTTGTTCAATGCAACCACAAAAGGCGTCTTGTAGTGCTTTAGTATATCTATGCATTCTAGTGTCTGCGGCTTTATTCCGTCGTTGATGTCGATGACAAGTATTGCAATGTCTGCAAGATTGCCGCCTCTTCTCCTGAGGTTTGTGAATGCCGCATGGCCCGGAGTGTCAATTATCACAAAGCCAGGTATTTTTATCGGCAGATTGTATTTTTCAAGAAGGCTTCCCGAGATTTTTTTGATTGTTTCAACGGGTATAATCGAGCAGCCGATGCACTGCGTAATCCTTCCGGGCTCGGACTCTACAATAGCGGTATTCCTTATGGTATCGAGCAATTGGGTTTTTCCCGAGTCCACATTTCCAACGACAGTAACTATTGGCTGGCGAAGCATTTTAATCAAGGCAAGGCAAAGGCGTTATGTTTTTAAGCGTTGTGTAGAGAACTTTGAAAATCATAAAAATCCGACCACTCTGGACGAAGCGGAGCGTAGTCCAGAGTTTGCTCGCCCGTGACATGCGAGTGAGCGAGTTCGCAGGCTCACAGGTCACTGGCTCGGGTCGGATTTTTAGGATGCCAAAAATAGAAAACTCCTTAAATTCAAATGATACTCTGGATTTCACTTCGCTACATCCAGAGTTTTCTATTTTTGTGCATAAGTTGAAAAATTCGCTTCAAAAGCTAATTTTTCAAAGTTCTCTTTACCTAAACTTTTGCGTTTTTAACAAACACATAACTATTCAATATTTCTGAAAATT
>CAYWNO010000046.1:0-11551 GCA_964459665.1 uncultured Methanosarcinales archaeon
GTATCAAGAGGACGCAACAAATTTCAATCAATTATTTGCGTCCGATATTATAGAAACATCAATCTTCTTCCAAATCTTTCATCCACCTTGGGAGCTCGACATTGGGGTATTTTTTATCAGAACCCTCGAAGTAAGTTCCGCTTTCCTTTGGATTTTCCATATCAAAAGTAGAATACTTCATAATATATAAACATTGTTTAGTAATATGCAGTGATTACACCAACAGAAAAATTTTTAATCTCAAAGATTAAAAATTTTTAAGTTGTTTAAAATGCCGTACAAGCAGGTTATTTTGGTAAGAGAAGACTTAAAGCTTCCGAAAGGAAAGCTGGCAGCGCAGTCGAGCCACGCATCCGTTGACGCAACTCTTAAATCAGACAGGAGAATGGTTGATTTGTGGAAGAAGGAAGGCGGTAAAAAGATTGTCCTCAAAGTCAAGGATGAGAAAGAGCTGCTGCGCTATAAGCAATTGGCGGATGATAGCGGGCTAAAAACATCCTTGATTATTGATGCAGGGCATACGGTTCTTGAGCCCGGCACGAAAACGTGCGTAGGAATCGGCCCGGATTTAGAGGAAAAGATTGACATTGTAAGCGGAAATCTCAAGATGATGTGATTTAAAAATTAATTTTTTCAACGCCACTTTATGGAGCATCCGATTGCAGGCGTTAGTTCTATTGCAACTTTCCTGCCGTGGATTAAGGATTCTATTGCATTCCTTAAGTCATAAGTCTTTACTGCCTTCTCATCCTTGTAATTGTCATCAATCCTTCCGTGATACTTAAGCTTTCTTTCACCGTCGAAGACAAAGCATTCCGGAGTGCATTGGGCGCCGTATCCGTATGCCGCTGCCTGATCTTCATCCCTCAAATAAGGGAAGTTAAGCCTTTTGCTTTTGCTCATTTCAACCATCTTGTCAAATCTGTCGTCAGGATAGTTTACCTCGTCGTTTGAATTGATGCCAACAACCTGCACGCCCTTTATTCCAAAATCGTCCTGTATGGCTTTTATCCTCTCTATATATGCCTGAACATAAGGGCAGTGATTGCACATGAACACAAGCACAAGCACTTTTTTGCCCCGAAAGTCCTTTAGGGAATAACTTTTGCCGTCAACGCCCATCAGGCTAAAATCAAAAGGCTTCTCTCCGATTCTTAATTTGGCATTTTGAAGGTTCGTTTCCATTTTTGAAAGTTCTCTATCACTAATCCTATGATAACTAATATATAAAATTGCCTATTTTCAGAAAACATAAACTTTAAATACTATCGGGTTATTCTGATTACCATAAGAGAGAAGAGAAAGGTATGGACATACTTTTTCTCATATAAATGTGTATAAATGTGAGATGGTAGAAATAAAATTAAAACCTGTTTTACCAAGTTTAAGGGAAAAAAAGCGTTATTTAGCGTTTGAAATAATCTCAAAGGAAAAAATAAGCGATTTTTCGCTTGTTTCAAATGCAATATTTAACCATTCATTCCAGATGCTTGGAAGGATAGGAACTGCAAAGGCAGGCATAATCCCGCTTGCAAACAAATGGAATGCAAAGCTTCAAAGAGGCATCATAAAGGTAAGCCATAATCATGTGGATGCCCTAAAATCATCCTTGATTTTTGCCGGCAAAATAGGCAGCAATGATATAATAATAAGGAGCTTGGGAGTTTCAGGCATCTTAAACAAAGCAGTGAAAAAATTTAATCTTGAAAATTAAGGAGGAACTGATTAAAATGCAACCGATGCCGCACCAATTAATGGGATATGACCGTGCAATAACAATGTTTAGCCCCGACGGGAGGCTGCTTCAGGTCGAGTATGCTAAAAAGACAGTAAGGCAGGGCTCAACTGCAATAGGGATGGTCTGCTCAGACGGCGTTTTGCTGGTTGCAGACAAGAGGGTTGTTGATTCATTGGTAGTTCCGGAATCTATTGAAAAAATATGGCAGATTGATGCGCATATAGGCTCATCCGCATCGGGAATTTTAAGCGATGCACGGGTCCTTATTGACAGGGCGCAGCTAAAGGCCCAGCAGCACAAGGTAACTTATGATTCCGAGATTGACACATTGACAATTGTAAGAGACATGTGCGATCTCAAGCAGATATGCACGCAAAGCGGCGGCTTAAGGCCATTCGGCGTTGCGGTTTTGGTTGCAGGTATTGATGACCATACGCCAAGGCTTTTTGAGACTGACCCGATAGGCATATATTTCCAGTACAAGGCAACGGCAATCGGTGAAGGCGAGATTGAAGTGGAAGAAATCCTGCACAATGAGTACAAGCCAAGCCTGAGCATAGAAGACGGATTGAAATTATCGCTAAAAGCCCTAAAAAGGGTTTTGGGCGAAAACTTCAATGTCGAGAGGATAGATGCCGCTTACATCACTATAGCGGAAAAAAAATTCAGGAAAATCACAAAACCAAAGCTAGAGAAAGTATCCTTAGAAGTAAAGGATGAGAAAAAGAAGAAATAAAAATATAAAATTTATCATCTTCAATGAAAAATTTTCAGATTTAAACCCTCTGCAAAAAATTCCAGCGAAGCTGGAATTTTTTGAGGTCAAAATGGTTAATGTTGACAAGGCAATAATCGCAAGGCTAAAGGCTCAAGGCCAAAACTTCGAGATACTGGTTGACTGCAACAATGCGCTCGCATTAAGGGAAGGAAAAAGCGTTGATATGCACGATATCCTTGCAGCCATGAGGATTTTTTCCGATGCGAAAAAGGGGCTTGAGGCATCGGAGCATGCAATGAAGCAGATTTTTGACACAATTGATGTCGAGGAAGTCGCAAAGGCGATCATAAAGAAAGGAGAGATACAATTAACCCAGGAATACAGGGAAAATCTAAGGGAAGAAAAAAGAAAGCAGATTGTAGCAACCATACACAGGAACGGAGTTGACCCGAAAACGCACTTGCCGCATCCTGTGCAAAGGATTGAAAATGCGTTTATAGAAGCAAAGGTTCATGTTGACGAGTTTAGGCCCGTGCAGGAGCAGATTCAGGAAGCATTGAAAAAATTAAGGCCGATACTTCCGATAAAGTTCGAGCTCAAGGAGATAGCGCTCAAGATACCTCCCGAGTTTGCGCCAAAGTGCTATTCGACTGTGAAGGCATTCAGCACAATACTCAAGGAAGACTGGCAGAGCAACGGATACTGGATTGCTGTTGTCGAGTTGCCCGGCGGGATGGAAAACGACCTTTACGACAAGCTAAACAGTATATGCCACGGGAATGTGGAGAGTAAGATTTTAAAGATAAAATAAAAAATGTCAAAAATATTTGTAAATGATAAGGAGATTGCAGTGCCGGGGGAAACGCTTGCAATGGGAATGGACGTGCTGCCGGGCTCCGGAACTTACAGGGAAGGAGAAAAAATTGTTGCAAACAGGCTTGGCCTTGCCAGCATTGAAGGAAGGGCGATAAAGCTGATTCCTTTGTCGGGAAGGTACATACCAAAGACAGGCGACACAGTAATATGTAAAGTAATTGATGTTGGATTTAACGGATGGAGGCTTGATACAAACTCGGCATATTCTGCAATGATGTCCATGAAGGATGCTACATCCGAGTTCATAGCAAGAGGCGCAAACCTTACCCAGTATTATGACTTGGGCGATTACATTGTATGCAAGATTGTAAATGTTACAAGCCAAAAGCTTATTGATGTGACTATGAAAGGCCCGGGGCTAAGAAAGCTTATCGGCGGAAGAATGATAAATGTTGACGCCAACAAAGTTCCAAGAATCATAGGAAAGCAGGGCTCAATGGTCGTTATGATAAAGGATTCCTTAAGGTGCAATATTGTGGTCGGCCAGAATGGGCTGGTATGGATAGGCGGCGAGCCTATGAATGAGCTGCTTGCAATTCGCGCAATAAGGAAGATAGAAAAGGAAAGCCACTTGAGCGGGCTTACGGATAAGATAAAGGAATTTTTGGAGAAAGAAGGTAAATCGTAATACTTTACTATCCTGAAGCGCTTTTAAATCAGCATTAAAAAACGCATTAACGATTGAACATTAAACTACTCATTAACGAAAAACACAATAACAAAAAATTGATGGGAAAAGAATTTGATGAAAAATGAGACAGAATTAAATCTGGTGAAAGATATGAAGCCAATTAAAATATTTTTTGATAAGGTTGGAAATACCTTAAATGTATGGTTTGATGAGCCATCAAAAGAAGCTATATCAGAAGAAACATCAGAGGAGGTAGTTTTAATTAAAGACAAAAAAGGCAAGGTAATAGGATTTGAAGTACTTAATTATCTATCATCAAGCGATTTAAAAGACTTAAAAAAATTGCCTGTAGAAACAGAGGTTTTTGCTTAATGACAAACTGAAAAATGGCAGAAGCTGAGTATGGTAAACTCATGGATAAAAATTATAAACCGCATATTGTAGGTACAAATCATTTGCTGTACAATCTAGACGCTACTATACCACATATTCAAAGTTTAGGAGAAATTAAACCTGTTATGCTGGAGGCATATGATCCTAATGATGATAGCCCTCCATTAGCAATAGACTTAGCTAAGGTGGGAGGTGATATTGAAATTATTGGTATAAAATCAAGCCCAAATGTTTTTTATGGGGAATATATTAATAAAAATATCCCAAATTCAAGCTATGTATTTGTCGATGATAAAGAAAAAATAGAGCTGTATGGAAGAAGCAGTTTTGAAGCGATTTTTGATGCACTAAAAAGAATACAACAATAAAAAATGACCTACAAACAAAGGCTTGACAACAGGGGATTTGACGAGGCAAGAACGATAGAGGCAAAGGTAGGCATTATCAAAAGAGCAGACGGCTCTGCAATGTTTAAGATAGGAAACACTTGGGCTTATGCGGCAGTGTATGGTCCAAGAAACCTGCATCCAAAGTTCCTGCAGGACCCGCAAAGAGGAATACTAAGGTGCAATTACAACATGATGCCTTTCTCAAGCTCCGGCGAGAGGGTAAGGCCCGGAGGCTCAAGAAGGTCCAAGGAAATCTCTCTTGTAACAGAAAAGGCTTTGCTTCCGGTGCTGAATCTGGACGAATATCCAAATTCAGTCGTAGATGTTTTTATCGAATTGCCGCAGACTGAAGCAGGCTCAAGATGCGCAGGCATTTGCGCCGCATCAATGGCCCTTGCTGATGCAGGGCTTGAGATGAAAGATTTGGTGTGCGCAGTCTCTGTCGGAAAAGTAGACGACAAGCTTCTTGTTGATTTGGACTATTCGGAAGAAAGCTATGCAGGCGGCCCTGTGGCAGACATTCCGATTGCAATCATGCCCAATTCAGGAAAGATTACCTTGCTCCAGATGGATGGGGAAGTTAAAAAAGAAGAATTGATGAAAGCCATTGAAATGGGCAGGAAAGCCTGCATGGATATTTATGAAATTCAAAAGAAGGCATTGAAGGAGAAGTATCAGGAAGTTGAATTGTAATACATCCAATCATTCACCTTTGCAGTGAAAAACATTAATAAAACACATTGACGAAAGACAATCAACGATAAAAACAATAACGAAAAACATTAACGATTGAACATTAAATGATAAACATTAAAAAAATTTGGATAAAAAATAATCAAATAGTGGGCTTTAGCCCACCACGCCTGTGGCGTGTTTCTTTTTGGTCAAGCTTTTTCTTTTTAAAAGAAAAAGGTTGTTGAACATGCACAGAGAACTAAAAAACCACATAATAAGCCTGCTTAGCACAAGCACAAGGCTCGACGGAAGAAAGCTTACTGAGTACAGATCACCAATAGAGGTAGAATATGGTGTAATCAAGACTGCTGAAGGCTCTGCAAGAGTAAAGATTGGCGAAACAGAGGTAATTGTCGGAATCAAGATGGAAGTAGGAGAGCCGTATCCTGACACTCCCGATGAAGGAACAATAATTGTAGGAGCCGAGCTTTTGCCATTGTCAAATCCTGAATTCGAGCTTGGGCCTCCCGGAATACAGGCAATAGAGCTTGCAAGAGTTGTTGACCGCGGAATAAGGGAAAGCAAGGCAGTTAATTTCAAGAAGTTGTGCGTTGAGGAAGGAAAAAAGGTCTGGATACTTCTTATTGATGTATGCAGCCTGAATGATGCTGGCAACCTGTTTGATGCGTCATCGCTTGCTGCCCTTGCAGCTTTGAAAAATACAAGATTTCCGGGCTTTGACGGGGAAAAAGTCAATTACAAGGATAAAACCGAAAAAAAGCTGCCGCTTGAGAAGATGCCGGCAGCCATAACTGTAATCAAGATAGGGGGCAAATTCATTGTTGACCCGGACATTGACGAGGAGAAGGTAATTGACTCGAGGCTTACTGTTTCATCAATCGAGGACGGAACTTTATGCGCCCTTCAGAAAGGAGGCGATTGCCCATTGACGGCAGAGGACATAAGCACTATGCTCACTATAGGAATTGAGAAGGGAAAAGAATTGAGGAATCTCTTATAGGTTTTCTGATAAATTGGTGATATTGAAAAGTTCTCACGACATTCGGGTTGCCATCGTTCGCATGTGGATAATTTTTGCCGAATAAGCCAAATTCCCATTGCAATTTCCTTTGGCTGCAAATTTTTTCTTTTTATAATGCTCACATTTTGATGGCAACCTTCAACTTTTCAATATCACCCATAAACTGTCATTCTGATTAAACTTTTATTGGTTGAGCATTTTTACTATACTGCAATAGTAACTAAATTTTTTATTATTTATTAGATATTACTGGTTTAAAATAAAACCGGGAATTTATGGATGTCAAATTGATGAAAGGAAATAAAGTGATAAAAATATTCTTGATTTTTGTTGCGTTGCTTTTTGCATATCCGAGCATAGCTTTCGCAGTAAAGCTTAGCATAGAGCCTGATTCTGTTAATTTTACCAATTTGCTGCCTGCAGGTTACTACGAAAAATCAGTATTAGTGAGCACAGACAGTGAAAGTGAATTGAATCTGGAGATTTTAGCTTATGGGGAAATAAAAGATTGGATTTACTTTGGGCAGAATGGCGATTTGAAGGTAAGCAGGCTGTCCCCTCTTAACTTAAAAATAGGGATTGCATCTGCGCCTTACATTCAAAATGGGCTTTATAGCGGGCATTTAAGGATATATTTTGAAAACCAGCTGCCGCAGATAGAGCCCGTGAGAAATTTATTTTATTTGGCAGTATCTGCCGAAATAAAAAATGAAACAGTTCAGGCAATAAATGTAAAGAAAATATATTCAAAAGATTCTGAAGAGGGGCTTCCTCTTGATTTTTTTGTTGATATTGAAAATAAGGGCAATGTAAAAGTAAAGCCTTACATAGAAGTCATCATAGACGGGAACTCGCAGGCTTATGAAGATGAATTGTTGCCAATGGAAGAAAAGGAGATACCGATAAAAACGAATAACTGCAATATGCAGGCAGGAGAGCACACAGCAAACATTAAAGTTTACCTCGGTAAAACAATAATCCGCGATGAAACGCTGCCGTTTAGGATAGCGGAAAAAAATTCCCTTGTAAAAAGAGGGGTTTTGATTGGGATTAAAAACAAGAAAAGAGCGCACATAAAAGATGAAGTTGAGTTTGATTCCATATTGGAAAACAAGGGGGAATCGCCATTCTATGCAAAATTCAAAGGGGCCATTTATTACAACGGAACCCCTGTAATGGATATCAAAAGCAGCGAGTATTACATACTTTCAAACAAAACTTCTGTTCTGCCTTCATATTTCATCCCGGATAAAGAAGGGATATACAAAATAAAAGGCAGCGTATTCTATTCAGATACTGCAACCGAGGAAAAGGAAAGCTTTGTTGATGTAAGGCCGGAATCAGAATCGCTTGAAGCAGTTCCTCTTCAGGTCAGCGGCTTTGAAATTTTCATCATCACAATCGTATCCCTGCTGGCAATCAACATAGTTGCGAGGGCCAAAATCAAAAAGACGAAACAAAAAAATGGAAAATATAATACTGCTTGAAGCTTTCATCGGAACTTGCGCAATCATCTCTGTTATGATAGTCTACATAAAACTATTGAAGAAAAAAATGAGAAGGTTCGTTTTGAGAAATGAAAAAATAAGCGGCTACATAAAATGAAGCAGGTTTTTATCATAAGCGCAATGATGGCTTTTATCAGCTTGGCGGCTTTTTTTATACCCAATTCGCTTAGCCTCTATGCCTTTTCCGGCAGGCTGTTTTTTCAGGGAGAGGCATGGAGAATTATCACATTCCCATTCGTGCATGTTAATTTTGAGCACCTTATTGAGAATGTCCTCACTTTGATGCTTACTTCACTGCTTGCTTTCGAGTTTGAGCTGAAAGGGACGCAGTTCCTCGCTGTCTTTATGATTTCAATAGCGGCAATAGCTTTGGCTGATTCCTTTTTGATGCCTTCAACGTTGATTGCAGGATTGTCTTTGGGAGTTTATTCAATCCTCGGGTTCTTGTCAATGAAAGGCTCAAACTTCATACCATGGTATGTCATAGTTCCGTTGCTGGGCTTATCCCCGTTTTTAAGGTATATAGTTGCGCCGCTTGATAATGCCGGAATTACGCAGTCGCTCTTTCACTTCTCGGGCTTCTGGATGGGGATTGGAGTTTTCTACCTGTTTAGAATTTCTTCTAAAAGAAAGAGGGTTTTGCAGGGGGATTTAGATGGATAGGGTAAAAACTGGCATAAAAGGAATGGACGAACTGCTTAATGGCGGATTTCCAAGAGGAAAAAACATCATGGTGTCTGGCTCAAGCGGAACAGGAAAGACTATTTTTGCGGCCCAGTTCATTTATGAAGGGCTGAACTCAAAAGAAAATTGCCTTTATGTTACATTTGAGCAGGCCAAAGAGAAGCTTATCGGGGATATGAAAGAGATTGGCATAGACTTTAGCGATATGATTAGCAGCAAGAGGCTAACGCTTATCGGCGGCTCTGTCGGACATATAAAATATTTCAAGGAGAAGACGAAAGCAAGCATGCTCGATATTGCAGACGAAATAAAAGAAGTGGTGCAGCAGGCAAAAGCGAAGAGGGTAGTTTTGGATTCAATAAACCTTTTTCTGATGCTCTTTGAGGAGGATATAGAGAGAAGGAAGGCATTGGCGCAGCTGACTTCAATCCTAGACAACCTTGATTGCACAACTCTGCTTACATGCGAAGTTGCAGAAGGCACAAAAAACATAAGCTGGTACGGATTTGAGGAATTCGTGATGGACGGGGCAATAGTGTTGCATAGGATACCTTCCAAGAATATTTTTGAGCGGGCAGTTTCTATCGTCAAGATGAGAGGAATCGAGCATTCCCAGAATGTGACGGCGATTCAGATAAAAAAAGGAGGCATAGTGGTTTATCCCGGAAAGGAGCCTTTTCATTGAGAGGTTTAAAAAAAATGGCTGCTGAAATATTAATCGTGGACGATGAAGATGACATAAGGTCATTGACAAAAGCTATCCTAAGCGACGAAGGATACAAGGTAACCGAAGCAAAAGACGGAAAAGATGCCTTGTCAATGCTGAAAAATAAAAAATTTGATTTGATTGTGGTGGATTATTTCATGCCGATAATGAACGGAAGGCAGCTTGCAGAGGAGATAAGGAAAAATCCGAAAACCAAAAACCTAAAGCTGGTGTTCCTGACAGTTGCGCAATTCGGCCAGTTAGGTGAAAAACAGCTAAAGAGGCTCAATTGCCTTGATTACCTGAAAAAGCCCATCGACAATGAGGATTTCATCAAAAGCATAAATAAAATCTTAAAGCCAATGAAAAAATGAAGGGAAATAAACAAGGGCATAAAAAATCCGCCATGATTTTTTTGGCGCTGGTGCTTCTTTACGGCTGTGCGGCAAAGCAGCCGGAGGGCAAGTATTCCATGTCGCTGAACCTGCAGACGTGGGTTGGGCACGGGCCGATTTACCTCGCCAAGGAAAAGGGTTTTTTTGACGAGCAAAACCTGATAGTTGACATAGTGCGCGATGAAATAGCGGAAAATCGGAATTTTGCTTTCAAGCACAATTTGCTCGACGCCGAAGGAAGCAGCATAGACCTGCTCATCCATAAAAGAGACAATGAAATACCCGTGGTTGCCGTGCTCGAGATTGACGAGTCCCTAGGTGCTGACGGCATCGTTGCTGTTGATTCAGTAAAGGACATAAAAGGCCTTAAGGGAAAGAGGATAGCTCTTGAGCGCAAGAATGTAGGCGAAGCATTCCTGTCCTATCTTATGTACAAAAACGGCCTTTCGTTAAATGACGTAACGATAATACCAGTCGGAGGCTCTGATGAAGCTGCAACTGCATTTCTGGAAAACAAATCAGACGTGGCAGTGACATGGGAGCCGTGGCTTACAAAAGTAAGGACGCAAAACAATTCTAACCTGCATGTGCTTGCTACTTCAAAAGAAGAGCCGGGAGTCATTGTTGACCTATTGATTGTAAGGGAAGACTACCTAAAAAACAATCCTCAAGCAGTGAAAAGATTTTTGCGCGGCTGGTTCAAGGCTCTTGACTACATCAAAGAAAATCCTGATGAAAGCATTGGAATAATGGCAAAGGTTTACGATATGACTCCAGAAGTCTATAAAGAATCCCTGCAAGGGCTAAAATGGTCCAGTTATGAGGATAATCTTGAATATTTTGACCCTGACAAAGGCTCATTGCACGACATTTACAAGCAGCTGTCGGAAATTTTTCTTGAATCCGGCTCAATCTCAAAAACTGTTGAGCCCAAGAAAGCAATTGATGCCGGTGTTTTGAAAAATTTGAATAATGAATAATAAAAATTAAAGGTGATGTAAATGGCAGAAAATAGAATAGATTATGACGTTATTAAAAGATTATTGTTAGCGCCGGATGCTGACCTAACTCAGCCAATAGCAACAAAGCTTATAACAAATACTAATTCTACAAGAGCTCCGGAAGGTATATTAGAATTAAGGGGTGGAATCTGCCCTTTTTACAGCCAAATACCTTACAACAGAGAAAGAGGTCTAGGTTGTAATCATTGTGATTTGCCCGCCTATTCTGCCGGCAAACCTGTTGATGCTCAGTTAATAATGCAACAAATAGATACTGGTCTTGCACAGTTGATAGGAATGGAAGATGGAAGAGATATGAAAGTTTTCTCTATGTTTAATGGTGGCTCAGGACTTAACCCACAAGAGATACCAAAAGAAGCTTTATTTTATCTCCTTAAAAAATCAAGACGATACCATGATGATGGGACGCTGCCCAAGTTAGAGAGGGTTTCAATAGAAACTAGAGAAGGGTTTGTCAGGAGAGATTACATTGATGAGATTGTAAATACAATTTCTCCTTTAAAATTTGAAGGCGCGCTTGGTTACGAAAGCCATAATCCTGATGTAAGAAATGGAGACACTGATAACTCCAATGGCAGAATTGGTCTTAATAAACACATACGCCAAGTTATTTTTGAAAGGGCAATACACATACTTGGAGAGGCGGGAGCTGACGCAAAAAGTTATGTAATGTTAGGAGCAGTTCCATGGCTAAGAGGAGAAGAAAAAATTCAAGATGTGGTTTGGAGTGAACCCCATTTGGTTGACAGTCAGTTAAGAGAACTTTTATTTAAA
>CAYWNO010000047.1:0-11459 GCA_964459665.1 uncultured Methanosarcinales archaeon
TTATAAAGTAAATGCGGTTTATTTATAAATGGAATGGGGTTATTCAAAACTCTCTTTAGGGTATAATCCCCTAATTCGTTTACTACCGCAGAATAGAAAGCTTTATATATTTGCTGATGTTTTAGAAACACAATAAATAAAAATAATAAAAATTTTTAATCCATCGGTTAAAAACTTTTCCAGATTCAAAACAATCAGAAAAATTTATCTTAAAGGTAAATTTTTTAGTTAAAAATGGGAATATTAAGCAAAATAAAGGAAAAATTTGGCACTGGTTCGAATACGGAAATGTTTGACGAGCCTGAGCAGGGCTATGTGGAATTGGGAAACGAAAGCGGCGCCGATACGAAATCCAAATTGATGGTAAGGCCTTTTGTGATAGAGGAATTTGAGCATATAAAGCCGATACTGGATTCTTTAAGGGAAGGCCATACAATCGCTTTAATCAATATCAAGCCATTGAAGGACAAGGATTTGGTTGAGCTAAAAAGGGCAATCAACAAGCTAAAGAAGACGTGCGATGCAATCGAGGGTGATATTGCTGGCTTTGGAGAAAACTGGATTGCAGCCGTACCGAACTTTGCCTACATCTACCGCGGCCAGAAAGGGGCCAAAGGCGAAGGCAAGAAAGCAGAAAGGATGGAAGTTGCGGAATACGAAGAATAATGTTAGAAGTTTAGGCACTACTTCTTAGTAAATATAACAAAAAAATTTAAAAAAGCAATTGTTATACCGCGTTTTATGGCAAATGCTGCACTCATAATTCCAATCTATGCAACTGATGAAAACAAAAGGCTGGACTTATCCAAATACACATTAAGAAGTGCAATATGGCAGAAGGATACTGATATAATTGTTGTTGATGATGGCTCAACCGTAGATGTAGAGGGTCTCTTAAAGAAGTATAACAATAGTCTAATTATATACATAAGAAGGGAAAGGTCTCCTACAGATTTAAAGACGGCTTCTAATGCCCTGAATCTTGGAATAGACTATTGCTTAGAGGAAACATATTCGGCAAAAAAGTGGCGTGCTGTAGGGTTTCTTCATTCGGATGATTTGGCGACAGAAGAAAGCGTTCAAATGAGGATTAAAGGGCTTGAAGGGCCTAATGACGGCTGTGTACAGACCGATTTGGGATTAATAAACGGCAAAGGAAAGATTATAGGGATGAGGCAAGGCAAAAAATTGGACGAAATAGACTTATCTCGGGATAATCTTTATTCATTCAATCACCATACTATAATGTGGCAATACGGGTTTTTGAGATACCTAAAACATTTTGTAGCCGAAAAATATGGGCAGCCCGGTGTTTTCGACCCGTTGTTATCTCACGGAGAAGACCGTGATATGTCGTTATCTTGCTATGAAGCTGCTATTGAGGGAGGATATACATTATCGAGAACTTTGAATAACCCTCTGAAAATAACAATTTATTATTTGCGCATCGTCGAGACTGAAAATCAAAACAATTCAAAAAATGGGGTTATTCAAAGTCCTCTATCTTATGTGCCACGTATTTCCGTATTTTATCGGCAGCATCAGGAATCCATTACAGGAGACCCGGTAGAATCTGATTATCTAAAATCTCAGAGAGCGAGAATTCACCAAAAACATTTTAAGGAACAAAAAATGTCAAATCTCGAAATTTTAGCAAGATTGCAGGCAGACCCTCCTTGGTCTTGGTTTACATTTTTTCCTTCGGATATTAAAAGAGTATTAAGGCCGGTAAAAGATCGCATAAAGGGATTGGCTTTTGAATTGAGGCACCCTCATATTGCTAAAGATTTGGAAAAGCTGTTAATGTATAGCGGCGGACTTTAATATTCGTAATAATTCCCAAAGTCTGCCTGATATAGGCACGGCTAATTTATTTACGATTATTAATGTCCGTGCCTATAAAAAGAAAATCATTCTATGGCTACTTTTTTTCCGATACTCTGTCCTGGCATTCCTGTATCGAACCTTATCCTTAATGCTCCGCTGTTTCCATGCACTCCAGTTACCTGCCCATTCATCTGCTTTCCGCCGGAAGTCTTCCAGACTGCTTTCTTTCCGACAAGCTTTGATGCATTGTCCTTGCTGTCAAAGCCTTCGATTTTAACAATCATCTGGTTGGTTCTTTTTACCCTTCTAGAGCCCCTGAAATTAACTATTGTGCCTTCCATGGGGTTAGGTATTATGGCTATTTTAAAAAGCTTATGATTTTTCAAAAAATAAATACTTATTTAAACCTATCCACTAATTATAATTGAAAAATGAGAATAAGAAAATCCGCTTCAAAAGATGCTAAAGGGGTTGCCAATGTTCTTATGCAAAGCTATAACATCGGGGATTTGAGTGAGGGAATTTCTGTTTTCAGGAATGAGGCAAAAAATAATCATAATTATATCGTCGCTGAAGAGAACGGGAAAATAATCGGGATAGCTGCATGGGTTACGCACGGCCTGCCAAAGCACCAGTTATGCGAGCTTGACAGGATTGCCGTCCTGCCGGAATGTCGGGGCAAGGGCGCTGCAAAAAAATTATTTAACGGATTAGTCAGGGATGCAAAATCATTCTACAGGGAAAATAATTCAAAATTAAGAAAGCTGTACCTCTTGACCCACGCAAGCAACATAAGGGCGCATAAATTCTATGAAAAACTCGGCTTTAAGCACGAAACAACATTAAAAGAGCATTATTATAAAGGAAAGGACGAGTATGTTTACAGCATGTTTTTTGAATGAGATTTAATACTGTCTGATATGTTTATAAGTAATCGGATTTTCCACCGGGTGCTGCAACGGCTTCTTTAACCCCAAAACTGCAAGCGCAGAATTTAATTTACTCGAGTAAAATTCTTTTTCAGCCCTTTCTTTCCTAACTTCAGGCAATGTTTCATTGAGAATTTTTTGGTAGTCTTCTTCTGTTCTTACCCTGATTATCCTATCGTCGGAATGTGTAGGGTGTGGAATGTTGATTATACCTCTCTCTCGTCCAGACGGGTATATCCTTTTAACTAATTCTTCAAGTGGAATGCCATCAATATGTTCTGGCAGTCTGCTATCTACATATATTGCATTTCTCAATAGCGGACCAAGTTTTTCTGAAGAAAGATAATCTGGCCTATTGGGGTAATACTTTTCAGGATATGCTAAAGCTAAACTGTTAGGGCCTCTCCAGTTATAAAAAGCAAATGGGACTCCCTGATTATGAGACGTAACCACAGGACTCTCCTTTTTCAATAAATCCTGCCCTGTTACATAAACAGCAATAACAAAATCGTCCTCAGCAACTACCAAATCTGGAATTGTATTCTTTGGTTGGATTATTTTTGGCATTTTATTTAAACCATTATCTACTTATAGATGGTAACACTTATATATAAATCTTTTGATTAATTTTGTAACTTAATTTTGCCCAAGCAAATTCAAAAACTGCTCTTTGCTTTCGCACATAAAGTAAGGATTGTTCTTCTTTTCAGTTCCAATTGTCGAGAATGGAATCTCTCCGTAATCATGCCCCGGATAAACTTCAATGTCGTCGCTTAATCTCTTTAGCTTTTGCAGGCTTTCAAACAGCTTTACTGGATTGCCTCCCTGCAAATCTACCCTTCCAATTGCATTTACGAACAGCGTGTCGCCTGTTATTAGCTTATTTTCAAAAAGAAGGCAGATTCCTCCGGGCGTATGCCCTGGCGTATGGATAATTTTTATTTTTATTGCCCCGACGTTTATTTCTTCATTATCCTTTGAAAAAAATTTGGCATCCTTAATACCAAATTTTTTTATTTCATCATTTTCCAGCGTATGAAAATAAACATCCGCTTTTGTCTTGCCGGCAAATTCATTTATTTTTTGGACATGGTCATAATGCGAGTGTGTAAGAATTATTTTGCTTATATTCAATTTCTCCTTGCCTGCAATTCCTATAACCCCGTCAATTTCCCATCCAGAATCAACAACAACCGCATCCTTGCTTTTTTCATCCCCGATTAGGTAGCAGAAATTCTGCATGGGCCCTACTTTAATCTGCCTGAATATCATTTTGTCTTACCTTCCTTGCAAAGCTTAAAAATCCCGAATGCCCGATTCCTTTGCTTTTGGGCCTAACCTTTCTTTCTTCTATTTCCCATTCTCTTTCTATAATCTCAACTGTCTTGATATGGACGAGCGAATCATTTTTTCTTACTGCATTTACAAAATCTGACATTTGGGGAACAGATGGGCTGTACGAAGCTAAGAATCCTCCTGCTTTTAGCGCGTTTAGGCACCCATTAATTGCTTTCCAAGGTTCCGGCACGTCCAAAGTTACAACATCTATTCCTCTTTCTTCTGTTTCCCCGTAAATATCTATGTTTTTTATTTTTATATTTTTTAAGCCAAGAAATTCAATATTGGATTTTACGATTTCCATGAAATCTTCCCTAATCTCATAAGTTATGACCTCTTTGGCTATGCCTGCAAGAAAACAAGCCAATGCGCCGCTTCCTGAGCCTGCATCAAGTATCCTGCTTTCCCTGTTTATGCCTGCTTCTGTTATTATCATCCCTATGTCTTTTAGCGGAATAATCTGGGCATCCCTTTTTATTTTCCTGTACAAGTCAATAAATGAGGGATTGAGCATAAAGAATTCCCTGCCAGTATTGGATTTAAGCAAGCCGCCTTCCTGCGCTTTCTTTAATTCTTCCTTGCCTACGAATCCATACTGCGTATGCGCATCCTGATTTGTATCTTTCACATAGAACTTTCTGCCCTGCCTTGTAATAAGAATTTTTTTGATTGCTTCCATCAGCAATCAAAAAATCCCCACATTATAAAAATTTAATCAAAAATTTACTTCTTGGCTTTTTTCATTGGCATAGATTCGCAATGCTGGCACATTGGCTTTAACATCTTAAGCAGTCCCTTGAGTACGAACAAAATACCAATAACCGCCCATACATCCCACATTAGATAGATTTGGTTTATAATCAAAATCAATCCAAACGCTATCCATTTACCCGCTGCGCACTTTGCGCACATGCCGTCATGACATACCTGATCCATTAATTACACCTCCTTTTTAATAGTTTTATATCGTGAAGCTGATAGTATAAAAAGTTTGCTATTTAGGATTTCTATTTTGCAAAACCGAAATATTTAAAAATAATAAACATATGTATTTAAAAAAAACTTAATTATTTTGTTAAAATGTTTAATAAACTATTAAAATAGAACAATTTTATGTAAAAAATAATTAAGTTTTTTTTATTAATAGTTATATATTAATAAATTATAATCATATATCAACAAAAATCTATTTTTTATTTATAAAAAATAGATTTTTGTTTAGTAAAAATAAACAATGTTATCGTTATCGGACAACGAATTTAGTGTAATCAACTTTCTTGTTAGAAATTTTGCTGAAAAGCTCACTATAAGGAGCATCGCGCAAAAGCTTGGCTTTAGCGCCGCAGGCGTATTCAACATCTTAAAAAAGCTGGAAAAAGAGAACATTGTCGTCGGCGAAAAGCTAGGCACGGGCTTGTTCTATTCCCTAAACTTTGAAGAAAAGATTGCATTGCATCTAGCATCCATTGTCTTGTTGCACTCCGATGATTTGACGGATAAAATAAACATCGAGCAGATAAGGCAGGCAAAATCCGCAATCATTGACAAGAAAACCCTGCTTCTGATAACCGACAGCATAAGAATTGCCGACCTTCAAATCCAGAATGTCAATGTAATCGTAAAGACGGAGGAGGAAATAACAAGCTTGCTCAGAAAGAAAGATGCAGACACATTCCAGCTGCTCAAGAAAGGAACCGTATTGTTCGGAGAAGAGGTCATTATCGGCATAATAAAAAATTGCATCCAAAAATTTTGAAAAGAATAAAAAATGAAATTATCAAATAAAAAAATGAAAATACTGAAAAATCCACTTTTAATAGTGATGTTGATATTAGCATTAACCTTGTCAACTACTGTAGCTTATGCAAGGCCCATCACTGATACCTTTAGGGGAGGATTGCTCGAAATTAACAATTTCTTTACAAACGAAGCCTACAAGCCTTATTCGGCTGCAATAGATTTTTTCTTCTTCGGGCTTCTGTTCATAGCAATCTACATGATGGGCGCAAGGTATGCCTTCAAAGAAGTTAAGAGGCCCGAGCAGGTTATAGTTATCCTGCTTGGATTGATGACATCATTTTTGTTTGTATTGGCTGGATTTTCAGCGACTTTATTGCTGCCTTACCTGCACTGGCTCTTGTATTTGCTGCTGTTCATATTGATTTGGTGGCTGCTTAAGGGAATAAAAAACCCGTTCTGGCGCTTTCTTTTAGCTTTGCTGCTTACGCTTTTGATTGTTGCACTATTGTATGGTTTGTTTAACGGATTGACGGCGCCCGAAGGCGAAGGATTTTTCAGCTCATTGGGAAAATCATTCGGGGATTTTGGAGGCTCACTAAAAGCCATACAATTCCCGGAAATTTCAGGCCCTCCGGGAATTCCTGATTACCTAAGCAGCCTGTTTGGACAGCCGTCTATAACGCCCATAGGGCCCGATACATTGCCGATAACTACGACTCCTAAGTCTGAGCCCAAGAAAGAGGGTGATTTCTGGACGAGATGGGGATGGCTTTTGATTTTGCTTGCTTTGGCAGCCGCAGCTTTGGCGCAAGGAAATTATGGAAAAGATAGAAGTGCGGCAGCTGCGGGGGCGCAGGCGGCAACGGAAAGACCGCTTGATGAAATAATCAACAGAATAAATGATATTATTTCACGAAAAACTGAGAGAAGCGCTAATATAAGGAGAATAATTGATGAAAAAAACAGGCTTCTTGAGCAGGGTGACACTAAACACGGATATGTATCAAGACTGCAAGCAATAGCAGAAGACGACATTGCTAATCTATTTCTGGACGAGAGCAGGATATTAATTGAAAGAGAGCAAGGAAACATCAAAGCTATAATGGAGCAGGAATGGTCATTGATGCAAGAATTAAAAAAATTAGTGGGATTGGAAAAGGATGACATTTATCGCATGCTTCCGGAGTGGGAAAATAGAATCCTGCAACATATGCAAAATGCTGCAGATGAAATCAAAAACAGGATAAGAAATTTGTTTTATCTCCTAAGAGTATTAATCGGCGAGAACATAAATGAGAGGGCGGAAGATTCGCAAAAGGGAATATTATGGCTAATTGCATTTATTTATAATCTTGAAAAGAAGCAAAGCATACTCGCAAAAGACTTGGCAACAAGTTTATTCGATGAAGCTCACATAAAAGACCTTGTTAAAGGCAAGTTTAGGGAAGCCATAAGAGATGAAGCAACATTAGAAGAGTATAATAGAAGGGAAAATGAGATAACGGGCCTATTATTGCGAAGAATAGCCTTCCAGATACAGCTATTGGAACGATTAAGGAATATAATTTCTGCGCAATCTGCTGCGCCTGCAGCTCCACTGCCAACAGCGCATGAAGACTGGCCAGATACCGAAGGCAAACACGATCCAACACCTCCGCAAGACCCGGTATTCCCTATTGATCCAACAATACCAAGACAAAGAACAAGACCAGGACCCACAAGGCATAGGGACATTCGCTCAATAGATCTTTCACCCGGGTTCATGCCCATCAAGAATCAACAAAGAGCGGGCGCGTGCGCTGCATTTGCCGGAGCGTCCATTGTGGAATATTTCATTAACAAACTTACAAGAGAAATTACGCTTGAAAATGAGCTATCTGAGCTTTTCTTGTGGTATGAGATTAGGCCTCTGCTTTATAAACTTGAAAATACCGGAATTTATAGATTAGAAACAGTTCCAAATTCGCTTCGTGACGGCGGCATTTGCTTTGAAATTTTTTGGTCGTGGATGCCGGTTAATAATGGTTTGCCAACAAAGTTTCCCCAAAGGCCACAAAATGAAGGACAGGGCGACCCGTATTTAGATGCATCCACAAAGAAAATTCCTGCTTTTACGGAGCTGCCTCCAAACGATCCTGACTCATGGATTGATGAACTCATAAAAGGCAATCCAATACTCATTGCGATAACGGTGCATGAAGGATTTTCACAAATAGGCAACCAACAAAAAAATTTCTATGGTGATGCAACAGGCAATGAATTAGGGGGGCATGCAGTTGTTATTGTTGGATTTACACCAAATTTTCCGAATCCAAATGACCAGACAAAGGGAATTCCTGCATTCAAAATACGAAATAGCTGGGGAAAAGATTGGGGTGAAAAGGGGTATATATGGGTAGCGTATGACTTATTGCCCACCCTAATGATAAGCCCGCCATTTGTGATTCAAAGCTTTGAAGCTTTTGAGCCTCTAAAAAAAGAGCCCCGTGTAACAATCACAAAACCAGATATAAACAATTCGAATTTCATCGTAGGCGATACTATAATCTTTGAAGCGGCAGTAGAAAATCTGCAGATACAAGATAACAGGAATTATAGTTATGTTTGGTATAAGATAGACGAGGAAAATAGAAGACGCATATTAGCAAATGGATATGCTGCAGGTAATAATATTATCACTTCTGTTCCTACATCCCATAGACATTTAGGTGTCGGCACACATTTAATTAGAGTTATATTGACTAATCGTGAGCTACAAGCTAAATCATCCAATGACCAAAATGCAAACACAGTATCCAATACTATTAGAATACATATCAGAAGAGGAGGATTGCCGCCAGCAAGACAAGCCCCAGACTTTTCCTTAAATGCAACTCCAAATACTTTGACCATACAGCAAGGAGGGCAAGGTAGTTCTACCATAACTGTTACTTCATTAAATGGCTTTAATGAAACTGTAACGCTAAACTTATTTCTTACACCTTTTACTGAAGAAGTAATTATGACTCACTTATCAAATGAGACAGCAACACCAGAACCTAATGGTGCAACTGCATCTACATTAATGATAAGTGTTAACGATGATGTTCCGATAGGCACATATAGACTTTTTGTGACCGGTGTTAGTATCGCATTGGGCGTTAGTCATAACATTATACTGCCCATTAATGTTACGGAGCCTCCATCCGGAGGAGGAACAGAACCCCCTCAACCAAGAGTAAGAGTCCTGCCTCCTTCACGATCTACACCGCCTACTGGCGGAAACCCACCGGTAGCTTTATTTGACGCCAGTCCTTTACAAGGTGAAGTTCCCTTAACTGTCCAATTTACCGACGAATCAACCGATAATCCGACTTTTAGAACATGGAGTGTAGTAGGTGGTATAGTTTTCAATGTAGACGACCCAAATCCAACATATCGTTTTGAGCAAGCTGGCACTTATACAGTAAGGCTAAGAGTCGGCAACCAATATGGCAGGGATGAGGCAACGAGACAAATAGTTGTGCGGCAACCTGAAGGACAGGCAGCAGTATCGCAAGATGCAACATTAGAACAAATTGCCCGAGCAATCCTTAATGGAATACAAAGTGGAGATAGGACTAATGTTTTAATAAATAATTTACAGATTTGGCTGCAAAGAACATATCCAAGAGTCAAACTAATTGTGGGGACGGAAAGCGAAGCGGAGAATAACAATTACTGGATTTTGATTGTATTAACAGATGACGGAAAGACTGGTATAGCAATTCCAACAAATTTCATGAGATTAGGAGAGATATCTTATAGAAAAATAGAAGAATGGTTTGATATAAGAGGCATTGATGCAACCCAAAGAGTTCTATTCACAGCCAATGACATCAAGCAATTTGCAAGAGTCAGTAGGGGCAGATTCTTTAGTAGAAATACCTGGACAGTAAATTTTAAAGGATTAATAAGCCGGGAAGAGTTGCCAACACCTGAACCCCCTCAACCAAGAGTCAGGCCCGCTCCGCAACAGCCTCAGCCGCAGAATCAACCTGCTGCAATAATAACAAGTCCGCCCGATAACCAGCAATTTACTTTAAATCAAACCATAAACTTTGCAGCCAGAATAGAAAATTTAGATATGTCCGTCGTCAGGGAAATTGCTTGGACTAAATTAGACGAATCTGATGGAGAGTTTCATGATATCTTAAACAGAACTGAAATTGCAACAAACGAAGATAGCGTGTACATTCCGGCAGATATACTTGGCGAAGGTCGCCATACAATTGTATTTTTTGTTCTAAATGCAATACAGCAGCCTGATGGCAGTTTTAGAGACTTATCATCCGCTCCCATAACATTACATATCGCGCCACAAGCTCAAAGAATCCCAACTAAAGAAGAAATAGAAGCGATTATCAAACAAGATTATGCTCTTGAGCAATTGCCTGAAAGGGAGCATGTGAGTGAAGAATTTAGAAACGTTTTTCTTAATCTTTCAATTCTCCTGCGCACACTCCTGCGCACAATTCTCCTGCGCACAATTCCGCAAAATAGAATACTCGAAACTGCTTCTAAACTGCTGGATGTAGCGGTTCAATATGGGGCTATAAACCAGCAGCAGCGGGATTTTTTGATAGAATTGATTACAGAAATAGGAAATGGCAGCTTGGAAAATGCAATTAGAAGACTTGGAACCCAAGCAGCATATTATTTTGATGGCGATGCCCATATTGAAATTGTTGCCGATGCGTTTTTGCGATTATTATTGGCTGGAAAGGCTATAACTCCTGAAATTCAAGAAGCGCTTAATGAAATCAAGGGAAAGATACAGAACATAGCTGATGATAGTCTTGAGATTCTCCACATAGTTGAGAGCCACAATATTAGAGATAATGATGCAAGCCTTACTATAAGAACATACCATAAATGCAATTTAATAATTCAGGAAATTGAAGATTATGGAAATTGGTGTAGGGGCAGTGCCATTAAACTTTACATTTATTTAATTAATGATAGATCTGAAGTAAATATTAAAAGCAATAGAAATTACTCTATAAGAGAAGCTGTAAGAAAAATCCAAGCTCCTGTAGAATTTTTTAATTCTGATGGAAATAAGGGAATTGATAGTTTAATTAAAAATGAGGTAGTGTCCCTTATAGATATTTGCCATTATTCCAGTAACGAAGAACTAAAAGCTTATATAAAAAGGCTTACACAAAAATATGGTATCGAAGATACATCTCCTCAAATTGGTGAACAATTTAATCCTCATAACCAAGAAGTGATTAGTTTAAGAGAGGGTGTTCCCCACTATCAAGTTGTTGAAGTCTCTACAAGGGGTTTTAGATACAAAGGTTATGAAAGAAAATCAAAGGTCGTAGTAGGACGCTAAAATGCAAATTTAAGATTGCTTAATCATATATGAATCAGATAGGTGACAAACTTGGCAGACTTTGAAAGGATAAACACAATTCTTCAATCCGGAGTGAGAATGGGATTTTTGAATGAAGCCCAACAAAATTTTCTCATGCGATTATTCGAGGTAATCGGAAGGGATGTAAGCGAAAGCACTAATTTTAGCGGTTTGGCGAAGTATGTGTCTGAAAATAGGGTATTGTATCATTTAAGATACTTTAATTTTGTAGTGCAGTAGATTTC
>CAYWNO010000048.1:0-11444 GCA_964459665.1 uncultured Methanosarcinales archaeon
TCAAGGACTTTGAAGCTGCTAACCTGAGCGAAGCGAATTTTTGGATGAAGCCGAAAGTGTGTAAAAATTTTTCAATTTGAGTGAAAAGTTTTTGATTAGGCAAAACAAGAAGAAAAAATTTCAATTTTTAAAAAAATTGAAATTTTTTACCAAAGAGGTGGAATAAATGGCAAGAAGATTTGAGGAGGTAATTGATGTGTTGGACTACAACGAGCTGATCAGGTTTAAAAACGACCTGGACAGCGGAGCGATAGGCTTAAAAAGGCAGATACAGGAAAACATAAGAAAACGGCTAAAGGAGCATGAAAAGGTATGCGCTACGTGCTCAAGCGACATAAATTTTTATAACTCCAACAATTACACGATAATATTCGGACCCGATGATTTCAAGAAGAAAGCAACATTTTGCGGACTTGACTGCCTTGGCTATTTCGTAATAAAATTAAAGGACATGAAATCAAATCCCAAAGAGGACAATGTGAATGAAACCGGAAGTTATTTCTAAATACGTGCACAGCAAAACAATAGAGCAGGCTTTAAAAGAGCTGAACACGACAGATAAAGGCATTTCCGAACAGGATGCTAAGGAAAGGCTAAAGGCGCATGGCTTGAACGAGATAACCGAAGGGAAAAAAGTTTCCCCGTGGGAAATTTTTTTTTCGCAGTTCAAGAGCATTGTAATATGGATTTTGATATTTGCAACCGCCATATCTGCATTTCTGGGGGAGTATACCGACGCAGCAGTTATTTCCGCAATAATTATTTTGATAGCAGTGCTTGGGTTTGTAGAGGAATATCGCGCGGAAAAGGCCATAGAAGCGCTCAAAAAGCTGGCATCATTAAAGGCCACTGTATTAAGGGAAGGCAAAAAAAGGGATATTGACGCAAGGCAGCTTGTGCCCGGCGATGCCATAATTCTTGAGACGGGCGATAAGATTCCTGCTGATGCACGGCTAATTGAAGCCTTCAACTTGCAGGTTCAGGAATCGTCTTTGACAGGTGAATCAATGCCCGTAAAAAAGCATACCAACAGCCTTCCGGAAAAGATACCGATTGCCGACAGAAAAAACATGGTATTCTGCGGAACCATTGTAGTGGGCGGCAGGGCAAAGGCAATTGTGGCAGCTACCGCAATGCAGACGGAAATCGGAAATATTGCATCCATGATACAGGAGGTAAAGCCCGAGCCTACGCCATTGCAAAAAAAAATGGATCAGCTAGGAAGGTGGCTTGGCTATGTGACTATTTGCATTGCAGTGATAGTCTTTACAGTAGGATTATTAGTTCATGAAGCCCCGCTTCTAAAAATGCTTTTAGTCGCTGTTTCTCTTGCTGTTGCGGCAATTCCCGAAGGGCTTCCTGCAGTTGTAACAATATCGCTTGCCCTTGGCACTCAAAGGATGCTAAAGAGAAACGTCCTGATAAGGAGGCTGCCAAGCGTTGAAACTCTTGGAAGCACGACAGTTATATGCACTGACAAGACAGGCACGCTCACAGTAAATGAGATGACTGTAAAAAAAATATTTGCCAACGGCAAGGTCATAGAAGTAACCGGGGCAGGCTACGAAACAAAAGGAGATTTTCTTTGCAAGGGCAGGCAGGTTCCTCCTGAAGAAATCGGGCTATTATTGAGCATAGGCGCCTTGAGCAACAATGCAGAGCTAAAAGACGGCAACCTGATAGGAGATCCAACTGAAGGCTCGCTGATTGTAAGCGCCGCAAAAGCAGGAATGATAAAAGAAGAGCTCGAGATGGAATATCCGAGAGTTGATGAAATAGAGTTCACAAGCGAAAGAAAGATCATGACTACTGTGCACGTGCATAAAGGAGAAAAGATTGCCTATGTCAAGGGGGCTCCAGAAGTTCTGCTGAAAATATGCAGCCGTGTCAATAAAAACGGAAAAGTAAGCAAGCTTTCGCAAAGTGACAAGGAGCAGATTCTTGAAATAAACAGGGACTTTGCCGACGGGGCATTGAGGGTTTTGGGATTTGCGTACAAGGCATTGGATAAAGAGCCTGCTGAAAAAAACCTAATTTTCACAGGATTGCAGGGCATGATTGACCCTCCAAGGGAAGAGGTCAAGGCTTCAATCAAAAAATGCATTGACGCAGGCATTAAGGTAATAATGATTACCGGCGACCATGAGATAACAGCCAATGCCGTTGCCAAAGAGATTGGGCTTGTGGGGAAATCAATATCGGGCGCCAATCTTGATGAAACAAAAAATCTTGAAGATGTCGTAGAAGACATTGTGATTTTTGCAAGAGTTAATCCTGAGCATAAGATAAGGATTGTTGAAGCATTACAGAAAAAAGGGCACGTTGTTGCAATGACGGGCGATGGCGTAAACGACGCCCCTGCATTGAAAAAAGCTGACATAGGAATTGCCATGGGCATAACGGGCACTGATGTAAGCAAGGAAGCAAGCGCAATGATTTTAACAGATGACAAGTTTGAATCAATAGTTAATGCAGTCGAGGAAGGCAGGGGAGTGTATGACAACATAAGAAAGTACATAGGATTTCTGCTTTCAGGAAACATAGGAGAAGTGCTTATAGTATTATTCGGCGTCATTATCGGGCTGCCCTTGCCGCTGACAGCAACGCAGCTTTTGCTGATAAACCTTGTCACAGACGGCTTGCCTGCCTTGGCATTAAGCGTGGATCCTTTCGAGCCGAATGCAATGTCAAGAAAGCCAAGAAGCCAGAAAGAGCCGATATACAAGGGGCTTAATCCTTTTCTTGTTTATTATCCGATAGCCATGACCATTGCCGTATTGCTAGTATTCAGCTGGTTTTACTTCCACGAGCAAAATTACCAGCAGGCGCAGACAGCAGCTTTCCTTACAATAAGCATGTTTGAGCTGTACCAAGCCCTAGCTTCCAGATCCACGATATATCCTGCTTTCAAAGTGGGCATCTTCAAGAATAAGCTATTGATATTGGCAGTTATAAGCTCGTTTACATTTATAGCTTCATCCATATTTATTCCTTCATTTGGGAAATATCTTGATATGGTGC
This sequence comes from uncultured Methanosarcinales archaeon, assembly GCA_964459665.1. Lineage (GTDB taxonomy): Archaea > Nanobdellota > Nanobdellia > Woesearchaeales > GW2011-AR4. Next base: position 3,022 of record CAYWNO010000048.1, read on the forward strand.
CTTTAAGCATCGGGCAGTTCACGATTATTTGCCTGGTATCTAGCATTGGAGCAATTATAATTGAGCTAACAAAACATATGAATACGAGAAAAGAAATTGAGAGCTGAAAATTTTTACAGCTTAAAGCCGCAGGAAGTAATAGAAAGGCTGAAAAGCTCTGAGGGGGGTCTAAGCAAAGAGGAAGCTCAAATTCGGTTGGAAGAATTTGGCTTAAACGAGCTAAAGAAGGAAAAAAGAATAAGCAAATTCGGGATATTTCTCAACCAGTTCAAGAACATGTTTATTTTGCTGCTGATATTTGCAGGGCTGCTGTCCTTATTTCTTGGCGAAAAAATCGAGTCAGCCGCAATTTTTGGGATAGTTCTCTTAAATGCCGTCTTGGGCTTTATGCAACAGGATTTATGAAAACGGCAATGTAAGGAAGTTAACGAAAAAAGACAGGGAATGGATTAGCAGCACAAATTTTTCCTTTGCGGAACAATCATTAAGGGTGCTGGCTCTTGCCTACAAGGATGTTCCCAAATCGGCAAAATATGACATGAATCAGGTTGAGAAAGATTTGATATTTGCGGGCCTGGTTGGAATGTTTGACCCTGCGCGTGAAGGCATAAAGGAAGCGATAAGCCAGTGCAATGACGCGAAAATAAAGGTTATGATAATAACAGGAGACCACGCAATAACTACAAAAGCTGTAGCCAAGCAGATTGGGCTGTTCAATGAAGGCGATTTGGTTTTAAGCGGCGAGGAAATTGAAAAAGCCAGCGATAAAAAGCTTGAAGCAATAATAGAAAATGTCAAGATCATTGCAAGGGCCATGCCTATCCAAAAGCTAAGGATAGTCAATATTTTGCAGAAAAAAGGCCATATTGTTGCCATGAGCGGCGATGGCGTCAATGATGCCCCTGCATTAAAAAAGGCGGACATCGGGATTGCAATGGGAATAACGGGCACCGAAGTTGCAAAAGAAGTTTCAGAGGCGATACTTGTTGATGACAATTTTGCTACAATTGTAAATGCAGTTAAGGAGGGCAGGGATATTTATGACAAGATGATAAAGTCTGCGAGGTACCTGCTTTCATGCAATTGCGGGGAGATAATGTCTGTTTTTTTGGCGATAATGCTGAATTTTCCGCTTCCATTATTGCCGCTCCAGATACTCCTTATGAACCTGCTTACTGACGATTTTCCTGCATTAGGGCTTGGCTCTGACCCGAGTGATGAAGACATAATGAAAAGGCGCCCGAGAAATCCAAAGGAAAAGCCCATTTCGGCAAATATGTTCATTCTTATTTTCATGTTTGGACTGATAATGAGCATTGGAACGCTGTTTATTTTCATGCAATACGAGGATTCCGATCTGCAAAGGGCTCGAACTGCAGCATTCACAACTTTAGTTATGTTCCAGTTATTTGCCGTTATAAGCAGCAGGACACTCTATCCGTCATTAAGGCACCTGAACCCCTTCTCAAATAAATGGCTGCTTTTGGCATTCTGCCTGTCATTAACGATACAGATTTTGGTCGTGTACTGGGGGCCGCTCCAGTCAATATTCGGAACGGTATCGCTGCTGCCAGGCGAGCTGGCAATGATCCTATCTATTTCGAGCCTCGGGTTTATTGTCATGGAATCGAGCAAATTTCTTATTAAGGTGCTGGATAGGAAAAGTGAAATTGAACTTTGAAAAAATTAACTGTACACTGAACTCAGTTTCCAAGAATTATGTGATGACCGGATGGAGCATCGGCTATTGCGGCGCAGGCAGGGAAAGTAAGGCTAAGCTATGCGACGTCTATAAAAGAAATTGAGAGAGGATTGGACAGGATAGAGAAGTCGGTTGGGAAGATATGATGCCACTGGTCACTGGACATGTGCATACATAAACTATATAAATGAGCATTTTTAGGATTCTATAAAAAGGTGATAAAATTGGTTAAACTATTCTCTATAAAGCAAGAATTTTCTGAAAAAATTTTCTCTAAAACGAAACTTGTGGAGTTTAGAAGACAAAATGTGAATGTTAAAAATAATGAAAGTTGTTTAATCTACACAAGCAGACCAGTTAGAAAAATTACTGGTTGTTTTGTAGTAAAAGAAAAGATTAGACTTCCATTAAAAGACCTTTGGAATAAAACTAAAAAATATGCAGGTATAACCAGAAACCAGTTTAATGAATATTTCAAGGGTTGCAAAGATGGAACTGCAATTCTGCTTGAAAAAATAATGAGGTTTGATAAGGCGATTAGTCTTGACGAAATAAGAAATGAGATTAAAACGTTTCATCCTCCACAATCTTATTATAATATTAATAATAATTTACAAATGATACTTATAGATTTTCTCCCTCAAAAATCATTGAGACCTTTCTTCTAAATTCCATATACTAAACTTGTTATCAATATTTGATAATCTCTTTAATTTAACATAATTTTTATGATTTAATTTAATTATGGTTTGAGGCGGTCCATTTATTATCTTTTTTTTGATAAGCTCTTCAGATGAAATCTCACTTGGAAAATGAAAATGGAATCTGAAAAGAATCACCGTTAATGGTTTTTTAAACTTTTCAATTTCTAATTTTGAGTATACTGTTCTTTTAGCGACATAGTTGATAATTTCATCTACATTTTTTAATTCATAATGCACAGAGTCTATTGTGCCAATAGAAGTAACAGCTTGTTTTTTGGTAGTACGATAAAAAACTAATAAGTCATTTTTTTTCATTTGTGTTGTCGGAGCATTACATAAATATGCTTTTTGCAGCGTGTTGCCCTCAACTATAAATTTTCCAAGAAATTCATCAATATTTGTTTGACGGTCTTTAACGTCTATGAAGAGTCTCTCATGGTATTTTGGAACAATCGGCACTAGAAATTTATTCACCGCTTCTCCATCATAATAGCAAGGGAAAAATTTTTCCCTTAAATTGTTAATTGATAAGCTACCTGTTGGCAATATTGATTTTATGAATATAGAGAGTTTTGAATAACCCTATTCCATTTATAAATAAACTGCATTTACTTTATAAATACAGGGGGTTATTCAAAGTCCTCTATACTCTCTTCCTTTCCAGTAGGGTTATTTTTGATATAGTTTGAATTCTTTATAAACCCAAATTTCTCAATAAGTGGAATTAAATGGTCATTTTCTCTTATAAAGTGTGTTAAATATATTTCGTCTATTTTATTTTTTATCGCATAATTAAAGGATATGCTTAGGAATAACTCTCCTAACTTATTCCCAATATTTGAAACTTTTAATGTGCTAATTTTTAATCTTCTCTTTTTAGGCAATCTATCTGGTTTTGAGGAAATCTCTTCATTTTCATCTTTTAACATCAAGAATGCCCCTAAACTTTCATCTTTATTGAAATAGACATAAGCTTCCTTGCCTTCTTTAGCTTTTTTAGAAAACCAATCATTGAACTCTTTTATACCGTAATCGTCTCGCAAATCATTAAAAAATTGGTCTTCCATCTTTAAATTATGCAATGGTTTTTTAAGAATAGATGGCGGAGAATAAACTTCTTTTTGAGGTTTACTCAAATCCCCAATTGCAGTTATTGCATCCAAAACGGTGAAAACTCGATCAGATAACCCTATTTTATTAGATTTTGTATGTATCCCTTTATCTTCTGTAATCAAAAATTCAACCGCATTTCTATATATTGAGCATATTAAGAATAAATCATTTAATTCATGTGCGTTTTTTATTTTACTGGTTAAATCAAAATATCGTCCAAAATCTTGATCTTTGAATGGATCTGGCGGACTTTCAAGTCTGATATAACTCTTAATCTTTGAAATGATTATAGAGAGTTTTGAATAACCCTATTCCATTTATAAATAAACTGCATTTACTTTATAAATACAGGGGGTTATTCAAAGTCCTCTATATCTCTTCGATTTTTATCTTTGTCATTATTTAATTCTTCTATTGATTTTGGATGCACTAATATTGTCATACTTGCTTTGTTTAATAAATTCAATAGGGTTTGTAAGTCATTGTTTAAAGGTTTGTTATCCTCCCTTTCTATGAAGATATTTGTATCCAGCAATATTCGCATTTTTATAAGTATATCGCCTAAATATAAAAATTTCACTTTTTATTAGATTAAATTTTGAAAAATTCGCTTTTCAAGCGAATTTTTTAACTTATAATTCCCTAACGCCGTCTTTTGTAACGGCCATAAGCCTTATCCCAACGCCAAGCTTTAGCAAAGCTGATAGGATTGCCATGTGCTCTTTTCCGGAGCCGCAAACAAGATTCAAGGCGACTTCAAAGCCAGAAATTTTTCCCCTTATGCCTTTTATTATGTCTTCAATCAGCCCGGAAACCGGTTTTTGAAAATCAACGACGATAAACTCAACTTCTCTTTTGGCCTTAAAGCCACTCATGCCGGAATCATCTGTAATCAAAAAAACCCTTCCCCATTCCTGCTCGTGAATTAGCCTTGCAACATGAGCCGAGCTTTTCTCCCCTGATGAAAGGCACGCGACTAAGTCTGTCATGGAAGGAAAAATTTTTAAGCACAGCTTAAAAATTTTTCCATGTAAAAGGCTTCATCCAAAAATTCAAAATGCCGCTAATAACAATCGGAGAAATCATTGACCTTGTAGCCATGACCTTCTTTGTAGGCTATATCTTCTCAGGAATGATACCACTAAGAAGGGAGTCTTATGACCCATTGACGCATTACCAAAAAAGTTTTGATTTTGAAGCATTGAAGTTTACAATAATGGCAACAGCGCCGGCAATCATAGTGCATGAGCTTGCGCACAAGTTTGTCGCGCTTGGCTTCGGGCTGAATGCAGTTTTCTATGCTTTTTACAGAAGCTCGTTCTCTTTGTTTCTTGGAATATTCGCAGTCATATCAAAATTAACGGGAATGGGATTTATATTTATTGTTCCAGGATATGTGGGAATAAGCGGAAACGGCACGCATTTGCAGTTCGCATTGGCTGCGCTTGCAGGCCCTTTGATCAATTGTTTTTTATGGATTGGCGCATGGCTCGTGCTGAAAAGCAAAAAATACAAGAAGAAGCACTACCTGCTTTTGCTTTTGACGCAAAGAATAAACATGTACCTTCTCATATTCAACATGCTGCCGATACCAGGATTTGACGGGTACGGATTTTTGAGAGAGCTTATAAGGGCGTTTTTTTAATGAGAACTTTGAAAATCAATATAGAGAAAGTTCTCTAAAACTTATTTTGGATATTTATTGATATACATTTTACTATATTAATATACAAAAAACGCAACATTTAAATATAAGCACAAAAATTTTAATCTGAACTTTGAAAAAATCGCTTTTGGGCGATTTTTTCAACATTATCTAAAACAAAAAGAAAAAATTCACTTCAAAAGTGAATTTTTTCTAAAAGAGGCGGTATAGATGAGAAAAATAGCTATATTTAACCAGAAAGGCGGCGTAGGCAAGACGACAACGGCAGTAAATTTGGCGGCAGGATTGTCCAGAAACAACAAAAGAGTCATTCTTATTGACTTAGATCCGCAAGGCGATATAAGCTCATGCCACAGTACCAACTCAAGCTATAACCTCTATCATTTCCTGATGGAAGGCGCAGAGCTTAGCGAGTGCATAAGCAGGCTCGGAAAAAATCTCGACATTGTCCATTGCGACCATAAGCTGGCCGATGCTGAAAGCCAGATTGCCAAAGAGCCAAGAAGCATAAGCTTTCTTTCAAGCAAGCTATCGCCCAAAATTGATTATGATTATGCCATTCTTGACTGCCCGCCTTCACTTAGGCTGCTAAATAAAAATGCACTATTCTACGCCACCGAGGTCGTCATACCGAGCGCAACTGACGTGCTCGGTTATGATTCCCTCGTAAAGACAGTCAAAAGGATTGTAGAATTCAACAAGTCTAACGGGCGCAATATTCTGGTAAGCTCTGTTTTGCCGACAATGTTCGACGCAAGAAACAAGATATGCAATGAAGTGCTCTCGAACATGAAAAAAGAGTTCACTCCCTTGCTGGTTAATGAGCCGATAAGGGCAAACTCAAAGCTCAAGGAAGCGCCTAAGGCGAAAATGTCAATATTCAGCTATGACAAGAAATCCGCAGGTGCAGAAGACTATTGGAAATTTGTAAAGCTCGTTTTGGAAAATGAGCATATGTATGATTCAGCCCAGACGCAGGCGCAAAGGGACAAGGCAATCAAGGAGTATTATGTAAACGGCAAAAAAAGGGAATTGATGATAGTTGACAACAAGGTTACGTTCGGGTACAGGTTTGTGACAAACCATAAAAAAGCTTCAGGCATTGCCTAAAAAAGGTAGAGTCTTTACGGCACTTAACGTATACCTGCGACTGCAAATCAAATATCAACAACAACGGTCGCCTTATACCCTCCCTTTTCTTTCTTTACTTCAAACATATGCATCGTGACTGCCTTTATGTCGTTCTCTAACTGCTGTTTTTGCGGGTTTATCGTATCGCCCTCAAGAACCGATTTTAATTTAAGCGGCTTTCCTTCGTTTATTGAAACTTTTACTTTTTTGAATACCATGTACTTTGAATCCTTCAGGAACAGTATTTCAGACAAAAAATCATAAAGCAGGTTTTCTACTGTCTTGTTTTCCAGGCTGAATTCAATTTTTTGGATTGCCTCGATTGATTCAATGTTCGCGCTTAATTCAAAAATCGCAAGCGCGGCATTCTCAAACAATTCATTCAGGTCTTTCCCATAGGCTTCGTAAGCAATATCTGCTATCGCAACGTCCTCGAGAAATTTGTATTTTGGCATTTTTAGGAATATAGCAAATGACACAATATTTTTGTCCGTGAGTATATTTTGTCCGTGAGTATAGATACGTCAGCCCTTGATATTTCCCACAGGGCGAAGCTGCACGACGGGTTTTGAGATTCCTGCCTGTGAAACGGCGTCAACTACGTCATTTATGTCCTTGTAAGCCATACCAGCTTCCTCTGCAAGCCCAGGCATCGAGGTTGCCTTGACGTAAATGCCCCTCTTCTCCATGTCTTTTTGCAATTGCTCCCCGCTCACAAGATGTTTTGCCGCAGTCCTAGACATTGTCCTTCCGCTTCCATGGGCAGTGCTTCCGAAAGTCTCGTCCATTGCTTTTTTTGTACCTACGAGCAGAAAAGAGCCAGTCTCCATCGAGCCGCCTATAATTACGGGCTGACCTGTCTCCTTGTAAATGCTTGCAAGCTCAGGATGATTTGGGGGGAATGCTCTCGTTGAGCCTTTCCTGTGCACAATGAGCTTTTTCTTTTTTCCGTCAATGTTATGCTCCTCGAGCTTTGCTATGTTATGGGCAACATCATAAACCATGTGCATATCGAGCTTTTCGGCATCAGCCTTGAAAACTTTTGAGAATCCTTCCCTTATCCTGTGAAGTATCACCTGCCTGTTCGCAAATGCCATGTTGGCGGCGCAAGCCATTGCCTTGTAATAATCCTGGCCTTCCTTGCTTTGGAAAGGCGCGCATGCCAATTCCCGGTCATAAACATCTATCCCGTATTTTTTCATAGTGCCTTCAAAAATCCTTAAGTAATCTGTACCTATCTGGTGCCCGAATCCTCTCGAGCCGCAATGAACCATGACAACAACCTGCTCGGGCGAAAAAATACCGAATTTTTTAGCCAAATCAGGATCATAAACATTTTCCGCCTTCGCAACTTGTATCTCGAGATAATGGTTTCCTGAACCTAAAGTTCCAAGCTGGTTTATCCCCCTTTCCAATGCCTTCGAGCTTACTTTTTCAGGCTCTGCCCAGTCTATCTTGCCATGGCCTTCTGTTCTCTCTAAATCTTCGCTCCAGCCGTAGCTGTTTTCAACGCACCATCTTGAGCCGTCTGACATTATCTGCTTGAATTGCTGCTTGCTAACATTCACGAATCCTTTTGCCCCGACTCCCGAAGGAACGCTCTTGAACATTGCGTCAACCAGCTCTTTGAGCTTGGGCTGCACCTCCTTGAATGTAAGATTGGTAGTAACAAGGCGCATTCCGCAGTTTATATCGAAACCTATCCCTCCCGGGCTTATGACTCCAGTTTCTGCGTCAAAAGCTGCAACGCCTCCAATTGGAAAGCCATAGCCCCACTTGTCTTGCTGTAGAACTAACTACAAAGCAAAATGACCATCGGGCATACAGAAACTGTATTTTTGGATTCCAGGAAGACATGCTACATTGGTTACTTGATTGAAGACGCCATCATCCATTTCTGCAAAAAGCTTTTTTGTTGCATAAATTCTTGCAGGAACTAACATGCCTTTCTTGTATGATGGCGGTATCTCCCAAACTACATCACTTACCTGTTTGATGTCTTTTGGCCTTCCGCTAATTCGTTCCATTTATTACCTCCTTGTAATTTTTTATTAAAATCATAAAAATCCGACCACTCTGGACTACGCTCCGCTTCGTCCAGAGTTTG
>CAYWNO010000049.1:0-11357 GCA_964459665.1 uncultured Methanosarcinales archaeon
TAGATAATCCTGATATTTGCAGAAATAGGGGTGCAATAATTTCCGTATACTACACCAGAATTTTTATACCACAACATTTATAAACATCCCGCTGTTTCTTAGATTTATCATTTTGGTGTGTGTTTATAAAATATATAAAATAAAAACACGTCTTAAACTAGCCTGAAAAGACTGCCTTTTCAGTACAGTTGCTTAAACTGTTTTTCTACAAAAGGCATTCAATAAAAGGCTTATCTAAGGCTTATTTTAAACAAACTTTTATAGGCGCATTACTCTCGAAAATGCCTAAGACAAGACAACCCAGGGCAGGAAGCATGCAATTTTGGCCAAGAGTTCTTGCCAGATACAAATATGCAAGGATAAGGACTTGGCCGGCAAGCAAGGAAGTAAAGCTGCTTGGCTTTGCCGGCTACAAGGCGGGAATGACGCACCTGCTCATTACTGATAACCGCGCAAATTCACTGACAAAAGGGACGGAAATTTTCTGCCCGATAACCGTCATTGAGTGCCCGCCCATAAAGACTGCTTCTATAAGATTTTACAAAAACGCAAGAGACGGAACAAAGCTCGTTTCCGAGCTGTTCGCTGATTCTCTCGACAAGGAATTGGAAAAAAAAATTATAATTCCCAAAAAGAAAGGAAAGCAGGCAGACGATTTTGATTTCATAAGGCTGCTTTGCTATGCCCAGCCAAAATTAACAAGCATAGGGAAGAAAAAACCTGAAGTATTTGAAATTGCAGTCGGCGGAAACAAGGAGCAGCAATTATCCTATGCAAAAGAAAAATTAGGAAAGGAAATAAGCGTGAGCGAAGTTTTCAAGGAAGGGCAGCAGGTAGATTCGCATTCCTTGACGACGGGCAAGGGCTTTCAGGGCCCTATGAGGAGGTTTGGAATAACATTAAGGCACCATAAGTCAGAAAAAAGCAGGAGAAACCCCGGCACTTTGGGCTCGTGGAGGGCACAAGGCCAAATAATGTACAGGGTCGCCCATGCAAGCAAGACGGGCTGCAACTTAAGGACGGAATATAACAAATGGGTTGTAAAGATTGGAAGCAAGCCCGAAGAAGTAAATGTTAAAGGCGGCTTTTTGAACTATGGCAACGTAAAAAACACCTACATGCTCGTCAAAGGCTCAATAGGCGGCACCCAGAAAAGAATTATTAGATTTACCGATTCAATCAGGCCAAAGAATAACGTTCCGGGCGCGCCTCAGGTAACATACATCAGCACGGAATCAAAGCAGGGGAGGTAAGAATGAAACTTACTGTTTTCAGCACAACAAACGACAAGGTCGGAGAGATTAGCATGCCTTTCCAGTTTGAAGAGGAGTTAAGGCCCGACTTGATACAAAGGGCGGTCCTTGCAATACAGAGCCACAACAGGCAGCCTTATGCTGCAAGCTCCGATGCAGGAAAAAGGGCGTCTGCAAAGCTGTCGAGAAGAAGAAGAAATTACAGAGGCTCATATGGAATAGGAATCTCAAGGGTTCCAAGGAAAATAATGACAAGAAGGGGCACGAGGATGAACTGGGTCGGGGCTTTTGCGCCCGGCACAGTCGGCGGAAGAAGGGCGCACCCGCCAAAAACCGAAAAGATATGGGAAAAAAAGATAAACTACAAGGAGAACAGCAAGGCTATAAGGAGCGCAATTTCAGCCACGATAATCAAGGATGCCGTATCCCAAAGAGGGCATTTGGTTCCGGATAATTATCCTTTTGTATTGGACGATAAATTTGAGTCCATCAGCAAAACAAAAGAAGCGGTTGAAACATTAATAAAGCTAGGATTTGGCGAAGAATTAACGCGTGGCGCTGGAAAAAAAGTAAGGGCTGGAAAAGGAAAATCAAGGGGAAGAAAATACCAAAAAAAGAAAAGCCTCCTGATTGTTGCATCAATAACCGAAAAGCTAAGCAAGGCATTCACAAACATTCCCGGCATTGACGTTGTCCAGGTAAAAAGCCTTAATGCAGAATTGCTTGCACCCGGCACAAAAGCAGGAAGGGCAACATTATGGACGAGCCCTGCGATTAAAATTTTGGAGAAAGAGAAGCTATTTAGCAAATAAAAAAAAAATTTCATCTCAAAGATGAAAATTTTTAAACTCAAAATGGACGCATACGATATAATCAAGTACCCGCTTTCGACGGAAAAATCAATAAGGCTTATGCAGACAGACAACAAGCTCGTGTTTGTCGTGAACAACAAGGCTACAAAGAAAGAGATAAAGAAAGCAGTTGAGGAAATGTTTCAGGTCGAAGTTCGGGATGTAAATACGCTCATAAATCAGGACGGCGAGAAAAGGGCATACATCAAATTTTCAGCAAAGAACCCGGCAATTGATATAGCGACGAGGATGGGATTGATATAACTCAACCTTTCTTTTTAGAAAAAAGAAAGCTTGACCAAAGAAAAACTATCCGCAGGAGCGGGGGGCATAAAGCCCCGAGTAAGTAAAATAAGAAAAGCTTGAACAAAATTTCAGTGGGCTTTAGCCCACAACGCCCTTGGCGTGTTTCTTTTTGGTCAAGCTTTTTCTTTTTAAAAGAAAAAGGTTGTATGGGAAAGAATCTAATCCAGCAGAGGAGAGGAAAAGGAAGCCCGAGGTACAGGGCGCCAAGCTTCAAGTACAAGGGAGAGGCAAAATTCGCAAGATACGAGGAAAACAAGGTAATCAGCGCCGAAGTAACAGATATTTTGCACTGCAGGGGCCACAGCGCGCCTTTGCTTGAGCTAAAGTACAGCAACGGCGAAGTTGGATTAATGCAGGCTCCTGAAGGAATAAGGACGACGGATAGGATAGAGATGGGATCTAATGCCGAGCTAAAATCCGGAAGCATCCTTCCCTTAAAAAGCATTCCCGAAGGCACATCAATCTACAACATAGAATCAAATCCGGGAGATGGGGGCAAGTTCGTTCGGGCAAGCGGCACATTTGCAAAGATTATAACAAAAATGGAAGGCGAAATAATCGTGCAATTGCCGTCCAGCAAGAGAAAAACCTTTTTGCCTGAATGCAGGGCAGCCATAGGCGTTGTCGCAGGCTCGGGCAGGACGGAAAAGCCGTTTTTGAAGGCAGGAAAGAAATTTTACGCAATGAAGGCAAAGAACAAGTTATGGCCCATTGTATGCGGGACTTCAATGAACGCTGTGGCGCATCCATTTGGCGGCAGAAGCTCCCATGCAAAAGGAATACCGACTCAATCCGCAAGAAACTCGCCGCCCGGAAGAAAGGTAGGAAAGATTGCGCCGAAGAGGACAGGAAGAAGGAAGAGGTAATTAAAAAAATGTTAGAGTCAAAAATACAAATGGATTCAAGAGTTTTAGTAGTTTGCGCAGCAGGAATTAACAGAAGCCCGACATTAGCTCGGTATCCCAAAAATTGAAATTTTTTTACACCAAAAAATGGTCATGCGAACAATCGAAATAAAGGAAATATCATTTGAAGTCGAAAAAGAAAAACAGAAAAAAGCAGTTGAAAAGATAAAAGAGTTTTATCCCGATTTAAAAGTAGATGTTGCAGGCGAAAAGGTTTCAGTAAGCGGTGATTTGCATAATTATAAAAGAAGGAACATGATAATTTACATTTTGAGCGGTGGAAAACATGGGAAGAATATACAGGATTATTGAAGTTTCATTTAACGGCAAGAAAGAAAGCGCAATAGCAATAGTTGACACAGGTGCGGATGAAACAGTCATAAGTAAAAGGCTGGCAGACAGGCTAAATGCTAAACTCCATGGCACTTTTTTGGCAAAGTGCGCTTCCCAGACAGTTTTAGAAGGAAGATATGCAAACATCAAAGTTAAAGAATTAAAGAGTGGAAAAGAAGCAGAATTAGAAGTTGGAGTTTCAGACATTCCATTTGACACCGACGACATAAATGAAGAAGGATTGGATGTAATAGCGGGAGTAGATTTCATACAAGAGGTGCATCTGGAGATACCTCAAAATAAATCATAAGCTAAAAAATTCATTGACGATTGAAAATTAAACAAAAATTCAATAAAAAAATTTCATTAGATAAACCAAATAAAATAATTAAAAAATTTCGCCAAAAGCGAAATTTTTTACACCAAAGATGGCAAAGAAAGAATTCACTTACAAGGGAAAAATAACAGAGCAGCTCCAGAAGATGAGCCTGAGTGAATTAGCCCAATTGCTGAATGCGAGGCAGAGAAGGAGCATAAAGCGCGGGTTCACGGAGCAGCAAAAAATCCTGCTTAAAAAGCTCAGGGCAAATGAAAAAAATATCGAAACCCATTGCAGGGACATGATTATACTGCCGGAGATGATTGGAAAGACGATAAAAGTCCACAGGGGCAAGGAATTCATGCCGGTCATGGTCGAGCCCGACATGGTGGGCCATTATCTTGGCGAATTCGTATTGACAAGAAAGAAAGTTGCGCACAGCGCTCCCGGAATCGGAGCTACGCGTTCAAGCGCAAGTTTATCGGTTAAATAAATAAAATGAAAGGATACACATTCAAGGATTACAACGAGGAGCACATGGCAAGAGCCATAGGAATGGCCCTTCCCATTTCATTCAAGCAAAGCGTTGAAATATGCAGTTTTATCAAGCACAAAAAAGTAAGCGATGCAAAAAAAGTTTTGGAGAAGGTTTTGGAGAAAAAAGCGGCAGTGCCGTTTAGGATTTATAACCGTGATTTGGGGCACAAGACAAAGATAGGCCCGGGCAGGTACCCGCAAAATGCTTCAAGACATTTCATAAGCCTGATAGAATCAACAGAGGCTAACGCGCAATTCAAGGGATTAAACACTTCAAATTTAACAATAGTTCACATATCGGCGCACAAGGCCGGGAAAGCATGGCATTACGGAAGGAAATCAAGAAGGAAGATGAAGAGGACAAATGTTGAGATTATAGTAGAGGAAAAAGCAAAAGATGAAAAAATTTTCAATGCTTTGCATTGAAAATTTTTTACCGATAAAATGATTGAAAGGAAATTTGTTGCGCAAAAAATGAAGGAGTTCCAGATAGAGGAATACATAACCCAGAACCTTGAAAATGTCGGGCATAGCCACACAAGGATGATAAAGACGCCATTGGGCGAGAAGATAGTAATCTCGGCATCAAGGCCGGGATTAATCGTCGGAAGAAAGGGCCAAAATATCAAGCAGCTGACAAAAACATTGAAGAAAAGGTTCAATCTTGAGAATCCGCAGATAGAGATAAGCGAGGTTGAATTGCCTCAGCTGGATGCAAGCATTGTCTCGGAAAAAATTGTCGATGCGCTGGAAAAATTCGGCTCGGAAAAATTCAAGGCAATATGCCACAAGATAATGACGGATGTGATGAGGGCAGGCGCGCTTGGCATAGAGATAGTCATAAGCGGCAAGGTTCCAAGCGCAAGGGCAAAGTCATGGAGATTTTACTCGGGTTACCTGAAAAAATGCGGCGACATAGCCGTGATCGGAGTTCGGGAATCACATAAGCAGGCGCAGCTAAAGACCGGAATAGTTGGCGTTAAGGTCAAGATAATGCCGCCCGACATAAAGCTGCCTGATGACATTCAGTTGGTCGAGCCAAAGCAAGAAGAAGCCAAGGAGATAAGGGCGGAGGCAAAAGATGAAGTAAAAGCTAAAGCAAAAGAAGAGCCAAAAGGGCAGGTAAAGCAGGAATCCAAGGAAAAGCCAAAGAAAAGAAGGAGCAAGAAAGATGAAAGTGAAAGAACTCAAAGTGCTCAGTGAGCCTGATTTGGAAAACAAGTCATTGGAATTAAAGAAAGAGATGATGAAGATGAATTCACAGATTGCAGTTGGGGCTGCGCCGAAAAATGTCGGCAAGATAAAGGGCATGAGAAGGACTATTGCAAGGATACTTACAATCAAGAACCAAAAAATAAAAGGAGGAAGAAAAAAGGAATGAGTGAAATATGCCCCATGTGCGGCTTGGTGAAAGAACTGTGCGTATGCGAGACAATAGCCAAGGAAAGCCAAAAGATTTTGGTCTACATAGAAAGGAAAAAATTCAACAAGAATTACACCATTGTCGAAGGCATCGAGGAAAAGGAGATAGACCTCAAGGACCTTGCGAGGAAGCTTAAGTCGGAACTTGCATGCGGCGGCACGATAAAAGACGGGAAAATCGAGCTGCAGGGGGAGCACAAGCAGAGGGCAAAGAAAATTTTGGTTAATTACGGCTTTGCGCCAGGAAGCGTTGAAGTCAGGTAAATAAAACTCAAAATGGCTACAAAAGAACATAGAAATATTGGAATCAATGCAAAAATGCCATCTAAAGGCTGCAATGAATCAAATTGCCCGTTTCACGGAAAACTTAGTGTAAGGGGCAGGCAATTTACTGGCACGATTGTCTCGACAAAGATGAGAAAAACAGCCATCGTGGAATTTGGAAGGCTATATTTTTTAAAAAAATACGAAAGGTACGAGAAGAGAAGAACAAGGCTAAAAGTCCACAATCCCGAATGCATCAATGCAAAAGACGGCGATATTGTAAACATCATGGAATGCAGGCCATTAAGCAAGACAAAAAATTTTGTAATAGTAAGCAAGCTTGGCGTCGAGAAGGGCTTTGCGGGAAAGATGGAGGCAAGGCAATCGGCAAAAGTGGCTGAAAAGAAAGAGGAAGATGACGAAGTTAAAGTTGAGCAACAAAATTAATTGAGAAAATGACACAAGAATATAATACACAAAATCCATCAGTAGCACAATTATTGGTCAATGATTTTAAGAGTTATACAGTTGCATCTGCACTATTAGTAGCAGCAGCATCAGATTTAAAATCGGAAAAAATCCCATTTTTATATGATATATTTTTCAGAGCCGACAGACCTACTTCTTATGAAAAATATCAAAATTTTAAGTTGTGGAGTGACGATCATTTGTCTACCAAAGATCTGGTATTTTATTTAAGATATTTTTATACCAACATTTTAGAAAAGCCTACAATAAAAGGGAGCCAGACGGAGAGAGATTTGACAACTATTTTAGAACAATCTGATGAAACTATCGCTCATGATTTAGAATCTTTAAGAGGGGATTTTAAATTATTGAGAACTTTGAATAACCCTCTGAAAATAACAATTTATTATTTGCGCATCGTCGAGACTGAAAATCAAAACAATTCAAAAAATGGGGTTATTCAAAGTCCTCTATTACTAAAACAATATGAAAGTGCGATTTTTCCTAGGCAGAGTTAAAATAAAACCATATAATAATAAAACAATAATTAAAAAAATTTCATCTTTGGGATGGAATTTTTTTACCATCAAAATGCAACCGCTAAAATCACGCGTAACAAGGGCGCTTCCTGTAGGGTGCAGGATAGAAACCTGCGATAATTCGGGCGCTAAGATAATCAAGGTGTTTACAGTTGTCGGCCTAAAAACAGTCAAGGGAAGGATAGGCAGCTGCGGCGTCGGGGATTTAGTGCAGGCTTCGGTGGTAAGAGGCAAGCCCGACATGAGAAAGCAGGTTGTATTTGCCGTGATAGTTAGGCAAAGAAAGGAGTTTAGAAGAAGCGATGGCACGAGAATAAAATTCGAGGACAATGCGGCAGTAGTTTTAAAAGACGACAAGGGAAACCCAAAAGGGACAATCTTCAAGGGCGCAATAGCAAAGGAAGCATGCGAGAGATGGCCTGGAATATCAAAGATAGCAAGTGTAGTAGTATAAAAAATTTTAACTTAGAGTTAAAATTTTTTATACCAAATCAAAAAAGGATAGAGCCTTATGAATAAAAAAAACACATCCAACTTTTCAAGTTCATGGAAGGGCAGCAAAAACCCCGGAAAGCAGAGAAAGTACAGGGCTAACTCGCCGCTTCACCTCAAGCAAAAGCTCGTGAATGCGCACATGTCAAAAGACCTTCGGAAAAAATATTCAAAGAGAAGCATTCGCATAAGAAAAGGGGACAAGGTAAAAGTCATGGCTGGAAGGTTCAGCGGGCATGAAGGAAAGGTCGAAAGCGTTGAGCTGAAAAAAACAAGAGTCTATGTCAGCGGCGTTGAAATAACCAAAAAAGACGGCACAAAAAGGCCGCTTTCAATTCACCCTTCAAACCTTATGATTACCGATTTAAGCCTTGAGGACAAATTAAGGCAGAAAATACTGGAGAGGAAATAATGGCAAAGAAAAAGGACAAAATAGTGGGCTTTAGCCCACAACGCCCGTGGCGTGTTTCTTTTTGGTCAAGCTTTTTCTTTTTAAAAGAAAAAGGTTGGAGTAAATAAATGGGAAAAGATCATCTAAAAAGGCTGGCTGCGCCAAAGGCATGGGGCATAACAAGAAAGAATGCACGGTTCATAACAAAACCAGTGCCGGGCCCTCACGGCTTGCAATCAGGCATGCCGCTTAATGTTCTTATCAAGGAAATATTGAATTATGCAGGCACTACAAGGGAGGTAAAAAAAATAATCAATACCTCTGAAGTCAAGATTGACGGCAAGGCAAGAAAGGACTTTAGGTTTCCCGTAGGAATTTTCGACACGGTAGAATTTACTGGCATAAACGAGCATTTCAGGGTAATATTAAGCATCAAGGGAAAGATTGGGCTGCTTAAGATAAGCAAGGATGAGTCTTTGCTAAAGCCCTGTAAGATTATAGGAAAGAGCGCGTTGAAAGGAAAGATTCAGCTGAACCTTTACGACGGCAAGAACATGCTCGTTGACAAAGGGCCCTACAAAGTAGGCGACACTCTTTTGATTTCATTGCCCGAGCAGAAAATCAGCAGGCATTTGAAGCTTGATAAAAAGGCGGCAATATTTCTCACAGGAGGAAAGCACATCGGGGAAATTGGAAATGTCGTGGATATAACCGAAGACAAGGTAATTTACAATGACCAGAAAGGCGGCCTTATAGAAACATCAAAAAAATACGCTTTCGTAGTGGGCGAGAGCAAGCCCTTGATTAAGCTTTCATGAATAATATGAACCAGATGAAAACCATCAGAATCGAGAAGGTCACACTCAACGTGGGGGCGGGTAAAGACCAGGCAAAATTAGAGAAAGGACTACTGCTGCTAAAATCCATAACAAATTCCACGCCGATAAAAACCATAACAAACAAAAGGATACAGGAATGGGGCTTAAGGCCGGGATTGCCCGTTGGATGCAAGCTTACGCTAAGGAAAGACAAGGCTGCGCAAATCCTTCCAAGGCTGCTTAATGCAGTTGACAACAAGCTAATCCAAAGGCAATTTGACAGAAGCGGCAATGTAGCTTTCGGCATTCATGAGTACATCGAGATTCCGGGCGTAAAATACGACCCGCAAATAGGAATAATGGGATTTGAAGTGTGCATAACACTTGAAAGGGCAGGCTACCGGATAAAAAAAAGAAGGCTGCTGTCAAGGAAGATTCCCGCAAGGCACACGATAACAAAAGATGAAGCAATTGATTTTATGGCGAGCAGGTTTAACGTAAAAGTGGAGGAAGCATAACCATGACTTATAGTGATTACAAGAAAGTTTTCAAGCAGTTGAAATCAAAGCCCGTCAAGATGCAGAAATATCTTAAGAATAATGCCCCAAAGCAAAGAAAGCACGGCAGGGCGACAAAGAAATGCCGCAGGTGCGGAAGGCCTGGAGCATACATAAGCAAGTACGGGCTTTGCGTTTGCAGGACTTGCTTTAGGGAAATTGCGGTAAGCCTGGGATTCAAGAAATACAGTTAAACAGTTAAGGTGAAAAAATGCTAAACGATCCATTGGCAAACATGATGTCATTGATATTGAACAGTGAGCTAGTTGGCAAATCAGACTGCCTGATAAAGCCATGCTCAAAGATAATCAGCCAAGTGCTAAAGGTCATGAAGGAAAACGGCTACGTCGGCGATTTTGAGGAGGCAGAGCACAGCAGGGGCAACTACATCAAGCTTACACTTATTGGCACCATAAACAAGTGCGGGGTAATAAAGCCAAGATACAGCGTTCAGAAAAATAACTTTGAAAGCTTTGAAAAAAGATACCTGCCTGCAAAGGATATAGGCATAATCATAATATCGACGCCTGCAGGAATAATGACCCATTATGACGCCAAATCGAAGAAAACCGGTGGGAAGCTTTTGGCTTATGTATACTAAAATTTTAGTTTTTATTTCATAAAAACTAAAATTTTATAGTAAACTATCTAAAAAAAAGTTTTCAATGACGAAACATTGAAAACTTTTTTTCCACTAAAATGAAAGAAGGAAAAAAGGCCGCTAAAGAAAAAACAGTAAGGGAGATAGAATTGCCGGAAGGCGTTAGCGCGTCAGTTGACGGGAAGTTTTTGATGGTCAAGGGCCCCAAAGGAGAGGTAACAAGGGAATTAAAGCAGCATAACGTCTCGGCAAGAATTGACAATAAAAAAGTCGTTATCGAGTCAGCGAGGGCAACCAAAAGGGATAAAAAAATGATAGGCTCGCTTACAGCCCACATAAAGAACATGATCAAAGGCAGCCTGCAAAGCCATATGTACACTTTGAAGATATGCTCGGGGCATTTTCCCATGAACGTTGCCGTAAGCGCAAATAAGCTTGTCGTCAAAAATTTCCTGGGCGAAAAAGTGCCTAGGGTTTTACAATTAAAAGAAGGCGCATCAGTAAAAGTCGAGGGCGAACTCGTCTATGTTACAAGCCTTAACAAGGAAACGGCAGGGCAGGTTTCCGCAGATATTGAGCAATTGACGAGAAGGCCGGGATATGATACTCGCGTATTCCAAGATGGAATTTATTTGGTTAATAAGGATGGAAAAGAACTCAAGTAACTAAAAAGAAAAATTTACTAATAAGCTATTCACAAAATGAAAATAAAATGATACAAATTAATAATAAAATGTTAAGAGAAATGAAACGACTTTATACAGACGGCTATGGAACTAAGAGGATAGCTAAGAAATTTAATTTACCTATCACTACGACTAGAAATTATCTATTAAAATCTGGAATAAAGTTCCGAAAAGCATCTAAAGACAAAGTCCTTATTTCTCAACATAATGAATTTATTAATTTGTATCACAAAAGCAAATCAATGAAACAAATAGCTCAAATATGTAATGTTTCTTTTAGCGCAGTTCAAAGGCACTTAAATAAATCTAAGATAGACTTAAAGAAAAGAGGAAATCCTACCTTAATCAAAAATCAAAATTACAAAAAATTAAGTTTGGAAAAAGCTTATATTTTAGGAGTAGTTGGTCCAGGAGATGGATTTATTGAATATAGAAATGATAATGGAGTCTATAGAGTTGCTCTCGAAGCCACCGATTTGGATTTCGTTCAATATTTTAGTTTATGTTTGGAAAGTGTATATGATATAAAACCAAAAATTGTAGAATTAAAAATGAGAGTAGGGGATTCTAAACCTCATTATAAATCAATTTTACAATCAAAACAAGTATGTGAAG
>CAYWNO010000050.1:0-11341 GCA_964459665.1 uncultured Methanosarcinales archaeon
GAGCAAACTCTGGACGAAGCGGAGCGTAGTCCAGAGTGGTCGGATTTTTATGATTATGAATCAATAAACGGTTATAAATAAAAATATTTCTACAGAGACTTACAAAAACTAAAATTTATATAACTTTGCGCATTATCCTGCTTCATGTTCCTAAAGTCCGTAAAATTAAACAATATAAGAAGCTATGAAAGCGAGGAGATAATATTCCCTTCCGGCTCTGTTCTTTTGGCAGGTGACATAGGCTGCGGAAAGTCTACTATACTTCTTGCCATTGAATTTGCCCTTTTTGGCGCAAAGAAAGGAGAGCTTCCGGCTTATACGCTTCTAAGGCACGGAAAGAAGGAAGGCAGCGTTGAATTAAGAATGATAATTGATGGCAGGGAAATAATTGCAAAAAGGGTTTTAAGAAGAAGCGACGAGGACATAAAGCAGGAAAGCGGGTATGTCATAATAAATGGCGTGAAAAAAGAAGGCACGTCGGAAGAATTGCGGGCAACGCTGCTTGAGCTTGTCGGGTATCCGAAAGATTTGATAAAGAAAGGCAAGGATTTGATTTACAGGTATACAGTCTACACGCCGCAGGAAGAAATGAAGAAGATTCTTTATGAGAGCAAGGACGTTCGGCTCGACACTTTAAGAAAAGTTTTTAGCATTGACAAGTACAAGAGGATAATGGAAAATTCCAGAATTATGACTGCCTATCTGAGGGAGAATAAAAAGCATCTTGAGGGATTTGCCATTGATTTGGAAAACAAGAAGGAAGAATCCCTAGAAATGAAAAATGAAATTCTGGAGCTGGATAAAATGATAATGGGAATAACGCCGAAGCTCAGCGAGATAAAGCAGGCCATATCCGAGAAAAAAAAATCCATATCGGGCATAGAGAATGACATAATCGAGCTTAATATCCTAAAAAGAGAGCTAAGCGTGAAAGATGCAAGCCTCAAATACAAAATAGAGCAGAACAACAGGCTCAAAGATGAAATAAAAATCATGGAAAAGCAGATTGAAGAGCTTAATAAGCACTCCGAAGGCGCAGAAATGGCGGACATTGGAGTCATGGCAAAAAAGATCGGGGAAAAAGAAAAAGAATTGGGCGATGCAGATGCAGTATACAAAAACAGCATAAGAAAGATAAGGGAGCTTGAAGTGAAAATAGAAGAATGCGCAAGGATAACAAAGAAGCTGCAGTCATTGGAGACTTGCCCTTTATGCGAGCAGAAGGTTGATTTTGGGCACAAGCACAGCATAACCTTGCGGGAAAGCGAAAAGCACGGCAGCCTTGCCGCCCAGATAAGGCTCTTCAAAGAAGAGGAATCGAGGATTGATAAGGCAAAGCTGGAATTAAAAAAAGAGCTTGACAGCCTTCTAAAGGAGGAAAAGCGCATCGGCATCTTAAAAATAAGGCTCGAAAGCCTCAATGAAAAATCAAGCTTAAGAAATGAAAAACTGGCTTTGAAAGAAAAGATAATGGAAGAAATCGTCTCTATTAATTTCAAAAAGAAGGAATTAAATCTGAAAATCGGCAGATATTCTGATTCGGAAGAAAAATACAAGGCTGCAAGAAAAGAAATTGACAGCCTGCTTTTGCAGGAAAGGTTTTTAGAGCTGGAAAAGGCAAAATACGAAACGCAAATAAGCTCAATCAGAAAGTTTATTGCAGGGCTTGAAAAAGAAATCATTGAAAAGGATTTGGCAAAAGAAAAGCTTGCTTATATTCTTCAGCTTGTCAATTGGCTTTCCGAGATGTTTTCCAACCTGATGTCGTCCATGGAAAGGCATGTAATGGCAAATGTGCATTCACAGTTTAATGGGCTTTTCAGGAACTGGTTTGATGTGATTATGGAAGACGAGTCAATAAGCGTAAAGATTGATGAAGATTTCACTCCAATAATAGAGCAGGACGGATACGAGACTTACATAGAGAGCCTTAGCGGCGGCGAGAAAACCTCCGTTGCGCTCTCTTACCGCCTTGCCCTCAACAAGGTCGTGAACGATATTGTAGTCGGCATCAAGACAAAAGACATCATAATGCTTGACGAGCCAACAGACGGCTTTAGCGCAGAGCAGCTTGACAAGGTAAGGGACGTGCTGCGGCAGCTTAACATGGGACAGATAATTATCGTCTCGCACGAAGGCAAGATAGAAAGCTTTGTTGATAACATCATAAGGATACACAAGCAGGATAATGTGAGTGGGGTGGGATGAATGAAACCCCTCATGCAGATTACGCTCTACGCATACTTGAGCTAAAACTGAAATTGAAGTTCACGGTAAACCCACGAGCAATGATGCCGCAATTACAAAAACTCCCCCAGCCCTTTCTGACCTGCCATTGGCTTGAAATTTTTTTCTTTATTGTCTTTATTCTCTTTAGGCGTATCTTCTTCTTTTTCATCGAACATCGGAATTCCGTAAACCCCGTCATAGCCCGGCTTGAAAGGAATCTTCTGGTTCCTGTTCCTTATGATGTTGCCTGCGATTTTTTCAGAGGTTGTTTTTAAAAGCTCTTTTTCGGAAGCGTCCAGCAGAACGTTAAATTCATTGCCGAATCCATTGAGCAGCCTGTAATACTCCTCCCATACTTTCCTTGATTCGGCCTTTTCATTTATTGTTCCTCCAATCACTTCCGAAAGCGGGATTATATTCCTGAAAGGGACTGCATTTTTTGGGACAAACCCTTCGGGCCTGTCGGCTAGCATCTCGATTCTTTGCGCAACTCCTACTGTCATTTTTCTTTTGCATTTGGGGCATATGTCCTTTAGCTTTAATGATTCCTGCGGGGATAGGCATACGCCGCAGTCCCTGTGCCCTGAATAATGGTATTTTCCCTCATGAGGCCAGAATTCAATTGTCTCGGTAAATCCCTTTTTTTTCCTTATGGCATCAAGCAAGGCATCATAGCTTGGATTTATTTCGAAAATATTGCACTCTCTTCCAAGCCGCCACGGCCAGAATGAATGCGCGTCAGAGCTGCTGAGCAAAGTGTATTTGTCAAGCGAAGAAAGCCTCCAGTTCATTGCAGGGTCGCTGCTAAGGCCGGTCTCAATTGCATGTATGTGCCTTGACTGCTCCTTAAAGCATTCCTCGACGGAATCGAATCCAGACATGCTGCCGAATATTCCATACCACGGAGTCCATGCATGCGCAGGTATTATTTCTATGTGCTCGTCAATTTCCTTCATCATCTCAACTAATTCGATGCAGGAAAAACCGAAAATGGGCCTTCCGTCATAGTCAAGCCTGCCTTTCTTCAATAATGCGGCGTTTATCTGCTCTACAATCTCAAAATTTCTTGCAAGCAGGAGGGTATGCACTCTTCTTCCCTTTCCATCTTGAGCGTATATGTTTGATATTTCTCCCTGAAGGACGAAGTTAAAGCCCGACTTTGAGCTAAGAATTCCCGAGCCATCCTCTTTTAGCTCGCTTTTTAGTTCGTAAAGCCATTTTGGATGGGTAAAATCGCCTGTGCCAAGAAGATTAAGCCCCTTTAGCCTTGCATATTTTTCAAGATTTGAAAGCGTGATGCTGGGGCTGGTAGCCCTGCTGAATCTGGAATGTATCTGCAAGTCGGCTATAACTTTCATATAATTTATTGAAAAAAGCGGATTTATATAAATATTTATAAAGAATTGAGTACAGAATTTGGTATTAATCCCTCAAGATGGGTTTTATATTGCTCCTTAAAGTGTTCTTGAGTCATCGGATTCAAAGCATTAAAACTATCCCGAACCACATTTCCCAGAGCTATTCGTGCAGGTTCGCTCGCTTGCTGCAATATGCGCCTTGCGTACTGTAACCCTGATTGTCTAACTACTAACAAAGATGCGCCAAGAGCTAAGGCCAAATGCTCTGTGGAAAGCCTATCTCCATCAGATTCGACGAAGGTTGCCAATCTTTCAAGCTCTCTTTCCAAATTTTGTCTTTGTGTATCATATCTCTGGTTTCTTGCCGTAAGATCAGCTATGGTCATGTTAGACCTTTCAATCTGCTGTCTTGTGTAATTTAGCATTCCTACATATATCTGTCCCCTGACGGAATCTTCAACTTGGGCACTAAGATTTTGCGCATCAAATTTCTTAAGCATTGCATAAGAAGTTGGAGCATGACTTGATGCCGTAATTGAGCGCAATGAATGGTTTGCCAATTCTGATAGTTTATCAGTGGGAATATCGCCTCTATGCTCAAAAATCAAATCAACGTAACTATTCTCCGTTTCTATAGACAATGGTATTGTCCTGCTCCTCTCCTCATCAAACACTAATCTTTTGATTCCGTCATAAATAACAGCTCCAAGCTCAGCAGGCTGGATTCTTATATTATCAAGCAGGATTCTTAACTCTCTGGATATGGGGGGGATTTGGTCTCTGGATATGTTACTGGATAAATAATAGTTAAATAGAATGCCGACAGTTTCTTGCGGGAACATGTAACCGTCATCAGCAACAAATTTAGTTAATCTATTATTTTGAGCGATGATTTGCCGTCTTGAATCCTCGTCACGTTCATATCTGGCTAATCTTGCGCGAGCTTGCTGCATTGCGCTTGTAGCGCTGCCAATATAAGAAGCAAAGACTGTATTTTTAGCCTCATCTGTCAAATGGCCTTTTAGTTGCTCAATGCCTGCGATTTGCTCTAGCATCCTTACGGAAAGCTGGGGGCTTGACATGGGTTCTCTTGCTGTAAGAACTTCGCTTAAAAGATTGGGCAGCATTTCTGTTCCAATATACTTTGCTCTCTCCTGCAAAAGCATTAAAGGCCTGCCCGAATAATTACCAAAGTCAAATCTATGCTCTGTAAAAAGCCGTCTGGCTTCGCCATTTATCACTGCGTCAAATATTGCCAAGGATTCCTGTCGCGCAATATTCTGCAAAAGCTGCTCTATATATCTCGCTCTTGATTCCCCGTCAGTTTCGAAGCTTAAGATTCCTGTCAGCAGTATGCCTCTGGTGGTTGCAGGCAATTGCCCCGAATTCCTGATTATTGCTGATAAATGAGAGGAATCCCTTATTAAAGATTTCTTTGGATTAGTAAAATACGGCAAAATTCCGCTGTTAATCTGCCCGTCAACAATTTCCATAATACCAGTATTTGCGTAAATTGGCTGGGATATGAGCCCTACCAAAGCGTCAAGCTCTAAATTAGCCGAATGTCTCCTGAAAAGTTCGGGAAATGAATTCGGCCCCAATCCGAGATGCCCCATTAATTCATTTTGATAATCACTTATTAATCCAATGCTGAATGCTGCTTCTTGAGCTGAGTGCGGCACTCTCCTGTCTGATACGTAAGAGGCAATTAGGGGTATAATCCCATTAGTTCCGAGGTTATCAATTATTAATCGGTTAGTTATAGCATCATCAAATCTTCGCCTGTCGTTAGAATGCAGGACATCGCCAACATATCCGCGTGCCATTGATTGGCTGTCCTGAGTCGTGACTGGAATGATTAATTGCGCAGATATTCCATGAAGCTTCTCGTATATTGGCAGCCTGCTCCTTGCATCTCTTACATGAACTTGAAGGCTGTTAATGGCATCGGAAAGCAATCTCTGGGCGTCGTATCCTTCTCCGAGAACATTTTGCAATACGCTATTTTGCAGCAAAGAGCAAACCAAGTTTGGCTCTGCCTTGTACAATTCTTGCACCAATTTAGCCTTGACTGATTCCTGCAATTGCTCGGGGCCCATTACGTCCCTAGCCCTCAAGATAATATTTGGGATTTGGCCATATTCTTCTTCAGGCAAGTTGCGCATTCTATCTTGAGCAATGCTCGCCCTTAATGCCTGCGATAGAAGTGGAGCAAGGTTATAATCAAAAGCTGCGTTATAAGCAACATCATCTCCCTGCTCGCGTAAAGCCCTCTGCAAAAGCTCGTCTGATTCGCGAGGGCCTATGACTTCTAGCATTCTCCTTGTTCCCTCATTCGATGCAAGCTTTACTAAAAAATCCAAATCAATACTGTGTGGCCTGCGAATTGATTTCAAATCATCACTCATAAGCCCTGCCGATGCATAAACAGAATCCGGATTATCAAATCTCGTGTTGGCTACAATATGCCTAATGTAATCGTCAGGAGATCCCCTGTAAGACTGATGATTTTTTTGCTGTTCGGCTCCAGAAATTGTAGCCCTTACATCTTGCAGATTTTGGACTATGCCTGAAAAATAAGGAGCTATGACTCTTAACTGCTCACGCAAATACTCTAAATGTGGCACTGGATTATCGCTGTATAGATGCTCTTCCAAATTTAAATTGGAAATTAATCCTTTTGCTAAACTTAAAACCTGCCGTGAAAATGCTGCGGCTGCTTGCTGTTCTATTCCTAGTTTTTGCTCAGATTGCTGCCTATGTGCATTATATTCTCTCCTAACTGCGCCTAATTGATTTCCTAAATCAATAACACTTGCTTCCAAATCAGGGACCTTTCTATCTTGCTGCCTGAGCCTACTTGCTTCTTCTTCAGAGACAGCTTCTTGAGTAGTCCTGTCAAAAGTGCCTTGCCTTCTCTTGTTATAAAATCCCCATGACCAAAATCCCATAATAGCAAGTATTGTCAATATGTTTATAAATGTTTTTATGTTTACTACATGATAGTGATTATGCTAATAGCCCACAAACGTTGTAACTATAAAGCCCCCTCGTAAGAATTAAACAGCAATTTTAAGAGAACTTTGAAAAAATCAATTTTTACAAAAAATTGATTTTTTCAAAGTTCTCTGCAATTAATGGAAATTGCAATCGAGCCTGTGAAAATTTAAAAAGGTATAAATACAATGAATGAATCCAGCATTTTAAAGGGCCTGTGGTCTAGTGGCTATGACATCGCCTCGACAATTCATTTGAAACGGCGAAGATCACCAGTTCAAAATTCAATGATGAAAATCTGGTCAGGCCCATTTTGCGCCAGTAGTCCAGTGGTTAAGATACGGCCTTGCCAAGGCTGTGACCCGAGTTCGAACTTGAAAATCAAAAATTTTCGGCGAAATCGAAAATTTTTGTGCCAGCGAAAGTCTCGGCTGGCGCATTTTTTCAAAGTTCTCTAAAGTATTTTAGCCAAACAAAACATTAATATACATACATAGCCTTATAGGCTTGGAATGGACCCGCATGAAAAGATTTTCAGCATAATATTCTCGAAAGCCGATGAAATCACTTGGCAAAATATAATTTATGAGCTTGTCAAAAGCGAGCAGATGGACCCATGGGACATCAATATAAGTATAATTTCCCAAAAATATATAGGCATGCTTAGGGCCCTTAAAGAGCATGATTTTCGGGTTTCAGGAAAAGTGCTCCTTGCTGCAGCCATGCTTCTCAAGATAAAGTCCACAAAGCTTGTCGGTGAGGACTTAAGCGAGCTGGACAGGCTTCTTATCGGCGTTGAAGAAGAGATGGATGATCTTGGATTCGAGGAGGGAAGCGATATTCAAAAGATATGGGAGATACCTTCTTTGATACCAAGAACGCCGCAGCCAAGAAAGAGAAAGGTTTCAATCTTCGATCTTGTTGAAGCGCTTGAAAAGGCTTTGGAGGTAAAGAAAAGAAGGCTGCTGCATTCAATACCTCCTCTTAGCATGGAAGCCCCTAAAAAGAGCAAGGACATAACCAAAATCATAAAAGAAGTCTATGGCAAAATAAAAACCTTTTTTGTGGGCGCGTTAAAGGGGAGATTAACATTTTCCAAGCTGCTTCCTTCCGAGTCAAAAGAAGACAAAGTCCATACTTTCATTCCATTGCTATACCTTGCCCAGCAGAACAAAATAGAGCTTGTTCAGGAAACCCAATTCGGCGACATAGAGGTTTTGCTCAAGAAAAATTGACCTTTGAAAAATTCACTTTTGCGAAAAAATTGATTTTTTCAAACGTAGATTTATATATCCGCTCAAAATCTCTTTTGAAATATGAAGCGATTGAATATTCCAAAAGAAAGGACATTTGTAGGCCCCGCATTAATCTGGAAGAGGATTGCGGCATTTCTCATAGACATGGCAATAATAAACTTAATCATCCTGTTTCCGTTTAGGAAGCTTTTTGAGGATATAACTCCAAAAGGCTACTCTTTTTCGGAAACTTATAGCCTGTTAAGCAGCAGCACGAATTATACCGGCTTTGTAACCTCGCTCTCATTTGTGGCTTCCATACTTGTAATCCTCTATTTTTTTATGCTTGAAATAAAAATGGGGCAGTCAATAGGAAAAATGCTGATGAAAATACATGTTGCAAGCGACAATAATCCAGTAAAAACGTGGCAGCTCTTGGTCAGGAATCTTGAATTTATCCCCGTATTTCCATTCATCCTGTTGTGGCTTTTAGACCCATTGTCGATGTTTTTTACAAAGACGAACCAAAGGCTGACTGAGATACTGAGCAAAACGAAAACTGTGGAGGAATTTTCAATCCAGAATTAAAAATTTTTATGATGGAATATGGCTGCCGAAAAAGAACAAAAAATATTTTTATTGAGGGTTGATGTAATACCGAATAATATACAGACTTCGATGAAAACCCAGAATGTTACTCCGCAGGAGGCAATCGGCTTTCTGGAGATGGCAAAAGACCAGATACTTGACAACCTAAAGCAGGGAAGAAAGGACATATTCCAGGCTTTTAAAAAAGACAGCGACCAGTAATGTGATGGAAAAAAATAGCTTTAGGTGGGGATATGCAATATTCGTGCTGCTGTTTTTGACAATGCTTGCCTTTATAGCGGCAGTTATAATCTCGCTGTTTAGCAGCGTTGATGTGGGGTCTTTAAGCGGCAATGTAGCATGGATACCAATAGATGGAGTAATAGTCGGAAGCGACGATTCCGGATTTCTTTTCGAGAGCGGGACGGCATCGCCCCAGGCAGTAGAGTTCATAGAAAAGGCTGACAATAACCCAAACATAAAAGCAATAATATTGGAGATAAACAGCCCGGGCGGCTCTGCCGTAGCATCCGAGGAAATAGCAAATGCGGTAAAGAAGGCAAACAAGACTACTGTTGCATTGATAAGAGAAGTAGGCGCATCAGGGGCTTATTGGGTTGCATCTTCTGCTGAGCATATTGTTGCAGACAGGGTTTCAATAACGGGCTCAATCGGAGTAATAGCATCCTATCTTGAATTTCCGGGTCTGCTTGACAGGCATAATATAACTTACCGAAGGCTCGTTGCCGGCAAATACAAGGACATGGGAAGCCCGTTCAAGGAAATGACGCCTGAGGAAAAAGACATATTCCAGCAGAACCTTGACTCGATAAGGGACTATTTTGCAGGCGAAGTCGCGAAGAACAGGAAAATGAGCAAAAAAGATGTTGATAAGCTAGCAAACGGCATGTTTTATCTGGGAGCGCAGGCAAAAGATCTTGGGCTTGTTGACGAGCTTGGCGGCAAAGACGAGGCAATAAGGTACATAGAGAATAAAGAAGGAATAAAAGCCGACATTGTAAAGTACAAGAAAGAAAGGACATTGCTTGATGTTTTGAGCAAGGTGATGAGCCAGCAGTCTTTTTTTGTAGGAAAAGGAATCGGAAGCTCGCTGTTTGACAGAAAAACAGATTCCTCCATAAGCATAACTACTTGAATTGTAAAGTAAAAAAAATGTATATAAAAACATTAAAGATGATTCTTGGAGCCCTATTGATAATAATAGGGATAATAGGGCTGTTTCTTCCCATAGCGCCCGGCATAGTTATCATAATATCAGGACTGCTCCTTATGGGAATAAAGATTGAAGATATGAAAAGATGGCTTAAGAAGCTAAAGTTTTGAAATATACCACCTTAAAATCAAATAAAAAATCCCAAGAGAACTTTGATTAACCATCATTTTTCACCAAAAATTTATTTTTCTTAAAGAGAACTTTGCAAAATTAACCTAAAGGGTTAATTTTGCAAAGTTCTCCCAAATAATTTTTGATTTTTTTAAATTGATTATTGGAATAGTTAATGTTCAATCGTTAATGGATGGTTTAGTGTTGATTACAAGAATGATTCGGAAAGATACTGTTTCACCCTGCAACCTTAAAACTATAGCCATATTTTGGGGTGATTGCAATAACCGCCTTTAGCTGTTTAATCCTTTGTTTAATCCCTTCTTTTTTGCCGTGCCCCAGATGGGCTGCTTTTTCATAATTTTTAATTGCATTTTTAAAATCGCCTTTTTTGTCGAGCACGACGCCAAGATTGTAGAAGCCGATTCTATTGCGTGGATTAAGCTTGATTCCTATTTCTAGCATTTGCACAGCCGAATCATAATTTCCGCTCTTTTCCAATGCCGCCCCAAGATTGTTATAGATGCTGTATCTGTTTGGGTTAAGCAGCATAGACCTAAAAAAATTCCTGTAAGCCTCCTCATACATTCCTTTTTTCAGATAACAAACTCCAAGATTCTCGAATGCCTCGCTGTTTTCTTTTATTTTCAAAGATTCCGAGTAATTCACTATTGCCTCATCATAGTTTTTTTCATTCTCGTAAACAATGCCCATCTCGTATAAAGTCATGCTGTGTTTCGGATTAAGCTCGACTGCCTTTTTAAAAGAGCCCAATGCTTCATTGTACTCTCCATTTTCCTTATGCAATACGCCTAACTCATAATAAGATGAAGCATTGGGATCTTTTTTTATTTTCTGTTTGCACAGCTCAAGGTAAATCTTCCTTTTTTTCTTTACGGCAGAGGGTTCCGTATTTCCGTAATGGTGCAGCGCTACATCTGTTGCGGCAATCTTTCCGTTTTTAGCTTCTATCGAAGGCTCGGCTAATTCATGCACGCAACCTTCAAAGATGTAGCCTTTCCTGTTCCTAAAAAGCCTTGCAATGAATGAGCCATACCATCCAAGATATGACCTATCCTCTTTTTTGTGCCCTTCATTTACAAAGCCGGCAATTGAAGACCCATCTGTATAATTTTTTTGAAGAAACAGGAATGCATCATTCTCTTTGTTATTTATCAAATCCTTTATGGCTTTGATGCCTTCATCGTCTAGAGCTTCATCGGCGTCGAGCACAAGCACCCAATCCTTTGTTGCATGCTTTAGGCTTTCGTTTCTCGCTGCGCTAAAATCGTCATTCCACCTAAAATCAAAAAGTTTCACATTGATGCGAAATTTTTTGCAGATGCCTTTTGCAATCTCTTTTGTATTGTCCGTGCTTCCCGTGTCTATTATGATTGCCTCGTCAACTATGTCTTTGGCGGAGCTTATGCATCCTGCTATGTTTTTCTCTTCATTTTTTACAATCATGCATAGGGATATTGTTGGCATAAGCAAAAGATTTTTAATCCTCCGCTTAAAAATCTTTTGTTAAGACGGGCTTCATCCAAAAATTCGCTTCGCGAAGTTTAGCAGCTTCAAAGTCCTTGATG
>CAYWNO010000051.1:0-11255 GCA_964459665.1 uncultured Methanosarcinales archaeon
GTTGGATGAGAAGGAAATTTCCTTCTTGTTCAACCTAAAGAATTCTCATGGATGTCGAAAAAGTGAGTGATTTTCACGGGTCTAAACTTAAGACTCGACGAGCTCTATTTTTCAACAATGAAAAATCACTCACTTTTTATATTGTGCCAATTTTTGAATAGATTTAAATAATTACAATAAATACTTAATCTTATCGGGGACGTCGTATAACCTGGCTATTATCGCCGGCTCCAGTCATGAAGATTTGGAGAAATGAGTCGAAAGACGATGAATTGGCTTTTAGGCGATACCGGCTGATCCTGGCAAGAGATTGCTAAGAGCCGAAATCGGGGTTCAAATCCTCGCGTCCCCACTTATTAAAAAATCAGCCCATCTCCTGAAGGTTATTGACGACATTCAGGGCCTTTAGCAGGTCTTCTTTTTTTACCAGAAGTATAAGTTCTGGGGCGCAGCTCATGATTTCTACCATGTTAATGCCTTCTGAATTCAGGCCTGATGCAACGATTGATACTATGCCCTTGACGTTTTGGGCATCTTCTGTGAATTGGAGGTTTATCTCGACAAGCCCCTTGTCCACGGATATGCAGTCCTGCTTGCTGAATATTTCATAAAACTTCCCCATGTTGCTTTCATCTATTATTATGGTTATGCTCTGCTCTGCCTGTATCGCCCTTAGTATTTCGCCTTTCTCTATATCTACAGCCGAGTTGAGCCTGCTTATGCAGTCAACGCTTCTTTTTTTCTTCTGGACCCTTATGTCCACTATGTTGCTTCTTGTTTTTACGCAAATCCTGGAAAATATTTTTTTAATCCTGCCGTCAGGTTCTTCGCGCCCATATTTTTTATAGCGCCTTATGGCGCTTACAACCGCGTCCATGTTGCTCTCCTCGAGCCCTATCCTCTTGATTATGTGCCTTGAAAGCGCCCTTAGGCTTATTACATTTCTGAAAAGGCATTTGCGCACAATGAAGTCATTATCCAAGAAAGAGCTTACCTTATCCGATATGTATTTTTGTGTCATTAAAGACACAAATAAGTTTTTATTTATAAATTTAACTGTAATGTGGCACAACATTTATAAAAAATTTCAACTTTTTGAATCTGCTCATTCCACTGGTGTGTTCACCAGTGGCGAAAATATCGAATTAACACACCAGTTACATTCGTGAGCCAAGAACCGCCTGAATTGTACTTGTAACTTTCCTCATGCCGCCCATCTATTGATGGGCGGTTCTTGACAGTTGAAATTTTTTAAAGAATATGGAGCAAATGCATAATCTCGTAAAGAGCGCAAAGGCAGGCAGCATAGTGCCAATTGTAGAAGAACTGCCGTACGCGATTGAGCCTGTGGAGTATTTTGCAGTATTGTCGGATTACGGAAACAAAAAAAATTCCATAATGTTCGAGTCGGCAGACATCATCCCCAAGTACGGCGAAAAAAGCCTTGGAAGCGCGAATCCCTGCCTGAAAGTTGCTGGAAAAAACGAAAATTTTGAGATAACAGCGCTGAACGGGCTTGGGGAAAGGTTCATTGCATTTCTAAAAAACGACTTTGATTTTTGCGACGGCGTTAGCTACAGGCGCGGCAGCATAAAAGGAAGGCTAAAGCCAAAGAGGAACATGCTCAGCGAGCAGGAAAGGCTCAGGCTTCCAAACCACATGGACATAATAAGAAAGGTCGCCTTCAAGTTCAAGCCGACGATAAAGCCATTTATCCCTTATGCGGGATTATTCGGGTGCATATCCTACGATTTTATCGGGCAATTTGAGGATTTGCCGAAAAACAGGCAGGATATAATGAAAGAGCCGGATTACATGCTTTATTTTCTTGACAACATGTTTTTGATAGAGCACAAAAGCAAAAGGACATTTTTGATTGCAAATGCTATGGTTATGGATGAGGGATATGATGCCTATGATGAATGCATGCTAAAGATTGAAAGGTATAAGGAAGCGATAGGCAAAAAAAAAATTACGGGCAAACCAGTGCGCAAAAAGCTTCCTGAAAAATCAAAAATTGAATCCGATACAGGCAGGGAAGAATTTATAGAAATAGTCAAAAAAATAAAAGGGCATATAATGGCGGGGGATGTTTACCAGGCTGTCCTTTCGCGAACATTAAGCTTAGAGATTAACAAAGAGCCGCTCGATATTTACAAAAAATTAAGAGAGCTGAATCCTAGCCCCTACATGTTCTATATCAACAGCAGCGACGGCGTTTTGCTTGGCGCATCGCCCGAAATGTGCCTTAGGGTCGAAGGGGATGAAAACAAGGTTGCACAGATTAGGCCAATAGCAGGCACGAAGCCCAGAGGATTTATAGGGAAAAATATCGATTTGGATCTCGACTCAAGATACGAAACTGAGCTGAAAATAGACAAAAAGGAGATTTCCGAGCACATGATGCTCGTAGATTTGGCAAGAAATGACATGGCAAAAATATCAAAGCCCGGCACGAGGTATGTTGACGAGCCGTTTGTAGTCGAGAAATATTCCCACGTGCAGCACCTTGTTTCAAATGTGAGGGGAATCTTAAAAGAAGAATTAGATGCCCTGCACGCTTACCTTGCAACAATGAACATGGGGACATTGACGGGAGCGCCAAAGGTTGAGGCAATGAAACTGATCAGGAATTATGAAAAAACAAAGAGGGGCTTTTACGGGGGCTCTGTCTGCTATATCACTCCAAGCGGCGATTTTGACAGCGCAATCACCATAAGGTCGATAAGAATCAAAAAAGGCAGGGCTTACATAAGGGCGGGGGCAGGAATCGTCTACGACAGCGACCCTGAGTCTGAATTTCTGGAAACCGAAAGAAAAGCGCGCCCCTGCCTGAAGGCAATAGAATCATAAAAATCCGACCACTCTGGACTACGCTCCGCTTCGTCCAGAGTTTGCTCGCCCTTCGGGCTCGGGTCGGATTTTTAGGATGCCAAAAATAGAAAACTCCTTAAATTCAAAGGATACTCTGGATTTCACTTCGTTACATCCAGAGTTTTCTATTTTTGTGCATAAAGAACTATGAAAATAATAATGATAGACAACTTTGACTCGTTCACCTACAACCTTGTCGACGAGTTTGAAAAAAGGGGCTGCAAAGTTTCTGTCTATAGGAGCAATATCGGCTTTGAAAAATTCAAAAAAATTTTTGAAGATGAAAATCCTAAGCTGATAGTAATATCGCCGGGGCCTTCTGCGCCCAAAGACGCCGGAATTTCAATTGAAGCAATAAGATATTATTCAGGCAAGACGCCGATTTTTGGCGTGTGCCTTGGCCATCAGTGCATCATAGAGGCATTTGGGGGGGTTGTAGGAAGAGCGCCGGAAGTGCTTCATGCAAAGACCTCAAGAGTGATTCATGATAGCAGGACAATTTACGAAAATATTGAAAATCCGCTTCAGGCAGGAAGATACCATTCATTGTGCGGGATAAAAATTCCCAAGGATCTTGCCGTAAGCGCCAAAACCGAAAGCGGAATTGTCATGGGGGTTCGCCATAAAAAGCATTTTGTCGAGGGGGTGCAATTCCATCCTGAAAGCATCCTTACTCCAAGCGGCGGGCTTATAATAGAAAATCTGCTTAATGAAATAAAATGATTAGGGAATATATATCGAAACTTGCTGAAAAGCAAAATCTGGGCCAAGATGAAGCAGAGCAGGCCATGAAAGAGATAATGGAAGGCAGAGCCACAGACGCCCAGATAGCCGCTTTCCTTGTCTTACTCAGGCTTAAAGGCGAGACGATTGATGAGATAACAGCCTGCGCCAAAATAATGAGGCAGAAATCAAACTCAATAAATCCGAAGGCAAAATTTTTAGTCGATACCTGCGGCACCGGAGGCGACTCATCAAATACTTTTAACATATCAACTGCCGCAGCCTTTGTTGCAAGCGGCGCTGGGGCATATGTTGCAAAGCACGGAAATAAGTCGATAAGCTCAAGGTGCGGCAGCGCCGATGTCTTAAAAGAGCTGGGCGTAAATATCGAGCTTGAGCCAAGGCAGGTTGAAAAATGCATTGAAGAAGTAGGAATAGGGTTCATGTTCGCCCCGATGTTTCATCCTGCAATGAAATTCGCATCAAATGCCAGAAAGGAGATAGGGATAAGGAGCATATTTAATTTGCTAGGCCCATTGAGCAATCCCGCCAATGCAAAATCGCAGTTAATCGGCGTATTCAATGCGAGCCTGCTGCCGGCATTTGCAGAGGTGCTAAAGAGCTTGGGAAGCAGGCACGTGATAGCGGTAAACGGCGATGGCCTGGATGAGATAACAGTCTGCGGCAAGACAAAAGTGTGCGAATTAAAAGGCGGCAGGATAGAAAGCTACGAGATAAGCCCAAAGGATTTTGGGTTTAAGCTTTCTTCGCTAAGCGGCATAACAGGAGGGGCGCCTAAGGAAAATGCGAATATAATATTAGATATTTTAAGGGGAGCCAAAGGCCCAAAAAGAGATGTTGTCCTGCTCAATGCTGCCGCAGCCTTGCTCGCCGCAGGAAAAGCAAGAGGTTACAAAGAAGGAATAGGGCTTGCGGCTCAGTCAATTGATTCGGGAAATGCGCTCAAGAGATTAAGCGAGCTAAAAAAATTTACAAACAAAATTTTAGCTGATACCTAAAATTTTTGTGTCAATATGCTAAATGCTAAAAGAAATAATCCGCAATAAAAGAAAGGAAATAGAAATCAGCAAAAAAAGCCTGCCTTTGGAGAGATTTAGGCATGGGCTGAAAAATTCTTGCCGAAGCTTCAAAGACGCGTTGTCAAAAAATAAATTGAATATTATTGCCGAGTTCAAAAGAAAATCCCCGTCGCAAAATTATAGCGGACAAAAAAACACTTTGATTCAATCAAAGCGTTTTTTTGAGATTATGAAAGTTTATGGCGAGTACGCTGATGCAATATCCATATTGACTGACGGCAAATTTTTCGGCGGAAGCTTAACGGACATGGAAAATGCGAGCAATATTGCAAAACTTCCGGTATTAAGGAAAGATTTCATAATAGACGAGTACCAGATTTATGAGTCAAGGCTTCACAATGCCGATGCAATTTTGCTTATTGCCTCGCAGCTGCCAAATAGGGAGTTGAATAGGTTTATTAAGATTGCAGGGGACTTTGGCATGGACTGCCTAGTCGAGATACATACAGAAGAAGAGCTGAAAAGAGTCTTAAAGTCCGATGCAAAGGTTATAGGGATAAACAACAGGGAGCTTGGCACATTGAAGGTGGATTTGAGAACCGTATTAAATCTTGCCGTCAAGGTGCCCAAAGGCAGGATAATAGTCGCCGAAAGCGGCATTTCTTCCAGAGATTATGCAGAGAAGATAAAAGGCAAAGTAAATGCTATCTTGGTTGGAAGCATGCTCATGAATTCAGAAAATTTGGAAGAAACGATGAAAATTTTTAAAGAACTTTGAAAAATTTGCTTTTGAAGCGAATTTTTCAACTGATAAAAATGACAAAAGTAAAAATATGCGGAATCACAAACCAAAAAGATGCAGAGGGCGCCTTTAATCTGGGCGCAGATTATCTCGGGTTTAATTTTTACAGGCAAAGCCCAAGATTCATTGAAAAAACGCAGGCAAAAAAGATTATAGAAATCATCCCTAAAAAGGCCAAAATCGTCGGCATTTTCGTCAATGATTCCATTGAAAGCATAAAAGATGCAGTTGAATTCTGCAATCTTGATTTGGCGCAGGTATCTGGTGATGAGGATGAAGGGTTCGTATCCAAGCTAAAAAAAGCGATGAATAAAAAAATAATAAAATCGTTCAGGATCGGGAAAAATTTGCCACATGGAAAAATTTTTTCTGTGGCCGATTATGTGCTGCTTGACTCTTTCAAAGACGGGGCTTACGGCGGGACCGGAAAAATATTCGACTGGGGCATGGCATGGGGCATTGACAAAAAAAAGCTCTTCTTATCAGGAGGATTAAAAGCAGATAATGTCGGGCGCGCAATTTATGAGGTAAATCCTTTTTGCGTTGATGTTTGCAGCGGAGTTGAAAAATCGCCCGGCAAGAAAGATTTTAGCATGATGAAAGAGTTTATAAATTCAGTAAAAAATTCCGGCTCGAAAAGAGCTGGAATTTTTTAATATAAAATGAAATCACTCGGAAAGTTTGGGGAGTTTGGAGGCGTATTTGTCCCGGAAACGCTAATGCCTGCATTAGAAGAGCTTGAAGATGCGTTTCTTAGGTTAAAAGACGACAAAAAATTCAACTCCGAGCTTGATTTTTTACTGAATAATTATGCAGGAAGGCCGACTCCGCTTACTTCCTGCGAAAATCTTAGCAAAAAATTCGGATGCAAAATCTACCTAAAGCGCGAAGATTTGCTGCACACCGGCGCCCACAAGATAAACAACGCGCTCGGGCAGGCCCTTCTTGCAAGGCATATAGGAAAAAAAAGGCTCATAGCAGAGACAGGAGCAGGCCAGCACGGGGTTGCAGTCGCGACAGCAGGCGCAAAGCTAAAGTTTAAAACTGAAGTCTACATGGGAACAAAGGATATTGAAAGGCAAAAGCTCAATGTTCTTAGAATGAAGCTTGCAGGCGCCAATGTAAGGCCCGTTGACAACGGCTCGAAAACACTAAAAGACGCAATAAACGAGGCCCTTCGAGACTGGACTGCAAATGTAACAAATACTCACTACCTGCTAGGCTCCGTGCTTGGACCGCATCCTTATCCAACTATGATTAAGTTTTTCCAGAGCGTGATAGGCAAAGAGGCAAAAGGGCAAATTCTAAAAGAAGAGGGAAGGCTTCCTGAGCTGGTAGTTGCCTGCGTCGGCGGCGGCAGCAACGCAATCGGAATATTCAACGAATTTATCGGAGACAAAAAAACAAGGCTCGTTGGAGTTGAGGCAGGCGGCCTTGGAATCAAAAGCGCAGAGCACGCATCAAGATTTTGCGACAAAAAGCTTGGCAGGGTAGGAATTATACACGGGACAAAAACCTATGTGCTTCAGGATGATTACGGGCAGATTCACAACACTTACTCAATTGCTGCAGGCCTTGATTATTGCGCAGTAGGGCCCGAGCACAGCCTTTTAAGAGAGCAAAAAAGAGCCGAGTATGGCTATGCAACAGACAAAGAGTGCATTGAAGCATTCAGGATGCTAAGCAAGGAGGAAGGAATAATTCCTGCCTTGGAATCCGCCCATGCAGTCGCATATGCAATAAAGGCGGCAAAATCAATGAAGAAAGATGACATTATAGTCATAAATTTAAGCGGAAGGGGCGATAAGGATTTGGGGCAATTAGATTTAAATAGAGAATAATAAAATAGAGCATATTACAATAATTTTCTTAAGATTGATTCTGGAGGGAAAATAGTAAAATATTTAAATACTAATAAACGTAGTAATTCTATGGCTCAAGAAACAATTGTAACAAGAGGAAACCAGATAACCCTTACGAGAGATATAAGGGAAAGATTGCACATCAAGGAAGGCGACAGGCTGATACTCAATATCCAAGGAGGCACTTTGACAATAAGCAAGAGGGATTCAAAAGTTTTTGACGATTTTGAAGATTTTCTTCCGCAGAGATTTGAATCAACACTTAAAAAGTTAAGATCAGACGAAAGAGAGCGCCTTAAAAGGCTGGGAATAATAGAATGAAAGTAGTTCTAGACACATCCGTAGTTGTAGAAATAGACAGGAAGGATGAGCAAACAATTAAAATAATAAAGGATATTATTGAAAATAACCATGATATAATCATAAGCACAGTAGTCGTATCTGAAATCCTTACAGGATCTTATCTAAGAAAAGATTTCAAAAAATCAGTCATGGAGGCAAAAAGGATATTGGGACAGTTTCTATGGGTAGGCCTAGACGAGGAAATAGCGGAAAAGACAGCACAATATCTTGCTTACCTCATTAGCGAGGGAAAGCCGATGGAATATCAGGACGTTGTTATAGCAGCGACATTTAAAAGCACGGATTCGGACTGCCTAATAACCTTGAACAAAGCACATTTTGAGTTAATTCCGGATTTGAAAGGCAAAGTATATGCACCAAAAGAATTTGCCAAAAACGTAAGATTTTAGAGAACTTTAAAAAGCATGAAAAAATACAAGCAGGCTTTCGAGGAATTGAGGGCAAAAAACGAGGGCGCATTAATCGCATTCGCGGTAATCGGCGACCCTGATTACAATACTAGCTTAGAAATAACAAAAAAAATAGTTGATGCAGGCGCGAACATGCTAGAGCTTGGGCTTGCTTTTTCAGACCCCATAGCAGACGGGCCTACAATACAGAAAGCGGATATAAGGGCGCTGGAAAGCGGAATTAACACAGATAAGGCTTTAGATTTTGTAAAAGAAATAAGAGATTATACTAAAATTCCAATCGGGCTTTTGTGCTACTACAACCTCGTTTATCAGCGAGGGATTAAAAAGTTCTATGAGGATTCAAGAAAAGCGGGCGTTAGCAGTATCCTGATACCAGACATGCCAATCGAAGAATCCGATGATGTGATTTTTCACTCAAAAGCTAACGGGATTGACACTGTATTTATGGCAAGCCCTTTGACCGGAGATGAAAGGATGGAAAAGATAGCCTCAAAAACAACAGGATTTGTTTATGCAGTGTCAAGGTTAGGGATAACAGGCGCAAGATCAATCATGGAAAAATCCGCTTTGGATTTGGTAAAACGAATAAAGCGCCTTACAGATAAGCCACTATGCGTCGGCTTTGGAATAAGCAAGCCGGAGCATGTGAAAGATTTTATTGATGCAGGCGCTGACGGCGCAATCGTCGGAAGCGCTATTGTGGGCATTATAGCCAAAAATTCAGGCGATAAAGAAAAGATGCTCAATGAAGTTTATCATTATGTCAGAATCATGAAGCTGGCTACAAAACCACTTTGAAAAAATCAATTTTCGCGAAAATTGATTTTTTCCTTTTAATGCGATTTAACCCAGAAATAAAGATAAACGATAAACCCCAAAACAATCAAAAAATTAATGGCAGCAAGAATAACGACAACCCGCATGAGAACTTTTTGCTTGGTTTTTTTATCCATAATATGAAAATTTTTAATCCTTCGGGGATTAAAATTTTTTTAAGCTTTCGCCTTTATCCTCTTCATCCTGAAGATGTTTTCCCTTTCCATCTCCTCAAGCCTTAATTGTATGAATGATTTTACCTTGTCAAGCTGGGGCATCACTATGAATTCTAAGGCATTAACCCTCCTTTTTGTCTTTTCAATCTCGTTAAGCAGCTTTCTCATGGATGTTTCGACTTCGGCAGCAAGTATTATCTTTTCGACGACTTTTTCATATGCTGCTGCGGCCTCGTCGACCGAGGAAGAGCTGTAAGCCCCGTAGCCCCTCTGCATGAACGCCTTTTTTATCTCTCCCGATTCTATTTTAGGAACCTTTACCCCCATTATGTTCTTTGCGGCAAGCTTTATGTCGGGAATGTCTTTTATCGCCATCGCAATTGACTTTACCTTCAAGTCGCCTTCAATTGTTCTCGCAATGTTTATTTTTTCAAATGCAATCTTGTATTCGCTGACAAGCTCTTCTCTTAAGGATTTCGCCTTTTTTAAAATCTCGAAGAACTCAAGAATCAATCCGTCCCTTTTTTTCTTGAGAAGATTGTAGCCAGATTTGGCTAACTTGATTTGCTTTTTTAGCTTTAGGAGCTCGCTTCTTGTTGGCTTTATGTCCTGGGGCATTTTAATGATTAATGTAGTTGCAAGTATTATTAAAATGTTTTGTATGGATTATAGAAATTAGAACTTATTATGCTTTGTTGCATAATTATTGATTTATTTGATAACTTTATTGAGCGTCAAATAATATCTCGTAATCTTCTTTGCCCTAACCTTCTTAAAGCTTCAAGAACTTCCCCATCATTAACGGAATCGGTTAATATTACACCTCTTGCTAATCTTTTCAAAGCCATTTTGCTTATTCTACCCCCTCTCCAGTCGAAAAGTACCAACGAGTATACATTTTTGGGACTTTTTAGACAGCCCCAAGTTCTCAATAGACTTCAATCATAAAAAATAGCGGGATATATACATCTTTCCAAAATAGAACCTCTTTATAAAGGTTTATAAGTATCCCGTCATAAGCTATTTGAATGGCTAAAAATGAGCAATTAGAACACAGGGATAAATTTCTGAATGTACTCTTTTTTCTCTTTACAATATACACTGGCACTTTAGTAGCTATATTTAAAATCATCAAGAATTTTAGTTTAAAAAATTCATTGACTGAAATAACTTATTTTGATAGCGTTATAGCACTAATTTTATTGGGAGTTTTATTTATAATAGGATTGTACTGGTTAATAGTAGTTTTTGTAGGTATTCTTGAATATACTTATTATGACAAAACTAATGCTAAAATACAAAAGATTCTAATGTTCTTTAGAAACGAGGCACTAAAGAGCCCCCTTAATTTAATTTTAAATAGTGGGACATATTTCTTTTTACTTTTCTTTGTCTTAATGTGGTTAACAAGTTATATCTTGGCTGTTTTAATAACTGCAATTTATATAGAGAACTTTGAATAACCCTCTGAAAATAACAATTTATTATTTGCGCATCGTCGAGACTGAAAATCAAAACAATTCAAAAAATGGGGTTATTCAAAGTCCTCTATAATAACATTCATAGCCACATATAAATATGCAAAAAGGAATAAGAAGGAATTACTTGATTGGGTTATTTCGATTTTTGAAGGGAATCCTAAAGATAGGTGCAAATCATTAATGGCTATAATATATTTTCTTTTCTTGTTATTGGTTTATGTTATAATGAACGTAGTAATAGCCAGTTCTGTGAAATTTCAATACGTATTTAATCAAGATGGCTATTTCTTGAGACAAGACTCCTATGTGCAGATTTATCCTCAGGGGATTATAGTTCCAGAAATTCGTGCTATTACATACTCAAATCAGAATATACCCATTAACTATGTTAAAGATGAAAAATTTTTAAGGAGTCCAGTATATCTAAAAATAAACTCATCCATGATGACTAGCAGACCATATAATTCTTATCTAACGGTAAACTACACAATACCCTATAATCTTGGATTTATTAAAATTTTACAGAAGAGCGAATTTGTTCCTGTTTTTGATTATAAAACGCCAAAAAGTTAATTTTTTAGTTTTTCTATTGTTTTTCTATTTAATTTTATATTTTTTCCTTCTTTTAATCTTTTCTTAATATAAAACCAAGTGTAGTATACGGTTATTTTTGCATGGCAACTTGATTCTATATTTTGTACTATC
>CAYWNO010000052.1:0-4022 GCA_964459665.1 uncultured Methanosarcinales archaeon
ATTCTGTGGCATCGCAGGCATCCCTGTTCGAGTATTGGCATAGGCTGCTTACGCATGATTCTATCTTGCAGGCAGATTGCTGGCAGTCTGCTGCGGTTTGGCAAGTTTCCAATCCTTTTGGTGTTGCTTTGCAGCAGATTTTTGTTGAGTAGCCATCTAAACCGCAATCTGCCGTATGCGCATTAGTTTCACCGGAAATTGTAGCAAGGCAAGTTTCGCCTGATGCGCATCCTGATGTCATATAAGCGCATGAGAAATCAAGATTATCTGTGGATGACAGGCATATTTTTGTCGGGTATTGCGGAAAATGATCTGCTTTTTGCGCATACGCGTTTGTGCTCGCAGACAGTCTTAAAAAATTATAGCCGTTTGCACAAGAATTTCCAAGGTTAAATCCCTGTATTTTGCAGCATACTTTTTCGCTGTATTCTGTGCCGCTTGAAACTTCTGCGTGCGCATTTGTCGTGCCTGACATTTTAAAAATAGTTGTTTCATCAGCGCTGCAGCTGCTGCTTACATGACAGCTTAATTGGGCTTTGGCAGCAATAGCACGAACTGTGATGTCACTAATGACAAATCGTTCTACCTTATTTTCGATAATGAACATATTCATTTGTCTAACAAATTTGAATGTACTATGCTTTTTAAGCCAAGGGTTTTCAAATTCAATACCTCCAAAGAAATTATTTTTGATGTAATCATATTTTGCTCTTAAGACATCACTATCCTTCATCCTAAATCTAAAATATTCTGGTGTAAGT
Source organism: uncultured Methanosarcinales archaeon (assembly GCA_964459665.1). Taxonomy (GTDB): domain Archaea; phylum Nanobdellota; class Nanobdellia; order Woesearchaeales; family GW2011-AR4. Next base: position 762 of record CAYWNO010000052.1, read on the forward strand.
ATATACGCCTCTACTGATTCAGCCCCATCTTCATGATCAAGGTAAATCTTATTCGGTTGTATCAAGCCAGATGCATACTCGCTTACAAAGTCCCTAACATCTTGGCTTCCCGGTGGATCATTGGAAACAAATGGAGTGCCTTCTTTTTGAAAATCCATAAATCCGCCTGTGCATGTATCTTTTCGGAAAAAGTTATTTTGAGGGAAACCTACCATAATAGGAATTACGCCTTGAAATCTCTTATCCATATCATGAGCAAATTCATGAACTACTGTCCCTAAATATCTGTATGTAGAGGGAGTAGGATCTGGGGGTAATTCATTTGCTAAAATAGCATCCCTCCGATTATTAAAACCAAATAGCTCTGGAGTTTGAATGACTAAAGGCATCTTTTTTGGATTAAGAGTGGTTCTGCATTTCATTCCATTTTCTGTAGTTGAATCTACAAGTGGACCACACATGAAAATAATATGGCTCGCAAATAAGCAATCTGAGGTATAAAGTTGATATTTCGGATTTCCTGCATTATACAAGTCAAATATAGTGGCATACATATAGGCAGCAAACTCCTGCGGTAGGTTATCTTTAAAATCAGGGCCAGATATATCTTTATAAAAAGGAAGTTTTGAAGCCTTGGCAGAAATAACTTTTTCCATTTCACTAAGGTCGGAATCTAGTTGAATAATTTTATTTGAATCAATTACTGTTCCAAAAGGGATTCCATCCAATTCGTGTCCAGTCATTCGGAAAGCATTAATTATCCTCCATTTTATATCTCTCTCGGGAAAACCAAATGTGCCTGGTAAAGTTACCGTTATTTTTCCCTCTGCAATATCTAAAGCATCAATATCCTTAGAAAAATACTTACTTTTTAAGGTGGAAGCATTAGAAATAGTCGCCAATATACTTATAAAGATTATTGCCGCCAAAATGGAAAAAATAGGATTTAAAAGTTTATGCCTCTTTATAATCAATATGAGTTTTGAAGTGTTTGACATTTTTCTTATTTATTTAAAATTTTCCTATTTCTTCACTCGGGGCTTTATGCCCTTTCTGTGGGCTTGCCCACCACGCCTGTGGCGTGTTTCTTTTTGGTCAAGCTTTTTCTTTGTTAAAAGAAAAAGGTTGTACAGAGTCGTCTATCTTCCTTAATTTTTGCTTGATTTCCTCTTTTCTTATCCTTTTTGTCATCTTTTTGCTTCTATATAGTCCTTGTAATGAGGCTCAAACAAATTATAATGCTTTATTGTTTCATATGCAAGCTCATAAATTTTTTCCATGTTAGCGGAATATAAAATCTTACCCTCTTCCAAAATTTTTTCCTTGAGTATAGCGGTAATATTTGGAAAACCTGAATACCAAATTTATCCGGAAATTGACTTAAATAATTTAATCTTTTTTTAATCATTTTATGCACAAAAATAGAAAACTCTGGATGTAACGAAGTGAAATCCAGAGTATCCTTCAAATTTAAATTTGATGAGTTTTCTATTTTTGGCATCCTAAAAATCTGACCCGAGTCCGAAGGGCGAGCAAACTCTGGACGAAGCGAAGCGTAGTCCAGAGTGGTCAGATTTTTATGATTTTGCGGCTGTATTGTTGTTTCAATTTTACTTTAAAAAAATTTATACTCACGGACAAAAATAATTATACGATTGTTGTCCGTTCGTAATAAGCAAAATACATTACTCATTGTCTAAAAACTTGTGTCTTTTGCTATAATGCTGAAAGCGTTAAATTTTTTTTATGTTGTTTGATTGAGTTGTTAATGAAAATCTTTAAGAATTGCTTTTATTTTTTTCTTTAAATCCGGAATATCTTTTTTGATAATATTCCAAACCCTTTCTAAATTTACTCCAAAGTAATTGTGGATTAGTTTATCTCTTAAGCCGGCTATTCTTTTCCATTCGATTAAGGGATACTTATTTCTGAAAGATGTGGGTATATTTTTTGCAGCTTCTCCTGTTATTTCTAATTTTCTTATAATGGCATTTTGCCTTAATTCATCTTTTAAAAATTGGGCATTAGAAAGCCCATCGGAAAATTTTTCAATGTCCTCAATACTCTCTAAGATATGCTTAATGAAAACTATTGTATCTTTTTTCATATTATTCTTACTTCTTCTTTTAGAATCCTATCTTTCAAAAGAATATGGATGGAGTTGTATTCTACCAAGTCTACTTTTTTATTTAACCTTTTTTTTAGAGCCAATTCTATCCCGATTAAGTCAAGCAAACTAATGTTTTTTTTTATTTCGACTAAAATGTCTATATCACTTTTTTTCTTTGCTTCCCCTGTAGCGTAAGAGCCAAAAATTCCAGCTCTGACTACGTGGTTTTTTTTTAATATTGGTATTATCTTCTTTTTCAAAATATTTAGTCGGCTTTTGGCTTCCATTTTGCATCACCAATCACTAAAAATTCCTTTATATATTTATAATTTGCTTTTTATTAATTTTCTTCCTCTTTGTCCCAATTGCGGCAGTTACAGCATCGCATTCCGAAAATGTCGGCAGGGTTCTATTGGTTCTTGATTTCTGATTATTGATATTTCTCAAAATCCTCTTCATTTATTTTCGCAAGTTCAAGTACTCCTTTGAGTGTACCTATCTTAAGCTCCTTATGATTTGGGACAACTGTGCCTATTGCACCTTCTATTGTCTCTTTACGCAAAATAATATGGCTCCCTCGCTGCCGCTTTATCTTAAAGCCAAACTTATTGCAAAGAATTTTAACACATTCCTTGCCAGAAATTTTCCTGAGCAATTTAAGCTACCTCAAATGTTGTGAGGATTGGATGCTTTGTCTCTTTTAATGGAAACTCCTCCAGATAAAGCTCTGTAGCTTCCTTCAGATTAGCTATAGCTTCATCTATTGTAGAGCCTTGGCTTACCGTGCCAACTTCAGAGCATTTGGCTACATACATATCCTCATCCTTCTGAATAACCGCTGTAAAAGTCTTCATATTACATCACCATCTCTATGAATTTTGATTGCTCAAAAACCGCCATAAATTATTGTAAATTACGGTTTTTGACAAAAACATAATTCTTGACTTTAAAAAAATTTAATGATGAAAGTTTTAATTTTTTTTTGATGTTGTTTGGTTGAGTTGTTCATGGGATATAATATTTTTTCCTGATTTTCTTTTTTTAATTTTTATACAATGATTTTTACTCTAACGCTTTCTTTTAAGCTTTTTCGCAGATAGCATACACTGCTCCTTCATTATAACGGGTATCACAGGATTTTAGATTACCCC
>CAYWNO010000052.1:4122-4473 GCA_964459665.1 uncultured Methanosarcinales archaeon
CATACTCCAACTCTTTGGCTCAGGCATTCGCTGCCGCCGGTAAGCACGCCTCCTGAAATGCTAGAAATTGTAATAAGCTTCGAGGTTGATGAAGGCCTGTTGCACATAGCATACACTGCTCCTTCATTATAACGGGTATCACAGGATTTTAGATTACCCCAACTATCATAAGCCTGCTTGCATACTCCAACTCTTTGGCTCAGGCATTCGCTGCCGCCGGTAAGCACGCCTCCTGCAATGCTAGAAATTGCAATAATGTTATTTAATAGATTACTCTCACATATAGCAGAACCAAAAGTTAGAGGCGCTCCACAAGTAGTACTTTGACCAAGGGAATTATATTCCTCTTTA
>CAYWNO010000052.1:4573-10998 GCA_964459665.1 uncultured Methanosarcinales archaeon
TAATCTGCATTCATCAATGCCTGTTCTGGTAAAACCATAAACCCACGATATACCTTCGCCCTCTCCACTGCATATAGCAGAACCAACAGTTAGAGGCGCTCCACAAGTAGTACTTTGACCAAGGGAATTATATTCCTCTTTACATGCACCAAAACCTCTTAATCTGCATTCATCAATGCCTGTTCTGGTAAAACCATAAACCCACGATATACCTGTAGAAGGTCTAGGTTCTACTTCACTAACTGTTTCCAACAACTGGCTCGTGCTTATACAATCAGTCCCGCTTTCATCGCAATAAGCCTTTGCGCCGACCTTTCCTTCGACGTCAAGCTTTAAGCCTGCTGATGGAGATATTGTTCCGATACCCACTATATCTGCACTTGTAGCTAATCTCACGACACTGCCGTCATCAACCCAGCCGCTGGATTGGACAGAAGTTGTCGCGCCACTGTCCCCGACTACGCAGATGATATTACCGTTAATGTTACATTCTTGCCCAAGCTCCTCAGGTTCAGAAGCCAGGTACCATCTCATCCAGTTATCAGAACCGAAAACTCCTTTAGCAAATGACCGTCCAATATGGCCCCTTGGTAATCCGGGAGTGTCAACAGTCCATCTTCCACAATTAGAACCTACTCTATTTGACCATACTTCCGACGAATAAGGATCTGGGGCACCGGCATCTTTAGCCAATCTTCCCATCCAATAGTTAGTTAAGGTACCAAATGCATCTGGCAAAGCCCATACTTTTCTGTCATTAGGACCGCTCCCTTCAGTGTCTGTAGTAAATTGGTATCCGCCTACAGTTACAAAATTTAATCTTCCCATTGTGTATTTGGTGTTTGAATTTAATGTCCTGCATTCTGATCCCCCGCAAAGGAATGCTTTAACCTCACTTTGGTCAAACACTTTTGGAGGCTTTCCCTTCCAATTATATGTATTGACTTCATTTAGGCATATTACATCTGCTGCCTGCAATCCGTCATTTTCTTTATATCCTAAATTATCTTTGGCATATTTTAATAAATTGCCGTTATACTCCTTATTGCTCAGCAAAAAGAAATTGTTTTCTGTTTTTGTTAACTCAGTTAGACTCTTGCAATTATTACCATTCTCATCGCAATAAGCCGTTGCGCCTACTTTTCCCTCGACATCGAGCTTTAAGCCCAGTGAAGGAATTGCCCCAATTCCAACAGCGCCGTCATCTCTTACTATAAGAGAATATTGGTCTGCGCTGTTTCTGATGCCAAGCCCGTAAGTGTCGCTTGTGCTGCCCAACCCCTTTACATCTAGCCTTCCATTTGTGGTCGCCGTCCCAATCCCAACATTTCCACTGGCAGAATTTATTGTCAGCCTTCTGCCCACGCCAAACTGGTCAATATAAAAGTCATTTACATTATCTTTTCCAATGCCCCATTTGTTTGTATTGGATTCATAAAAATCAACAGCCGAGAATCTATTTGCGCCTGAATCTATGGAAATGACAGAATTTGCCGTATTTTGCACTTCTAATGCTGACGACGGCAATACAGTTCCAATGCCTATGTTAGTGCCGTCATTGTATAGGCTGCTCGTTGCAACCCAAGCCCCTCCATTGTTGCGTATCGTCTGGCCATCAACGCCTGTGGGAATGCCATAGGTGCTCGGGCTGCAATGGGATGTTGCTGCTGCTTCATTAACAGCAAACAATAAAAATATCACAAAAAAATTCACAGCAAAGCATTGAATTTTTTTAAATTCATTGGTTTTCAACCTTGCACCTCTTTTTAATTTGCTCATTATTTGAAATTAAGTTACAGCAATATTTAAATAGTTGCTTTTCTTTTCAGCATTTTGTAATGATAAAATGGCTGAGCTGAAGATAGAAATTCCAGATAGGCTGGAAAAGGAAATGGAAAGATTGCCAGAGAATTGGTCAGAGATAGCAGTGGAGGCTATTAAGTTAAGAGTATTTGAATCACATCTCTCTAGGTCTAAGGAATTACAGAGGGCAGTTCTCGAGTCATTAGCGTCTAAGAGCAAATTAACTGAAAAGGATGCATTAGAGCTTGGAAGGAAAGTTAATGAAGGAATGCTTAAACAGCAAGATACAATTAAGGTATTGAACACTGATGAACTGCATAAAGAACTGTTTAAAGACTCTAAATTGTGATTCTCTTTTTTTCTATCCATTACAAAAACCTCTTTTTAATTTGCTCATCATTTGGTATTATTAAGTTTTCCTTCCAATATTTCAATCCTTGCTTTTAACATTTCGTTTTCATTTTTCAATTCTCTTAAGGACTCGACTGTTAAAGCCTCAAATCCCCTAAATCCAAGTGTCTTGTATCCTCCTAAATCCGTTCCCACCCATTCCGGAAAAACCTTTTCCACGTCCTGCCCTATCATTCCTATTTGAGTGCCTGTTAAATTCCCTTGTTTCTCCGGTTCCTTCCACTCATAATTAACCCCGCGAAGCTGGAGCAATTTGTCCAAACTGCCCTGCAAGGGCTTGATATTTTTTTTGAGTCGAATGTCAGATGAATCTGCCCAAGATCCCCCTCCGGGCTTGAAAGCGTTGGCTTTCGCCTCTATATCTGCAAAGAATTTAATCTTATAGTTACTGGCAGAACTGCCAATTTCTATTATGTTCCCGCTCGGAATCCGAATGCCGAAGTCATTGCCCGGATTCATCATAAGATACATACTTCCAGTAGGAACTGAAGATACAATGGCATTGGTCTCCACATAACCGGACGATAGGGTTTGCATCCAGACTCTTCCGGAATTTGTATTCCGAATATCATCACCTGATTTTGACCAAAAACTATCGCCGCCAGAAGAGCTTAAGCATTTTCCTCCGCTTGCATCCGTGCATACATCCCCGGTTGCGTGAATTTTTCCGGCTACATCCAGCTTATTTGCAGCAGCAGGGCTTGCTCCTATCCCTACATTGCCGCTATTTGTATTAGAAATATCACTCCCGTCTTGTGCCCAAAAACCTGTGACTGCTCCGCTTGAAATAACCACTTTCTTCTTATCAGCATCAAATGATACAGAAGTTGCTCCTTTCCCTTCAAAAGCCACTTTGTCGTTATTTCCGACTGAGAATATGGAGCTTGAAGGATTTCCGACATTCCACTGGGACATAAAGCATCCAGATGGACCTCCGCCGCTCGGAGCCTTCCAACTCGCCAAGCCATTCGCATCAGAGGTCAGCACTTTTCCTGTTCCTTGCGTTCCGTCTGCAATCTTTATATTGCCTGCGACTTCTAAGTTTGCGCCGGGTTTTGTCGTCCCAATTCCAACATTCCCATCAGTATCTATTACAAGCCTGCTCTTGTCTACAGTCTTATCATAAATAGAAAACTTCCCCTTGTCAATGCCACCGATCGAGCCTGCTGAAACTAATGCCCACTGCCTTGCGTCGCTTTCTGTATTGATTAAAGTTAAATCTACTTCATTATTGTTTGTAATTGCATAATTTCCGGCGCCGAAAGTTCCTGCTTTGATTTCCCCTGCAGGATGGCTGACTTCTGCTGCATTGACAACAGATGACAAGAATAAAATGAATGCAAAAAAAATCATCGCTTTACGATGGATTTTTTTAAAATCATTGGCTTTCAATCTAACACCTCTTTATTAAAGTCCTCAATTTTTTAATTAATGCGTATATATATAAATTTATCTATGGGATTTATTTTTTCACGCCTTCCCTGCCGTGCTTTTCGACAATGCTTTTTATCCTGTCCATCTCGCCTTGGCTGGGCTTTTGCATGATTTCGCCTAGCTTGAAGTATTTCTGGCCATGGTACACAAGAGGCTCCTTTTCGTTTCCAGGATAGAGCCAGACAACCTCGCCTACAAATGCAGTGTAGCTTCCAAGCTCGATTTTTTTATGGAGCCTGCATTCTGCATTCATGGCGGCGCCTTCTGCCATCAATACGTTTATTTTCTTTGCCTTGAAAAATTCAAATCCAAGCTCTTTCAAAGCCTCAATTTTATTTACATTCTTTCCGGAGCTGCCGCCTGCAACGCTTGACAATACATTTTGGTCGAAGGCGCATAAGCCAACTCCGAATTCTTTTGTTCTTTTTATGTTTGCATTCGTTGCGGATTTTGAATTTATGCAGACGGCAATCATTCCGGGAGAATAAGAAACATGGTGCGTCCACTCGGCAGCCATTATATCATAGCCGTAAGGGCCGTTGCTTGTAATCAATCCTACGTTCGTTACAAACTTCTTTGTCCTTTCATCTCCCCACGGCAAATCCATCTTAAATATAAAAAATCAATTTTTCCTAAAAAAATTGATTTTTAAAATTAGTTTATATAATTTATGTTTTTCCTGTCGATTCCTTTAACAAACTCAATATCAAGGTCTTCGGGCGGCTGCAGCTCCTGCGAAGGGTATGCCAGGTTCGGGATGAACTTTTCTATGTTAGAAGCAAGCTGCGTAACCGGATGCCCTTCTCCGAAATAATTGCTGCTCATCTCATAAACAAGCTTTCTTGTCTGCTCTTCGCCATAAGAGCCTATTGAATGTATGTACTCGTGCAGCATAACGTGAAAGAGATAATAATTGTACATTGAAGGGTTTGTTTGAAGCAGCCTTGCAAGAGGCCTTTTGTTTATGACTATCATGTTTGCATTTAGGGAATAAAAGGCGCCTATGAATCCCTGCGAGTTAGCGCCTAAATCAGTAACTCCGACCAATAATCCAGCCTGCTCTGCTCCAAGAAATTCCATGACCAAATCTTTTACTATTTCGAATATGTCTGCAAAAGTCTTTGCTTTGTTTAGCTTTTTTTTACAATCCATGTCCATCATCGGCTAAAAAATAGATAAATTTGAAAAAATCGATTTTTTCAAATTTATCTTAAACATCACCTACATCATTGCTTTCCGAATCTTATCCTCGAACTCGGCGCACGATGCCTCGTTTTTCATCTTCTGGCTCCAGTAAGCCATGCATGCCTCGACGCTCACCGCGGCAGCCTTGCTCATCTTCTCGCCGATTGCCTTCTCATAGGCATGCTTCATTTTTTCTTTCATAAGCTCATGCCATGCTTCATTTGCCATGTCCATGAACATTTCGCCTTTGCTCATTTCTTCCTTGCAGCAGCCTTCATTGCCGCAGGAGCAATCGCTGCCGCATCCTGACTTGCAGCTTTCCTCACAACAGTCTTCTTTGTGCATTTTTGTTACCTCCGTTTTCATATAGAGAACTTTGAAAAATTCGCTTTTGAGTGAATTTTTCAATTATCTCAATATCGGTTACACGATATGTAGGCATAGCTTATATTTAAATTTATCGGTTACACGATAGTTCATCCCGTTGTTAAAAATAAAAAGTTTAAATACTAGGGGATATTTTGGATGCGCATGGGGCAATGCTGCGAGATGAAAGGATTCTTGAGCTTCATAGTTTTAAGGCTGATAAGCAAAAAAAATATGTCCGGCGAGGACATAGGGCAGGAGTTAAAAAAAAGGAAAGGCACAAAGCCAAGCCCGGGAACGATTTATCCGGTGCTAAAATCCCTCAATGAAAGCGGATTCATAGAGGAGATAAAGAACGGCGGCAAGGCAAAAAAATACAGGCTTACAAAAAAAGGCAAGAAAGAGCTTGCAATAGCTACAGGAAAATTCTGCCAAATATTCTACGACATGAAAGACGAATTTCAAAAATAGATTGTCCAAATACAAACTGGTGTGCTTTGACGTTGACGGGACTTTGATAGACAATGTAACATTCTCGTGGCAGGTATTTCACGACTATTTCCAAACCGACGCCCACAAAAGAGAAGATGCGAGAAATGCGTTCTTCAGCGGAAAGATCAGCTACATGCAGTGGGCTGAGCATGACATAAATCTATGGAAAGAAAAAGACGCAAAAAAAGAGGATTTTTTCATTGCATTGGACAATCTAAAGCTCATGGAAGGTGCCATGGAAACTTTAAAGGATCTCAAGAGCCGCGGATTTAAGCTCGCCATAATATCCGGCTCATTGAATGTGCTGCTGGAAAGGTTCATACCAGATTACATGGATTTTTTCGACGACGTATTTATCAGCAAGGTACATTTCGGAAAAGACGGGCGCATAAGCGGCATGGAAGCTACGGAATTCGACATGGACGCAAAGGCATTGGCAATGGAAAAAATCGCGGACAAGGAGGGCATAAGCCTGAAAGAATGCGTTTTTATCGGCGATTACATAAACGACCTTAAGGCGATGCAAAAAGCCGGGCTCGCAATTGCATTCAACTGCCGTAACGACGAATTAAAGAATGCAGCTGACGTGCTCATTGAGAAAAAGGATTTGAGGGAGGTTCTGAAATATATCTTATAGAAAACTTTTCTATACTTTTCTGGGATTTCTACGCGCCAAATCCACCTAAACTTTTGCGTTTTTAACAAACACATAACTATTCAATATTTCTGAAAAT
>CAYWNO010000053.1:0-10595 GCA_964459665.1 uncultured Methanosarcinales archaeon
GGGAAATCTACTGCACTACAAAATTAAAGTATCTTAAATGATACAATACCTAAAATTATCAGCTTTCATAATTTGTGCCAATACACTTTTACTTTCAGGCGCTAAAATAGCTCTACCAAGCGATTCTCGCGCTGAGCTTTTCCAATCATTTCCGTAACCTGTTGCATAGCTTGAACTGTCCATTGTAAGTGAGATATAACCTCTCTTTATAAACCTTTCCATTTTATAACTACTCATAAGTAATTATTTTATTACCTATTTGAACATAGAAAAGTTTAAATATTTAAACATAGTCAAACTTAAATATGGCAGTTAAGACAATCACTATAAAAGAAAGCGCATACGAGGCGCTCAAATCGCTTCAGGCGCCCAGGGAGAGCTTTAGCGAAACAATTATGCGCATAGCAAAACGCAGGCCATTAAGCTCGTTTTATGGGACATTAAGCAAAAAAACAGGCGAGCGGATCGAAAAGGAAATTTTCAAGATGAGGAAAAAGCGCAACGAGGCGCATAAAAATAGAATAAGCGGCGTAATAGACGCATTCAGCGGGGCGTAATATGGCGTGCCTTGATACAACTTTTCTCGTGGATCTTTTGAGGGGCAAGAGTGAAATTCACGGTCTCAAAGACGAATTAGACAGGCATGAGGAAACTCTTGCGGTGGCAACCCCTTCGATTATGGAATTATGGTTAGGCGCATGCATGGCAAAAGCGTCAAATGAGGAAAAAGAAAAAATCAATGAATTGATTCAGTCTTTGGAGATATTTGACCTTGATGAAAAAAGCGCAAAGGATGCAGGTGAAATTGAAGCCGAGCTGATGAGAAAAAATCAGGCCATAGATACAGAAGACATAATGATTGCCGCTATCGCGCGTGCGCATGGCGAGAAAGTAATCACAAGAGACAAGCATTATGCTAAAATTCTTGGGTTAAAAGTTCTGAAATACTGAAATTTTTTATAAACATGGACGAACTGCAGGCAGTATTTATAAAAAATAAGCTCTTTATATGGGGATTTTCTTCTCACACGGATGAAGTTTTAACGCCAATAGGCAGGCTGGAAAATATATGCAAAGATTTGTTCTGCTCAAAAAAGACAGATAAAAAAACTTACGAGATTGAAATGTTTGCCGCAGGTGATGTTCTTCTTGTTCCATCTTCAATGGAGTTATTCTACAATCAATTTGATGTTAAAGAAGTTTTCGCTAAAAAATTTCCAGTTCCAGGAATAGAGATTGATGAAAAATCAATTGTCTATGGTTTTATCCATCAAGAAAAAAAGCACGGAATATTATTTGGAGACTCATATGAACTATTCAGGATGTGCCTTAAATTTGCTTTCTCACTCGTTTCACGCCAAAGATTCATACCCTACCATAGTCATAGGCAAAGTTATTTTCTCCCTAATCTGGATAATATAGACGATTTTGAAATATTTCAGCGGTTGGTAAAAAAAGCCCCATTATCCATAAAGCCAAGGGTGTCTGATAAAATTGAAGATGTTGTAAGAAGCTCTTTAGAGTATTTCGTCAACATAATAATATCAATATCAATTGCCAACATTAATATAAATCTTAAGAATGAAACTGATTCAGATAAGTGGGTTCTAGGGCTTTTTGGCAGGAATTCAAGTTTAAAAATAGCGCAAGATATTGAGGAAGGTTTAGAGCAATGGCTTATCAAGCGCAAAGTTAATCTTAATCTGGAATACAATATGCTTTTTAAGCTTCAGGAGCCTGCTGAAGAAAAGGACTGGGAGCTAGTGTTTAATTTACAGTCAAAAAAAGACCGCAGCCTGATAATAGGGCTGGATGAAATATGGCACGATGCCAACAAGATGCCGATCCAAAACATAAAGCTTCATTTATTGAAGGATTTAGGGACAGCCGCAAAAGTCTCAAAGCCCGTTGAGAAATCATTATACAACCATAAGCCGCACAAAATCGCTCTTAGCAATGACGAGGCTATGGAATTCGTTGCAAACGACTCTTTTCTTTTAAAGGATTTAGGTTTTGTTGTCCAGATTCCAAAAATAACCTATGCAAAATTAAATAATACCAAAATCAGGATTAACTTCAAAGATTCCGGCAAGTTTAAGATTGAAGGGACAGGCATGCTGGGAAGGGCGCTATTTGATTTTGATTACTCTGTTGCAATAGGCGATATAACCTTATCAGCAGAAGATTTCTATAATTTAAGCAGGCAAAAAGAGAAACTTGTAAAAGTAAAGGACAAATGGGTTGAGGTCAATGAAAAAGACATAAAGAAGGTTATTGATTATTTTGAAAAAAAGAAAAAGATGTCCATAGCAGACACATTGGCTATAAACAATTCCGATTGGGCAGGATTCGAGATAGATGACGTAATCCTGCCGCAAAGATTTAAGGCAGAAATGGAGGGGCTTTTCAATTTTGAGAAAATAAGGGAAATTGACGCTCCAAAATCTCTTTGTGGCGAATTAAGAGCTTATCAGAAAGACGGATTTTCATGGATGCTGTTTTTAAGAAATTTAGGTTTTGGAGGCATATTAGCTGATGATATGGGGCTTGGCAAAACAATCCAGACTATTGCATACCTATTGGCATCTTCAGAAAAGCCTTCGCTTGTTATATGCCCTGCATCTGTGCTGGGAAATTGGCAGAAGGAGCTTAAAAGATTTTCACCCGGCTTGAAGACATATACACATCATGGCTTAAAAAGAGCCGCTGATGATGCCTTTAAAAAAGAAATTGGACGAATTGATTTAGTTTTATCAAGTTATGCGACAGCAAGAAAGGATGAATGGATGCTTAGTGAAATAGAATGGGATACCATAGTGCTTGACGAAGCGCAGAGCATAAAAAACCCCTATACAAAACAGGCTGCCAGCATTCATAAGCTTAAAAGCAAAAACCGCTTTTGCTTGTCAGGCACGCCCGTGGAAAACAGGCTTTCCGAACTGTGGTCTATAATGAATTTTACCAATCCCGGATTCTTATCTGATTGGAAAACATTTAAAAAGAACTTTGCTGAACCCATAGAGATACTAAATGACGCTTATAAAACAAATTTGTTGAGGAAAATAATAAGCCCCTTTATACTGCGCAGGCTGAAGACTGATAAGGATATAATAAACGACCTGCCGCTCAAAACAGAAATCAAGGAGTACTGCGCCCTTACAAAAGAGCAGGCAAGCTTATATCAGGCAATTGTTGATGATTCATTGGCTCAAATAAAAAAAGAGGACAATAACAGAAGGGCTTTGATAATGGCAACATTGATAAAGCTAAAGCAGGTATGCAACCACCCATCCAACTATTTGAAGGATTCTGCAAAACTTTTTGACAGATCAGGAAAAGTCGCAAGGCTCAGGGACATTGTTGAGGTTATATTGCAGAACAATGAAAAATGCCTTATATTTACGCAGTATAAAGAGATGGGCGATTTGCTTAAAAAGGATATTGAGGATTATTTTGACACTCCTGCTTGTTTCCTGCATGGGCAGCAAAATAGGAAAGTGAGGGACAAGTTGATAGATTTTTTCCAATCAGAGGATAAAAGCTCCCCAAAAATATTTATATTGTCTTTAAAGGCAGGCGGCCTTGGCATTAATCTTACAAGAGCCAACCATGTTATTCATTTTGACAGATGGTGGAATCCCGCGGTTGAAAATCAAGCTACTGACAGGTCGTTTAGGATAGGGCAGAGAAAAGATGTTTTTGTTTATAAATTTATAACTACCGGAACTGTTGAAGAAAGAATTGATGAGATGATAGAAAGGAAACTTAACCTTTCAGACTCTTTGCTTTCAAAAGGGGAATCATCCATAACAGAGATGAGCAATGAGCAATTAAAAGAGCTTTTTAGTTTAAGAAAAGAGCATCTGGAGGTATGAAAATGAGTGGATGGTATTATGATTTTCCAAAGGCTGCTCCGCGGCCAAAACCAAAGCCCGGCAAGGCGGGGAAAAAATTTGGAGCAACATGGTGGGGCAAGAAATGGATTGATATGCTCTCAAAGTATGAGCATGATCAAAGAATGTCGAGAGGAAGGGCATATGCAAGGGCGGATATGGTCAGTAATTTCAAAGTTGATGCCGGCAGAATCATTGCAACTGTAAAAGGCTCAATGGGAAATTATAAGGTTAAAGTTAATTTTAAGGTCCATAGCAACAAGGATTGGGGGATTATTATCAATAAACTGGGCGAAACTCCAATTGTTTTAAGCAGCCTATTGAATAATGAACTTCCGGAAAATGTTGACAAGATTACGGGATTTGCTTTTATACCGAAATCTTTCAATGCTGACTGCAGCTGCCCTGATTATGCAAATCCGTGCAAGCACATAGCGGCGGTCTTTTATACAATGGCAGATGAAATAGACTATGACCCGATGATACTTTTTAAGATCAAGGGCATGGATAAAAATGAGCTGCTTACAAAACTTGGAATAGTAGATAGAGAAGAGCATGCAGCAGACTTAACTAAAGAGAAGAGTTTGCAATCAAAGCATAAGAAAACAATTAAAAAATCAAAATACAAAAAGCCATTGCATTCAAGGAAGAAAAAATGAAGAACTTTTTTAGCTTTAGCTCTGATGAAAAAATTGTAATCAAAGTGGAGGAGCCGGAAGTGGAAATGAGCATTATAAAAAGGCTCGGAATTCCAAAATTTTGGGTTTCGAATAATGATTTTAACGCAGTTATGGAGAAAATTTACAAGAGCGCTTCAAAGCGCTCAAGAGAGATATTTTATGAACATCGAAGAATTGAATAAGCTCGGAGTTCCTGATTTTGCAGTTGATTATTTCAAAGGGCAGAAAATAACAAGCTTGAACAGCGCACAAGTCAAGGCCGTAAATCAGGGGCTGCTGGAAGGAAAAAATATGTTGGTTTGCACTCCTACGGGCAGCGGCAAGACCGCCATAGCAACTTTTGCAATAGCAAGAAGCCTGAGCAAAAATGAAGGCTCAAAAGCGCTCTACCTTGTGCCTTTAAGGGCGCTCGCGAGCGAAAAATACCGCGAATACAAGGCTTTATTCAAGGACAGCGGCTTTAAGGTTGCAATCAGCACGGGAGAATTGGATTCGGCAGATGAATGGTTCGAGAAGTATGACGTTCTAATCCTAACTGTCGAGAAGATGGACTCTGTTCTAAGGCACAATGCCTCATGGGTAAGCTTGATTTCAACCATAATTGTTGACGAGGTTCATCTTCTTAATGATGTGGGGAGGGGGCCCACCCTTGAAATCCTGCTCACAATATTAAAGCAGCTTCTCAAGAATGCCCAAATCATAGCATTGAGCGCAACTATCGGCAACGCAAAAGAGCTTGCAGAATGGCTGAATGCGCAATTAGTCATTGACGACTGGCGGCCCGTAAAGCTGCACAAGGGGGTTTACCTCAATGGAGAAGTTGAGTTTGAATGAATAATCAGCGTGTCATTTGTGAATAAAGTTTGGTCAAATCCCTGTACACACTTGCAGGAGTGCTAATAGCATAGTTTCCCTTTCCAAAAACATTTTCAAGATTTTCTTTAGATTCTTTATCTATGGCAAAGCTTATACAAAATGGCTGTATCCCATTAAGCTTCATAGCAGCAATGGCTTGGGATGAATCTTTTATAGCTGTCTCTCCTCTGTAACCTACATCAAAAGGGACATAAGATGCTCCAAGTTCAATAAAAAATTTATTTCTTTCCGGAACGTCATTTAATTTTCCGGTAAAATGCCTATAAGCTGCGCCATTTCTATTGTAGTTTTGCCCGCCAAAAAAACCTAATCTGTAATAAACCTCTTCTGTAAACGGTTCTTTAATATCCTTAAAAACGCTAATCACAACATTATCCCTTCCTGTGCCACTAAAACCGTATATTCCAACTCTGTCATCCAAACTTCTAGAGCCTTCTAAAAATAATGCCATTAATTCCTGGATTGCTGCTCTGGGAGTATAACCATCAATCTGCTTATTTAATTGACGATTCATGTTTATGGCGAAGATACTGGCTACATCTCTATGCTCTATAACTTTCTTATAGAAAATTCTTGGATTTGGAACTTTACCGCTTTCTATATCTTCTTTGTATCTGCGGTATGCTCTCCTGTCTAATGTTCCATTAATTTGTTTTCTTTGAACATAAACATCTCTAGGGGCCAATATCTCTAATTGCCTTCTTACTTCTTCAAGCTCAGATTGCTTTGCGCTTAATATCCTCTCGACTGATGGATTTTTTCTTGAAGGAACCACATCTTCAAAAACTGTCGACATCGCCTGTTCTTCCGGGTTGAATTCAGCATACCTAAATCCTGCACTTTCCCTGCTTACTTCATAAACAAGAATATCTTTTCCTGACGCTGATTTTAGCAGGTTTTCCAATATCTTTTTATCAATGGCTCCATCTTTTTTTTCCGGTATTGGATCGCCTAAATCTTTACAAGTGCTTTCAATTAATTTATATATTGGCTCTATTAATTTCAGCGAATCACTCACCTTATCAGATAATCTGACACTATTGAGCAAATCTTGAATACTTGTAATTGACTTTCTTTCAGTGCTAGATTCATCATTTCTTTCCTCAAGCATCAGATTATTATACACATCAAAAAAGATTTGTTGTGATATATGTTCGAATCTTATATTATCCCTTTTATCCTTTCTGGCTTGAAAGTAATCTCTGACATGGGTTTTTAGTCCTGAATAATCTTCTGTCAAATGGGAGAATAACCTTATTTGTTCTGAGTTTGCAAAAATAAGCTCAGCAAGCCTGTAATTAGGGAACAATGAAAAATAATCACTGAGGCTTTCGATAGACTTTTCATTATTTATTCTCTTTGCCAAACTTCTAACCTCATCAAGCCCCAAATCAAAGGTGTCGTACCTATGCATTCCCCCGTATAAACACGCAAGGACATTGTAGAACCACGCATTATCGCGTTTTGCCTGAAACAAATTAATTTCAGATGGCAAGTTCACGTTTAAACCATACCCCAAAGGAATCTCCTGCAGAAGATTGCTAAAATTAGCCTTTGTTACCTGTAAATCTCTTCCGCTGACAGATTTTGCAATTATCCTCGCTACCTCCTCCTGCTCTTCAAATGTTGCCGGGGAATTGTACTTTAGGAAAATCTCTCTTATCCCGGGCGAATTCAATCTAAAATAGTTTTGAAAATCATCCAATGAGGCGATGCCTTCTATTCCATGCAATAGGTTTTTGTATTCTTCCAATATTGTTTCTGGAGTGCAAGAGCCGCTAAGCAAATCATAGAAACCTTTGGTAGCATTTAGAAATCTTTCATTCATTAGAAGTTTTTCAGTTTGACTGCCCCCTTCCAATTGAAATAACTTATGTACAGATGCGATTGTTTCATTTGGAGAATTTGTCAACAAATACTCTAATTCATTAGATCTGGACAATCCTTGGGCAAATTGAAGAAACACATTTCGTCTGGTTCCTTGCTCAATTATACTTTCTCCTGAAACTACAGGTATCTGGGATACCTTTAAAATATAGTCTAGCTTAGAATAAAAAGCACCCCTATCTTTCTTGATTTGAGCCAAAGCCTGCAAAGATCTCCCAAATAATCCTAAATCCTGAGGCAACATTGTGTAAGTACTGCTTGCAATATAAGGATCCAATGAAGTTCCAAATGAATGTATGTACCACAAATCAAACAGATGATCATATAGCACCTCATCAGAATAACCAGAAAGCCCAATTTCTGATGTAGTTTGAGGTAATCCGTCTAAAGTCAATAGCCCTGTTTTGTTCATCAGGTATAATGGCAATAAGTTAGACTCGATAAATGTATTAGAGAATATATTATCTTTATCATCTCCAAATCTCTTAATAAGATTATTATAAAATTGAGATATGGAATTGTCTTGCGCGATTTCTGAAGCGGCCATGCCTCTAAAATCTTCAAACCTAAAATAATCTCTGCCGATAGCTTCATTCACTAATGCGTCAATTGATTTAGACACTGACTCCTTTAATTTTTCTGCTTTAAATTTAATATTTCTCAATGACTTGATAAAATCGTAGTTTGGATTATGATTGATAATGCTAAGATAATCTCCAATTTCTCCTGAAGAAACATCAGAAAATGAGGAGAAGTCAAACATTTCTTCCTGTTGAGAAAGTGTAAATCTTCCATCTCTGGAGCCATAGCATATATTTTCAAGTGATGATAATATTTGATCATCAATCGCTAAAACCGGGTTAATGTAAATCAAACGATCAGCAATCTCAATAGTGCGAGGACTGTAAGCGCTTCTAAGAAGTATATCCTGATTTGAGAGTCCTTGATTAGACAGCATATTCGCCAATACACCCAGAGAGCTTACATATAGAGAATTTCCTACAGTTCCTTCAATTATGCCTGGCCCTATGTACCTGTCCACGAAATGCGATACATCATCTCGTGTGAAGGTACTTAATCTGTCAAAGATTAAACCAATATTTTGATTTTTCCAATGATTATACATCTCTAGAGTGAGGGTCATTACTTCTGTAAACTCGTTCACAATATAGAGGACTTTGAATAACCCCCTGTATTTATAAAGTAAATGCAGTTTATTTATAAATGGAATAGGGTTATTCAAAACTCTCTATACTCATAATCGGATGATTTTAAGCTTCTTAGGACATTTATTCTTGGACTTAATTGGACGGCCCTCTCTAAGAAAACAGATAAATTTTCTATTGGTAGGCTGCCATAACTGTCTATCCCATGAAAATTATTAAAGAAAAACGTATAAACCACCCTTTTGTTTTTATTGCCCAGATCTTTTAAAATGCTTTGTAATCCCTTGATCTTGTCATCCTGCGCAGATATAGATTTTGCATGATAATCCAGAAATACATCTATCTCAAAAACTCCAACTAATTCTTTGATTCTTCTTTTAAGTTCATCTTCCTTCATTTCTCAATCAAAAGCCATGAATTCGAACAATAGCTTCCAAAGCCTCTGCCTCTTTATCATTATTGGCTAATGGCTGTATAATCGCTGCTTTAGCCGCTTCTTTTGGATCCAAGCCATAGGCAATCATTTCTGCTGCCATTACAAGCAGACGAGTGCTTACGCCCTCCCTGCTGGCTAGTATAGATTCATTTTCAGCTCGGCCCCTCATTGAAGCCCCGATGTCTGCTAATTTTTTAGCAGTTTCATAATCAACCTGCTTGTTTCTTACTTTTGATGCATTGTAAATAATTTCTGCTTCTGTTTTTGGATCAGGATACCTAAATTCCAATGCAGGCAAGCGCTGTTTAGTGCTTATTTTTAATGGTTCGAGTTTTGCCTGATAACCGGGGTTATATGTGCCAACCATCATGGCATGGTCTGGCAGTTTTACAATCCTTTCCAAATCCGGAATTGTTATCATTCTGTCTTTGTCCAGCGGGCCATGAAATACCGTTTGCACGTCGGCTCTTATTTCAGCTAATTCATTTACGAGTAAAATTCCACCTGTATGCGCCCAGTGGTACATAGGGCCGCCTATATATTTACCAGTATGGTTTATGCCACCAAGAATATGTATAGTTTCTGTGTCCTCGGTTCCATTTATAATATAAAGAGGAAAAGAGGGGCTCTCTTTTTTCTTATTTTGATTTTCTAAGTATAATCCTGTTTGATGGTCAAATGTGTACTTTGGTACATACTGCTCATTTTTAAGCTCTTGCGCCAATTCCCAATGCATTCTTCTGGTAAAAGTAGTTTTTCCAGTTCCAGTAGGGCCCTTAATAACCAATGGCCTTTGAATCATGAAGCTTGTTCTAAAAATCTCCTTTTCATTTCCAACATCTTTCCAGTAAGGTTCATTAGACTCTTGTGGCTTGTACTGCCCAATATCATAAACCAATGGATTGTATTCTAACTTTTCTTGTTTTGCTTTAGGTGACATCTTAAAGAAAGCATATAACATAAATAAAATTGAAAGTTTGGTTACATACTATCGAGAGTTTTGAATAACCCCATTCCATTTATAAATAAACCGCATTTACTTTATAAATACAGGGGGGTTATTCAAAGTCCTCTATCATATTTTTGCGGTGCAAAGACTAATGGCTGCCTAAACAACCCCTCACCATATTTTGTTTGCAGTCTACCCATCAAATCAATGTTTTTTTCGTTGACAGTTTCCATAAAGATTGATCCTCTGGCCGCTTCTAGCACGTCGCTTTCTAGACTCCCATGTATTGACTACACTTTTCCTTGGTCATAAAATACATTTCCTTGTTCGTCTCTTCTAACTGCCAATGTTGCATCTGCGCTTACTCCCAGAACGCCTTGCTCAAGCGTCAAGACTCTATAAGGCACTAATACCTTTCCCTTTCCATCTTTTGGCGTAAGTGAATCAGCAACATAATTCTGCGAAAGTTCTCTCTGTAATTCACCTTGAGCTAGTTTATAATCCAAGTTATTTATTACAAGGGTTCTTATAGGATCATCTTGGTTACTGCCACTATAGAATTTTTTCACTTCATCTTTCATCTCTACATCATCAGTCATTTCAGCAACTTCACTCATTTTATGCATCTGAGCTGCAAGGCTATTAGCTCTTATGTATAGTATAATTCCTTAATTTTCGAACATTTTATAAACTCTTAAACATTCCCAT
>CAYWNO010000054.1:0-10546 GCA_964459665.1 uncultured Methanosarcinales archaeon
CTTATAACCAAAAATTATCCAGATGCGAACGATGACAACCCGAACGAAAGTGAGAACTTTTCAATAACGTCACGCGTCAAAAAGTTTTATAAATAAGTGCAAGCTTTGCAAAAACACTTATGAAAGGGGTAATCTTAGCGGGAGGATTCGGAACGAGGTTGGGGCTGCTCACTCACGTTACAAATAAGCATCTTCTTCCTGTTTATGACAAGCCCATGATTATGTACCCTCTGCAAAAATTTTTGTCGGCGGGCATTAAAAACATACTCATAGTTTCAGGCCCGGAATACTCGGGGCATTTTCTAAGGCTGCTGGGCTCCGGGAGGAATTTTGGCGCAACATTTACCTATGAGATACAGGACGAGGCAGGAGGCATTGCGCAGGGGCTTGGGCTTGCAAGAGACTTTTCCGACGGCGATAGCATATCTGTTATTTTAGGCGACAATATCTTCGAGGACGATTTCACGCAGGAAATAAGCTCGTTCAAGGAGGGCGCAAGGCTTTTTCTTAAGAAAACAAACGACGCGAAAAGATTCGGCGTCGCCGAAATAAAAGGCGGCAGGATAGTTTCCATCGAGGAAAAGCCAAAGAAGCCGAAAAGCAGGCACGCAATCACCGGATTGTATATTTATGATTATCGGGTTTTTGACATAATAAAAAAGCTAAAGCCCTCGGCCCGCGGCGAGCTGGAAATTACCGACGTAAACAACGAATACATAAAGCTGGGCATGATAGATTACTCGATAGTCAAGGGATTCTGGACTGATGCAGGCACGTATGACTCCTTGCTAAGGGCAAGCGTGCTGATTAAGGGCGCAAGAAAAGGCAGCTTGAAATGAAATATAAAAAAATCGCCATATTCATAATAGCTTACGAGGCCGTGACAACTTTCGATAAGGTTCTAAAGAGAATACCCAAAAATGTCTACAAAAAAGTAAGCGAGATATTTCTCATAGACGATTCGAGCAATGACAACACCTATTATGCAGCGCTTGGCTACAAGCATGTAAACAACATAAGAAAGCTCAATGTTTTTCGAAATACCAAAAACCTCGGCTACGGCGGCAACCAGAAGAAGGGCTATAACTACGCCATAAGCAAAGGGCACGACATCGTTGTCATGCTGCACGGCGATGCGCAATACGCCCCGGAATGCCTCGGGGAAATCCTCCAGCCGCTAATTGACGGCAAAGCCGACATGGTCTTTGGCTCGAGGATGATAGGGGACCCGCTCAAGGGCGGAATGCCTCTTTATAAATTTCTGGGCAATAAGTTCCTAACATTCATGGAAAATTATTTCCTCGGCATGAATCTTACGGAATTCCACTCCGGATACAGGGCATACAGCTGCGATGCGCTAAAAAAAATACCATTCAACAAATGCTCCGATGACTTTCATTTCGACACGGAAATACTCATACAGTTCAAGGAAAAGGGCCTAAGGATAAAAGAAGTTGCGATACCCACATTTTACGGCGATGAGATTTCAAGGGTAAAAGTCATAAGCTACGGATTTAATATAATAAAGTCATTGGCGCAGTACCTTCTGCATAAAAAGAAAGTCAGGCATTATGAAAAGTATGATATTTAAAAAATCAATTTTTTTGCAAAATCGATTTTTTTTAAAATAGCAATATTTTTAATGTTAATCTGATTTTTCCAAAAATAATGTACGACGTCATTATTTTGGGAGCGGGCGCCGCGGGGCTTACGGCTGCAATCTATACCTGCAGAAAGAAGCTCAAAACCGCAATCATAAGCATAGACGTGGGCGGGCAGACGAACTTAACTAGCCACATAGAGAATTACCCGGGAACCGGCCCCATGCACGGCATAGAATTGATGCGAAGGTTCCAGGGCGAGGCAGTGGGCTTTGGCGCAGAAATCATAATGGGCAAAGCAAACAAGGCCGAGAAGATTGAAGGCGGCTTTAGGATAGGCCTTGCAAACGGCGAGTCCTATGAATGCAGGGCATTGATACTTGCGTATGGCAAAGTTCCCAAAAGCCTTGGCATTGAGGGAGAAGAGAAGTTCATGGGCAGGGGAGTTAGCACATGCGTAACCTGCGATGCCCCGTTATTCAAGAACCGCGATGTTGCGGTGATCGGCGGCGGAAATTCTGCCGTCGAAGGCGCCCTCGAGCTTGCAACAATTGCAAGGAAGGTTTATCTTGTGCACAGGAGGGATACCTTTCGGGCAGACGAGATAACAATTGAAAAATTAAAGACAAATGCACATATTGAGCTTGTGCTTAACAGCCTTCCGACAAGGGTAGTTGGCGATAAAAATGTAGAGGGCGTAGAAGCGGAGAATATAGTTTCAAAAGAAAAAAAAGAGCTTAAAGTTGACGGCGTATTTATAGAGATAGGATATGTCGTTGACACTTCATTCGTGCAGCACCTCATAAAGGTAAATGAAAAAAAGGAGATAATAGTTGACGAGAGGGGAAATACATCCCATCCGGGAATATTCTCATGCGGAGATATTACTCCTGTGCCTTTCAAGCAGACTGTGATTGCGGCAGGCGAAGGCGCAAAAGCCGCGCTGGAGTGCTACAAGTGGCTAACCGGCGGCAAGGGCGCCGTTCTGGACTGGACGCATTAAATTTATAGCTTTTGAATTTAAATGAACCTCTTTCTTGAAATACAGCATTTTTCTGCATAAATTGAAAATGTTTCATCAAAGAAAACAGAAAAATCAATAATAAATCCGCCGCAACCCATACAAAACGGCGTAGTACAAAAATTATTTATAGAAGAGTGTCAAAGAATTAAATTAAATGGTATCTTTTAATAAAGTTGGATTAATTTCCATTGTTATTGGTTATAGAGAGTTTTGAATAACCCTATTCCATTTATAAATAAACTGCATTTACTTTATAAATACAGGGGGTTATTCAAAGTCCTCTATATTATTTGTAAATGCTATCATGATGCTCGTAATCTTCAAAAGACACTAAATTTTGCGCTTTATTAAAACTGAATACCAGCACGAAATGGCCGATATGCACACGTTTGCTGTCTTTCATATCGTGTCTCAAATTTTTGTAGTGGTCTATGCTATCAGATTTGATAATTTCATCAATCTTCCTAAGAACCTGCCAGTACATGCTTTTATCTTTCTTCGATAATTTTTCTATAACCTTCTTAAGATGGGGCTTGATCTCGTGGGAATGCATCTTATTTTTCAATCATTTGTCTTAACTCATCAATATTCTTAAAAGAAATGCCTTTTTCTTTTCTAATATTGTTTAATTTTTCTAGGTATTCAGGTCTAACTTCTAATCCCATCTCGCCTTTTATTTCCTTAACTTCAGCTTCTATATTTTCCAACTTAGAAGTAATATGACTAAGCATATCAAGCATTTTTCGGTTTAAATTCGCTGTTACCATCGTATAGCCCTATCCTAACCTAATTTAAATAACTTTCGACTTAATCTGCAAAATACGGTTCAAAACTCTTATGCACAAAAAATCAGTTAGTTTCATTAGTATGTATTAAGCTCTCGACGGTGATGCGGGTGGTGATTATTTATAAAGCCTCGACGACATGTAGCTTAATACATACTTTCATTAAATATTTAAATCGGGTGAACTTCCATTTAATTGGTTTTTATGATAAACCTAAAAACAGGTGACAAAGCACCCTACTTTGAATTAAAAGATCAGGAAAACAATCTTGTAAAACTTACGGATTTCAAGGGCAGAAAAGTCATACTATATTTCTATCCTAGAGATGATACTTCCGGCTGCACGAAAGAGGCATGCGATTTTCGGGACAACATTTTCGAATTAAAAAATCTGAATGCTGAAGTGCTCGGAGTGAGCAATGACGGCGAGCTTTCCCACAAAAAATTCTCGGAAAAATTCAACCTGCCGTTTAAGCTGCTGTGCGACACGGATAAAACTACATCGAAGGATTACGGAGTCTATGAATTGAAAAGCTTCATGGGGAAATCCTATTACGGGATTGTGAGGTCAACATTTATCATAGATGAAAAAGGAAAAATAGAAAAGATATTCTACAAGGCAAATCCCCAAAATCACGTTGAGGAAATAAGAGAATATTTAAATAAAAATCCAGCATAAAAAATTTTAATCACTAAGATTAAAATTTTTTAAAGTTCTCTAAACTATGCCCCTTCACCCGTTAAATATATAAATCCAATACTTTGGCATGGGCAATATGGCTGAAAAGATAATGGTTACGGGCGGCACGGGATTCATAGGCTCAAACCTCGTTAAAAAGCTTTACGGCGGCAAAGATAAGATCGCAGTCTATGCAAAAGACCCTTTCCATCCTTTTTTGGAAGGGCTTGATATAGAAATAATGCAGGGCGACATAAGGGACTATGCTTCTTTATTGAAGGCAATAAAGGGTTGTGATTATGTTTACCATCTGGCGGCATGCACTTTAAGCGCGCAAAAAGACAGGGAAGAAATATTCAGCACAAACGTGCTCGGCACTGAAAATGTTATGAAAGCCTGCCTCAAATGCGGCGTAAAGAAAGCAGTTTATGCAAGCTCGGGCGCCGTGTTGGGTTTTTTTAATGATGAAAGGCCGATGAGCGAGGAAAACAGCATGGATTTTTGGGACAATCTTTATGCGCAGTCAAAAAAATTAGGCGAGGAAAAAGTCCTTGATTATGTGGCAAAAGGGCTGAACGCAGCGATTGTGCTGCCGGGCTATGTGATTGGGGCAGGAGAGGTTGACCAGCGAAGGTATGGGTTAGTTAAAAGCATTGCAAAAGGCAGGATCAAGTTCACTTATCCCGGAGGCGGGGGCACGGTTGCTGTCGAGGACCTGGTTGACGGGCTTATGCTTGCGATGAAAAAAGGAAAAGCCGGCGAAAGATACCTCATAAGCAACCAGTACATAAGGCTCTTTGACTTTTACAACCTGATTGCAGGCATATTAAAAAAGCCCAAAATAAGGCTAAGGCTCCCCAAGGCAACTTACTATCTTATGTATATGCTTGCGAAAATTCTGCAGAAGTCAATGAAAAACCCGCCGATAGCCACTGAAAACATAAGGTGGCATTACCGCTTTCGGGCATATGATTCGGCAAAGGCAAGAAAGGAGCTCGGATGGGCTCCAAAGGTGCCACTTGAAGAATCCATCAAAAGAGCCATAGAATATTACAGGAGCATAGGTGTTCTAAAATCGTAAATAAGGTTGCCTTGATTACGGGAGTTACAGGGCAGGACGGCTCTTACCTTGCGGAATTTTTGCTAAAGAAAGGCTACGAAGTCCATGGAATCTGCAGAAGGTCGAGCTATTTTAACCGCGAGAGGCTAAGCGGATTTTACAATTCTTACAGGACTAGCGGAAAAATGTTTTTGCACTACGGCGACATGACCGATTCAAGCTCGATAATAAAAATACTAAAGTCCACAAATCCGTCCGAAATTTACCACCTTGCAGCCCAAAGCCATGTGCAGATATCATTTGAAATGCCGGAATACACTGCAAATGCCGACGCGCTCGGGACATTAAGGATGCTAGAAGCCATAAAGAATCTCGAGATGACTGAAAAAGTAAGATTTTACAATGCCTCGACCAGCGAGCTTTACGGGCTGGTTCGTGAAAAGCCGCAAAGCGAAAAAACACCCTTTTACCCAAGAAGCCCTTATGGGATAGCAAAGCTGTATTCTCATTGGATAACAATAAACTTTCGGGAAGCTTACAAGATGTTTGCCTGCAACGGGATACTTTTTAACCACGAGTCAGAAAGAAGAGGCGAGAATTTCGTCTCAAGAAAAATAACCCAGCAGGTCGCAAAGATAAAGCTCGGCATTGATGATATGCTTGAGCTTGGAAACCTGAACGCAAGAAGGGACTGGGGCTATGCAAAAGAATATGTCGAGGCCATGTGGCTTATGCTCCAGCAGGAAAAGCCCGAGGATTTTGTCATAGCGACAGGGGAAAGCCACACCGTAAGGGAATTTGCGCAAAAGGCCTTTGCAAGGGTAGGCATAACGATTTCATGGAAAGGCGAGGGAATCAATGAAAAAGGAACGGAAGCAAAGAGCGGAAAAATTCTTGTAAAAGTAGACTCAAACTACTTTAGGCCAACTGAAGTTGACGAGCTTATCGGCGATATATCCTATGCAAAGAAAAAGCTCGGCTGGCAGCCCAAAACAAAATTCAATGATCTCGTTAACATAATGGTTGATAATGATATTGAAAGGTTCGGGAAGATGATTGGGAAGTAGAGTGGTCGTGTGTTGTGAAATATTTATACTTATTTTCTATACGGTAATCAATCACTGGACACTGGACATCTACATCCCTAAACTATATATTAATAGGCATCTAAAATTGCACTTTTATGCCCATCTCAACAACACTATCCCTCTGACAAGTTGATGTCCGCTCATAAAAGTGGCAAAAACCTGCTAAAAATTTATTGACGGGAAAATGCCGGCTTTCCCTTTAGCTTAATACATACGAAAAAAACAAACTTTTAAATATTAGTTATCAACTAGGGGTAAACAACATTCCAAAAATGGCAAAGACATTCAACAAGGCATTTGCTTATTCAATAGTATTCTTATTGTTTTTCTCATTATCAATATTATCAGTTAATGCCGATAAAGACGGAACTTGCAAGAATCCAAATCCAAGCGGCGCAGATTATTGCGGCAAGAAAAGCGGAATTTCAAACTGCTATTGCGATAGCTATTGCATTACTGCCAAAGACTGCTGCACGGATTATAAGGAAGTGTGCTCAGCCAGCACTTCAAAACCTGCTGTATGTGTCTTATGCGCAGCGCCCCCTTCAGGCTGCAAGTATGATGGAGGGGATTGCAATCAGTGCGGAAAGATTGTTTGTGAGGGGAGCATATGCAAATCCTCGAACTCTTTGCTGCAAGGAGACACAAAGACTTTTAGGGTAAACAACATTGATTATGAAGTTGTATTTCATTTTGTTGAATTTCAACAGGCAAATTTCATTATAAACGGCGAAACTACAAAACTAATGGGTAAAAAAGCAACATATACCCTATCTGATAAAAGTACATTTGCAGTCTCAGATTTCTCTAACCCAAATCCAAATTTGATAAAAGCAAAAGCCAGTTTCTGTATAAATGGCATTGCCGGCACAGAAAAACCGGTCTGCGGCAACAGCATCTGCGAGGAAGGCGAGGCTGATTACAGCTATTGCCCGCCTTGCGTTGATTCAGATCCCCCATGCAAAGCGCCTTGTGCATTTAAACAGGGAACCTGCCCTCAAGATTGCAACGAACTAAAACCCACATGCAATGTAGAAAAATGCAAGCCATATATCTGCTGCAAGGGAGAAATTTGCCCGGCTGGATTCCCGCAGGGATGTGAAACCTGCGGAAAGGATATTTGCGATGACGAGAAAAAATGCACTGATTCCGACGGCGGAAAGAATGAGTTTGTAGCCGGAAAAACTTACACAAGCGACAATGATATGCATTATGATGCATGCTACGGAGTTGCTTCCGTAGTTGAGTATTACTGCTCTTATGATGAGATAAAAAAAGAGGTAATTTCTTGTCCTGCTTCTTGCAATGGTAATGCTTGCAGCAGTGGCGTATGCGCCAACGGCGCTTGTGCAAAGCCATCATCGCCGCCTAAGCCCGCCATAACAAAGAAAGATGTGATTAACTGGATATATGACAATTGCAACGATAATACAATGTATGCGACTGCAGGTGAGGCTTCAGTTAGCAGCAAGTCAAAATAGGCGAAAAATATGTCTAAAACAATTACAATAAACGAGGATATTTATTCAAAATGTCAAAAAGAGCAAAAAAGACATTTACCAAAGCTTTTGCTTATTCTGTAATCTTCTTATTATTAATCTCGTCATCAATTTTGTTTGTCAATGCCAAAGAAGGAACTTGCAAATCTCCAAGCGGCGCAGATTATTGCGGCAAGAAAAGCGGAATTTCAAACTGCTATTGCGATAGCTATTGCATTACTGCCAAAGACTGCTGCACGGATTATAAGGAAGTGTGTTTAACTACTAATCCCAAAGCTTTTTTTGAAGAAACTCAAGCGAAAGAATGGACTATTGAGAACTTTGAATAACCCTCTGAAAATAACAATTTATTATTTGCGCATCGTCGAGACTGAAAATCAAAACAATTCAAAAAATGGGGTTATTCAAAGTCCTCTATTGTATTTACACACAGAGGGACCCCTTTGCCTAACAATGCAGTAAGCTTTATCTGCAACGATGTTAGGTCTACTGTTGATTCATGGTTGGAGAGCCAAGCAGGAACTTACAATAAGAAAAAGCCTTATGCTGAAATTAACTGCTTGACAGAACAGGTTCTTTTACCGGAAAATTTGTTAAATGGCGAAGGTAATCTTACTAGTTTTGAGGGAACTATTAATAACCCCCTTAATTATTCAGGTGTTGTAAAATTTCTTGAGAACAAGCGACCTTCTCTTAAAAATTCTAAGTTTGTGACGATTTTTCATTATGCCGCAACTGACATCCAATTTTATAATATTGTTTATTCCAGTAAGTATGATTTTGGATTTATCAAAACACCAAATCCATCTATACCTTTATACCCTCCTTTAACTATTGACCAATATGGTAAAGAGATGGTTCATGAGATGATGCATAAATTAGGGGCATCAGACCATTATGATGGCGTACAACAAGCTTGTTTGATTGATCCTGAAACAGGCCAGCAATATGATAGTTGTGACATTATGTGCCATAGAGTTCTTTCAGAAACTGGAGGTTTTATCGAACCGCCGCTTTCAAGCCTTAAAGTTACAGAAGCGACAGCACGGGAAATATCGTGGAGCAAGTTATGCGGCAACAACGGAATCTGTGAAAGAGTAAAATGTTTTTTTGAAAATTCAAATGTTTCGCAAAAGTGCTATTCTGAAAAGGGAAACTGCGAAGGGATAAGGTCATGTATTGTTACTATTGGCGGCAATAAGGGGCAAAAATTAGGATGGGGCAGTGATTGTGATGGTAGCTATTTCCCAATGACCATTAAAGGCCTAATGGAAGGCCAGATATTTCAGATTGAAAGCTTCTTTTTTAATTGCAATAAAAATGAAAAATGCGCCAACGGCTTGGTAGATGAAGGAGAAAGTTGTGATAAAAACAATTTTGGTGGAAAAACATGCCAGTCTTTTGGGTTTTCCAGCGGAGATTTAAGCTGCTCGCCTAATTGCAAAATTTTTACCGAGAAATGTGTAAAATCATCATCTTCATGCGGCAATGGCGTCTGCGAAGAAGGAGAAGATATCTACTGCCCGCCGTGCACGAAATTAAATCCGCGTTGTGATGCTCCATGCACGGTAGGAACTTGCCCGAAGGATTGTGCGACCGATTCCTGCACTAAATATTACACTTGCTCCGATGGAACTAAAGTCAAGGAATGCGAGCCCAAAGGGACAGCGTGCTCATGCCTTGTAAACCCGGGCTCTCTGTGCTCTCAAACCAAATGCACGGATTCCGACGGCGGAATTGATTATTATCTAAAGGGAACTGCATTCTCAAATAATCCTTATTCCGGTGGGACAAAAACGGATTTCTGCGCAACCGGAGATGGAAAACTTTTGTTTGAGTATTCATGCACGAAAGGCGGCCAACCGGGATACCCTGATAATTATTACATTACCATAGACCAATATAAATGCCCAGACGGATGCAAAGACGGCGCTTGTTTACTATCACCGCCTCCAAAACCCGCCATAACAAAGAAAGATGTGATTAACTGGATATACAACAATTGCAACGAGGATATGTTAGATACAACTCCAGCGTGAAGTTTTCAAAGTTTTATAAAGGCAAAGGTATTTAAATATCGCTTTAATTCTTTTAATTAAAAATGGTCAAGAGAATAGGCGGCTTAAGGAGAAAGACAAGGCACAAGCTTACTAAAGAAAGAAGAAGAAAAGGCAAGATTAGCCTGACAAGGTACTTCCAGTCATTCAATTCCGGAGATAGGATTTATTTGAGCGCGGAACCTGCAGTGCAGAAAGGGATGTATTATCCGCGCTTTATGGGCAAATCCGGAGTTGTAAAGGGCAAGCGCGGCCGATGCTACGAAGTTACAATAAACGATTTAGGCAAGAAAAAAGTCCTTGTCGTCCATCCTGTGCACCTGAAGAGGGCTTAAAATGGCAGACACGCAGATTATTTCGGAAACCCCCATCAGCATTTACGAGCTAAAGAAAGAGCTCGAAAAGATAAGGAAAAGGGACAGCGAGCTTAATTTTCGGGCAAACAAGGCAGAAGAATACCTAAACCATGTTGCAGTCCATAAAAACGCCGACGAGCTTTTTGCAAAGATAATGCAGCTTAACGTGCCAAGGCTAAAAGAGCAGCATGCGCACAAGATAATAGACATAATGCCGACCACCGTAAATGAGCTAAAAGTCGTCCTTCAGGGTTACACTATCACCATAAACAATGACTCAATGAAAAAAATAGTTGACACAATCAATGAATTCTTAGAGAGCGTCAAAGAAAAAAATTAGTTCTGAATAATTCGGTAATTAGTTGTCGCTTCTGCAGTATATAGGTCATTTTTAAACT
>CAYWNO010000055.1:0-10378 GCA_964459665.1 uncultured Methanosarcinales archaeon
CCGCTCATAAAAGTGGCAAAAACCTGCTAAAAATTTATTGACGGGAAAATGCCGGTTTTCCCTTTAGCTTAATACATACCCCTGGCCAATCGCGCCTGTCTATGAATTTTTTGCCCCACCGCTTCTTTTGTTTCTTCTTGATATTACGAAAAAATCGCCAACGGGGTGTTTTGGATAGATCCAAAATATGAAGTACAGGTCATTAAAGAGCTGCTAAAACTTAAGATCAAAGCAGAGATTATCCATCTCATTATCGAAGAACGCTAATTATGCAACACAGCAAAATGAAATGATAAAATCGAAAATCACTTAGGAAGTAGACAGTGCCTAATTTACAGTTGGGGAAAAAGGGCAGATACATACTTTCCTAAGAGACTTTGCGATTAAAAAAATTGCGAAAAAAATTGATTTTTTCAAAGTCCTCTTAAATGAGCCACACAGCCAGATACCCAAGAAGGCAGCCCAGGCTTAGGACAGGCATTGCAGGATAAAACTTATTGCGCCTGCCTTTCATAAGCAAAATAAACAAGGCTAAGGTTACTATTACTGGTATAATCAGCGTCTTTAGGAATCCTATAAAAAATGTTTCCTTTAGCATAATCTCCTTCATTACAGTCCCCGCAAAAATCAATGTAAATGCTATATCGCCGCCGCCAAGCACGGCTATTGACTTGTGGGGTTTTGATTTTGAATTGGCATCATTGGCTTTCTTAGGTTCCCTTTCGTAATGTATTGACAAGCCTGCAAAAACTTTCGAGCCTGACTGGAATTCGGCAAGCTTTATCATGTGCTTTGTCTTGAAAACCGCGATAAAGTCGTATATGGATATGACAATCAAAAGCATGAATGCGGCAAACAGGTTAAACATGGGCACGAATATTGCGGCAAGCCCTCCATAAACAAAAATTTCAGAAAAATTCTGTATGAGGATGTTTGGCTTGTAGAACTTGAGTATTGCTACAATTAATGCCAAAACCGCTGCTGCAATGTTGTTTATGAAAGCCGCAAATGCAATTGACAAAGTAACCCATACTGTTGCAAAAAACCATAGCTTCCATACCCACTTCATAGTCAGCTTAAATCTCAAGATTAAATATCCCGCGAGCAAATCAATGATTGCAAAAATGGCCAATGATGAATAATCTTCGGATAAGAACAGCAAAATGTAGCTGACTATTCTTAGGATGCCGGTATAAAGCCATATTTTAAAGAGCGAAGCCCCTTCAAATTTTACGAGAATCAAAAGAAACGATGTTCCAACCAAGACAGCCGCTGTTATGTAAATAAAAGACGTTGACTGGTTTTTAACTTCAGGCCTTTCAAACCCGTAAGGCAACGGCTGCATGACAATCTCTTTTTTTTCGGTGGTTTTTTTGTGGTCTATGTACTGGTTAATAATCAAAAGCCCCATGAACTGCGCCGCGAAGAAAAACAAAACCAGCGCAATTGTGACATTAAAGTTGTGTTTCATTTTTAGACTTTGAAAAATTCTCTTTAAGAGGGATTTTTTCAACTCATTTAATAAGTTATGGTTTGAAATTGAGAACTTTGAAAAAATCAATTTTGCGGAAAAAATGATTTTTTCAAAGTTTCAAATTATAAACATTTAAATATTAGTTATCATTTCAATTAATAATGGTTAAGCAAGATTATTTCAGATTTGGTTGTTGCTAGGAATTTCTCATTGTTTTGTTCAAGCGAGGGTAGCCAAGCGGCTAAGGCGAGCGATTCAGGAAAAACCTGAACTCGATGCTGCAAAGCAGCATTATGAGCCGAACACGATTTGGCGATGACATGTTGCGCAAAGCCCGCTTAATCATGGGTTCGAGAAAACAAAAAGTTGGCGAAAATCCCATCCCTCGCTTTTTTTAAAAAAAATGGAGGTATAAAAATGAGCACAAAAAGTGTTGATTATCGGTGCAGGGGAAATAAAAAATAATGTGCTTGAAGCGATTGGAAATACTCCGATGCTCAGGTTAAATAACCTTACCAAAGGAATCAAGGCGAAAATTTACGCAAAGCTTGAGTTTATGAATCCCGGCGGCAGCATAAAAGACCGGATGGCTCTGCACATCATAGAAGATGCGGAAAAAAATGAGCTGCTAAAGCCAAATGGGGTGATTGTTGAAAACACTTCCGGGAATACGGGCGTCGGGCTTGCCATTGTTGCGGCCGTTAAAGGCTACAAGGCTGTTTTTACAATTCCCGACAAGATGAGCCTGGAAAAGATAAATCTTCTAAAGGCATTTGGCGCAAAAGTCATTGTAACACAAACGGATGTGCCTTATGATGACCCAAGAAGCTATTATGAAACGGCAAAGAGGATAGCGCTGGAAACACCGAATTCTTTTTATGTAAACCAATACAATAACATGGTGAATCCTCAGGCGCACTACAAGACGACAGGGCCAGAAATATGGAGACAGACAGGCGGAAAAATTGATTATCTTGTTGCAGGAATCGGGACAGGAGGAACTTTAAGCGGGGCAGGAAGGTTCCTTAAAGAGAAAAACCCGAAAATCAAAATTATTGCAGTTGACCCCGAAGGCTCCGTGTTCTATGATTATTTCAAGCATAAGAAATTAGTAAAGCCGCATGTTTACAAGGTCGAGGGAATCGGGGAAGACTATCTTGTAAAAGCCATGGATTTTGGCGTAGTTGACGACATAATCCAAATCAACGACAAAGAGTCATTTTTAACGGCAAGAAGGCTTGCAAGGGAGGAAGGCATTTTTGCAGGCGGCTCAAGCGGGGCGGCCGTATGGGCGTGCTTGAAATTAGCAAGAGAGATTGAAGAAGACAAAAGCATTGTTGCAATTCTTCCTGATTCGGGCTCCAGATATTTAAGCAAAATTTACAATGACGAATGGATGAATGAAAACGGGTTTTTGGGAGGCAAGAATGAAATTTGAAACAAAAGCTGTGCATGTCGGCGAAGAGCCGAATTTCAGGGACGGCGGCAGCGGCGATGTTGTTGTCCCGATACACCTATCCTCGACATTTGCGAGAAAGGAAATTGAAAAGCCAACCAATGGCTATGAATATTCAAGAAGCGCAAATCCTACAAGGGATGCCCTTGAAAAAAAGCTCGCCGCCCTGGAGGATGCAAAATTCGCGCTGGCATTTTCTTCGGGGCTTGCGGCAGAGGCGCTCATCGGGCTTTCTTTGCTAAAATCGGGCGAGCATGTCATTGCTTTCGATGACCTGTACGGCGGCACAATAAGGCTGTTCAACAAAATATTCAATCAGAATTTCAAGGTTGATTTCAGCTACGTTGACGCAAGAAGCATTGAAAATCTTAAAAAAGAAATAAGGCCCAACACAAGGCTAATCTGGCTGGAAACTCCAACAAACCCGTTGATGAAGCTTTGCGACATAAAGGCCGTTTCAGAAATTGCCAAAAATAAAAACATACTGGTTGCAGTGGATAACACTTTTATGAGCCCATACTTTCAAAAGCCACTGAATCTTGGCGCGGATTTGGCTGTGCACAGCACGACAAAATACCTTAACGGCCACAGCGATTCAATCGGAGGCGCAATAATGATATCCAATGAGGAGATTTACAACAAGCTTAAATTCAGCCAGAACGCCGCAGGCGCAATGCTCTCGCCTTTTGATAGCTATCTTGTCTTGAGGGGGATAAAGACTTTGGCTTTGAGGATGAGAAAGCATGATGAAAACGCAGTTAAGATTGCAAAATATCTGGATTCGCATCCAAAAGTTAGGAATGTCAATTATCCGGGATTAAAGGTTCATCCCCAGCACGAGCTGGCAAAAAAGCAGATGTCTGGATTTGGAGGCATGCTCTCTTTTGAAATAGAAGGCGGCTTAAAAGAATCAAAAGCTTTTCTGGAGAATTTAAAACTTTTTTCATTGGCTGAAAGCTTAGGCGGAGTTGAGTCTTTGATTGAGCATCCCGCCCTGATGACGCATGCCTCTGTTCCGAAAGAAGAGCGGGAAAGAATTGGGATAAACGATTCTCTCATAAGAATTTCCGCAGGAATAGAGGATGCCGATGACTTGATTTTGGATTTGGAGACGGCATTTAAAATTCAAAACAATTAAAAACAGCAGCCTTCTATTTTTAAAAATGCCGCTCAAACTTTACAACACATTAACCAGAAAAAAAGAAACCTTCAAGCCGATTAAGGGCAAAAGTGTCGGAATTTATACTTGCGGCCCTACTGTCTATGACTATGCCCACATCGGCAACTTTCGCGCTTATGTATGCAGTGATATTCTTAAGAGATACCTAAAGCACTCCGGTTATAAAGTAACTCACGTTATGAACATAACGGATGTCGATGACAAGACAATAAAAAGCGCAAACAGGGAAGGGATTTTCCTAAGCGAATACACAAGACGGTATGAAAAAGCTTTCTTCGAGGACCTCGAAACTTTGAATATAGAAAAAGCAGACGCTTATCCAAGAGCTACAGATAATATCCAGGAAATGCAAGCCATAATAACAAAATTATTGTCGGGAAAAATTGCCTATAAAAGCGACGACGGAAGCGTTTATTACGACATTTCAAGATTCAAGGATTACGGAAAGCTCTCTCACGCAAAAATTCAGGAACTAAAAGAAGGCGCGCGGGTAAAGCAGGATTCTTATGAAAAAGAGGAGGCGAAGGATTTTGCATTGTGGAAATCATACGACAATGAAGACGGCGATGTTTTTTGGGATGCCAAAATCGGCAAAGGAAGGCCGGGATGGCACATTGAATGCTCTGCAATGTCGATGAAATATTTAGGGGAGCATTTTGACATTCACGCAGGGGGCATTGACCTTACATTTCCTCATCATGAAAACGAGATAGCCCAGAGCGAGGCATTTACGGGCAAGAAATTCGTCAATTACTGGTTTCATAACGAGCACCTTCTTGTCAACGGGAAAAAAATGTCAAAATCCCTCGGAAACTTCTATACGCTAAGGGACTTGCTTGGCAAAGGCTACAACCCAAGGGCGATTCGCTACCTGCTTCTTTCTGCGCATTACCGGATGCAGTTGAACTTTACGGAAAGTTCCGTAAAAGCCGCAGAGAATGCAGTCCAAAGGCTGGACGATTTCATCATTAAGCTAAAAGAGGTAAAAGCCGATAAAGAAAACAAGGATATAAAAAAATTAATCCGGGAATTAAAAAAAGAATTTGAAGAATCAATGGACGATGATTTGAACATCAGCGAGGCACTATCATTTATTTTTGGATTTGTCAAGCAGATAAACATATTAATCATGGAAAATAAAATTGGCATGGAAGATTCCAATGAAATTATCAACCTGATGGCAGTATTTAACAAAATCCTTGGGGTATTAAAAGGAGAAGATGAGAAATTAAGCCCGCAAATAAAAAATCTGATTGACGAAAGGGAAAAGGCGAGAAATGAAAAGGATTTTAAGAAAGCGGATGAGCTAAGAGATGAATTAAACCAAAAAGGCGTGATTCTCGAGGATATTAAGGGAGGCGTTAGGTGGAAGAAAATGAATGACCCCGCCCTAAAGGGAGGGGTATCACGAAATTAGACAAATGGAGATTATAGAAGTATCGGAGGAAAGGATAGAAACGGGCTAAAGCCCGAGGTATCCTTTGTATGTAATGAATTAGTTGAAAAATTCGCTTTTCAAGCGAATTTTTCAAAGTTCTATTTCCATTGTCATAAAACCAGAATCTTCCCGAACGGCCCCGGGTTTATAACCCTGGTTTTTTTTATTTTGTCTTCTTTGCCGAAATTCTCGTGAAGGTGCCCGCAGATTAGAATGTCCACTTCGTTTTTTTCGGCGAAATGCCTTATTGACTTGTTGCCGCAGTGGCCATTATCGAGGCTGTCAAGCCGTGTCTTGTACGGCGGCGCATGCGTCAAAAGAACTGTCTTTTTGCCTTTATTTTCCTCGATTGCCTTTTTGAATTTTTTAATTGCGACATTTTCAAACTCCCTGTCAACAGAAGAAAAGCCCCCCCCGCCGTAGCCTAAAAATAATACATCCTCTGCAAAAACGTAGTTTTTATGAATAAAAACCACGTTTTTGTAAATTTTGGAATACCTATTGAAAGTCGAGGCATCTTCGTGGTTGCCGTGTACAATAATAACCTTCTTGCCAAGCCTGCTTAACCTCCTTATTATTCCGGCAATTCCGTGCTCAAAAATGGATATGTCGCCAGCGCAGACCAAAATGTCCGGATTCAGTTTTTTTACCTTTTTTTCTATGCTGCGCAATGCCTGCAAAGAGCCGTGCATATCCGTGAAAGCGAGTATTTTCATTTTTATTCAAAAATTTTTAATTCTTTTGGAATTAAAAATTTTTTGTTTGTCAGAGGCTTCATCCAAAAATTCGCTTCGCGAAGGTTAGCAGCTTCAAAGTCCTTGATGTTTTATTTTATAGCCGACATGCTAAAAAATGCATAGCATTTTTGGCACCCTGAAAATCTTGGATTTTCATGGTTCCCCGTAAGGGACTTCCCCCTTGTCGGCTGGATTATCTACCTGATTTGACTTTGACCTTAGGCTGCTAACCCATTTTTTGGATGAAGCCCTTATCAGATGAAAACTTTGAAAAACTCGCTTTTCAAGCGGATTTTACAGCTTTTTATGATAACTCTATAGTAGTTATAAATAGAAATATTTATAAATCTATGATTATATTTGGGGTTTATGCAAAAAGAACTAGAGCATATAGTCAAAAAATTTGTGCCTTTTGTAGATGTTTATTATAGCAGGGGTTTTGATGAGGGAAGTAGGATTACATTGCCTAAAGAACTCATTTGGACACTTAAAGAAAGGCAGCAAATGCCTGATAAGGGCAAATTAATATTGTACTATAGGCTGCATGAAGCTGAGATTCCAAAAATAGAACTTACTGATTATATGGAAGAACATTTTAACTTTCCGGAATATAAGCTAATTTGGGTTAGCAGTAACCACCGTATTTTAATCCCGAGAAAGGATTTAGATAAGGTGAGCATTCCAACTCAAAATTCCGGAAGGAATTCACGTGGAGTTGTCTTTGAAGGAAACGGAAATCAAGTTTTGATTTACAAGGCAGAAGATTATGAAAGATATATGACCCCTCAATCCCATACAACTTAATATAGTGTTGGAAGTAAATAATTGAGCATATTAATCCAACACTATCATGAAAATCATGGATTTTCAGGACACCGAAAATCTCCGATTTTCGCGTGTATCAAGAGGACGCAACAAATTTCAATCAATTATTTGCGTCCGATATTATAATAAAACCAGAAATTACAATACCATGCAGCTAATAACCTTGCAGCCTACGCAAATTATTGTGCCCGGGGAACGCCACCTTTGGAGTGATGATTTACTAAAGGTATACTTTAGAATGTTTGATAAAGGCCATGGCGAAGACCTGCCTCCCGTCATAGTCGCAAAAAATAATCTGGTAAGTTCTGATGGGAGAAATGCAAGGTTGGAAGATGTAGTAGAAAAGTTGAGCAGTTGGGGAAGCTCACGCGGCAGGCAAGAATACACTGCTTTACAAATTACGGAAATAACCCAAGCTTATGCAAAATTTGAGGAAATTATCGGCAGGTCTCCGTTTTATTTAATTGACGGCAATCACAGATCGGTTGCGGCAACACTAACAAGCAGCCCAATATACGCATTGGAATTGGAGTCCAACAGGGATATTGCGGAAATCAAGAGGATGGTCATTCGGGGGGAATTATTTAATTTCGAAAGGCCGGAAAATGCCCTGATGGGTATAGTTTTGGCATTTGAGAAGCATATTTTAGGCAATGATATGGGCAATGATATGCACATAGAAGAGTGCATGACTGTAAAGGAAACTGTGGATAAACTCGCTTCAAGCCAGATTTTGCCGCAATATATGAAAGACAGGTATCAGATAGTATAGAGGACTTTGAATAACCCCCCTGTATTTATAAAGTAAATGCGGTTTATTTATAAATGGAATGGGGTTATTCAAAACTCTCTATAATAATCCTCCAGAACGACCCGGTCTACGTTTTCAAGATTCCTTACAACATACAGCTTTCCTTCGCCTATCTGGACTATCCTTTCAGCAAGCTTTTTTCCTTTCTCGTCTAAATTTATGCCAATCATGGAGAT
Source organism: uncultured Methanosarcinales archaeon (assembly GCA_964459665.1). Taxonomy (GTDB): domain Archaea; phylum Nanobdellota; class Nanobdellia; order Woesearchaeales; family GW2011-AR4. The sequence goes on from CAYWNO010000055.1 coordinate 8,098, forward strand.
TGTTATGCCCTTGCTTTTCGCAACTGAAGCTTCCTCGAGAGTTTGCTTTTCCGGCTCATCGCCTTTTGTCGGAAGCGCGTCGGTTATCAGGATCAAGTGCTTGGTTATGTTCTCGCTTGGAAACATCTCGATTGCCTTTTGAAGCATAAGGGACATGTCGGTTTGCTTGGAAGCTCTTATCTTTGTTATCTCCTTTAGAAGCGTCGTGAAATCCGAGGTTGGCTCGACGTATTCTTTTACCTCGGAGCCGAACACAATCAGGCCGACCTTGTCTTTCTCGCTTATCGCGTTGTAGGCAAGCGCTATTCCCGCCTTCTTGCAGGCGTCTATCTTTTTGCCCTTCATCGAGCCTGAGGCGTCGAGGGCATAGATTATGTATGTCTGGCCCTTGCTCTGTTTTTCATAAACCTGCAGGTCCTTGTCGTCAAAATAATCATGGCTTCTTCTTATTGCAAGCTTTATGGATTTTTTAAGCGAGATGTCCCTGTACCTATCGCCCTTTTTATAGCCTCTTGAGTTTTCCTTTTCACCATAAACAAAAAGCCTTTTGCTGGCCTTTTCGCCTATGACTCCTTTGGGAACTATCTTGTCCAGCTCCTCAAAATACAATACAAGCGAAGCAAGCTCTATTCCTTTCTCGGATAAAGAATCATCTTTGTTGAGCAATCCGTCTTCTTTAAGCCCTTCAATTTTTTGTCGTATCTTTTCCTTAAGCTCTTTTTGGAATTCCGGGACTCCTATGTTCTTTTTTATGTAGTCGGGCTCATACCCGCTAACAAGGCGCAGGATTGACTCGCCGTATATGTGCTTTGCTATCGTGTAGCTCTTTACAAGCTGCTCGAACATCAAGTCAGGCGAAAAAGAGCTCATCCCCTGGCTTATTGCGTCGCTTATCAGCTTTCCGTCGTCAATAACTTTTCTGTCGTTTTCAAGAACGGAATGCATGAACTTGTCTTCAAGCTGCGAGAATGCAAGCTTTCCGCTTAGCTCTTCTGCCTTGCTAAACTGCCTGACTTTAGCATTTTCGCTACCGGTAATCACCAGATTGCTGCTCTTCTTCCAGATGGTTTTGCCACTTAGATGTCTCAATGCTGTTATGGAACTGCTCTTTTATGTAATGCTCGATGCTTTCGAGGTACCTTACTGAAGGCTTTAGCCTTATTCGGTGCGAGAGAACCGATACAATCACGTCCTTGATGTCCTCGAATTCCACATCATGTCTTTCCTTTAAAAGCGCATTAGACTGCGACCTTTCGTATAGTCCTATGGATGCCCTAACGCTGGGCTTTTTCTCGAGCTTTTCATTGCTTCTTAAAAGCCGTATGAAATAAACAATCAAGTCCAGCATCTCATCGCTTACATTTGCAATTTTTTTGCCTTTTGCCAAAACTATTTTTTTTTCAACGCCGGAGCTTTCGGGATATCCCATATATATGACATCAAACCTGTCCAGCAAGACATCGCTTAGCTTCTCTGTTGATGCGTCTTCAGGATTCATCGTTGATATAAAAATAAAGCTGGCGTCAAAGTCAAAATCATAAGAGCCGATAGTTGCCTTTCTTTCCTCAAGAACCTGCAGCAGGGCATTCTGCAGCTTTTCAGGGCACCTGTTTAGCTCATCAAAAAACAAGACTCCGTTATTTGCCTTGAATATTTTTCCGGGAGTAAATGCCTCAAGGCTCAATGGCCCGAATTTTAATGCCTTGATTGGGTCTATATCCCCCAGCAGGTCTTCTACCGTCAAGTCCGGGCTTCCCTGCACCCGAATGAACCTCTTTATGCCTTCGATTTTTACGGTACTGTATTTCTTTATTTGCCTGCACGATGGGCAGATTGGAGCTTTCGGCGTGCAATGATAGCTGCAGCCTTCAATCACTTCAATGTCGGGGAGAAGTTTTGATATGTTCTTTGCAAGCGTCGTCTTTCCGATTCCCGGAGCGCCCACTATCACAATGTGCCTGCTCATGAGCAAAGCCGATTTAATGCCCTGCTTTGCCTGCTCCTGCCCAAGGATTTCATTAAACGGGTCATTGTTCCTAAGAAAAATATCCTTTAACTGTTCGCTTATCATTTGAGTGGGAAACTTTTTAATTTCATTAAAATTTTTTGTATATAGAGGACTTTGAATAACCCCCCTGTATTTATAAAGTAAATGCGGTTTATTTATAAATGGAATGGGGTTATTCAAAACTCTCTATATTCAAGATGTTTATAAAAGTATTGGATTCTAAACTTTTGCACTTTACTCATAAAAAGAGGCGTAAGCTATATTAACCTGTTT
>CAYWNO010000056.1:0-10154 GCA_964459665.1 uncultured Methanosarcinales archaeon
TTTTATACCACCAATCAACATTTTTTGATTCAACATATTTTATAAATTCTGTTTCGTTTTTCTTTCCGATGTAATTTTTGCCAATATAAAATGGCGTCATTGAATTTTTGCTTAAATCTTTAATTTCTTCATAATCTTCCGTATAAAATAAAGAAAGTCTTGGGATTTCTAAATCTTCAATTCTTCTTGCTCTTGATTCTTTTTTCTTGACTTCTTCCTGCCTTATTGGTCTGTATTTTTCTAAAGATTCAGCAATTACTTTTCTTAATACACTATCTTGTTTTAGCAAGTCATTTAGGATAATTGTGTAATAAGCAATTCTTTTTTCTTGAATTTTTTCAGCAAACCAAACATTAAGGGCTGTTTTTAATTTTCCCCAAGATCTTTCAGGTGCAAATTTTTTATTTTCTTCCTCTTGCTTGGAAATAATGTTAAAGCACAAAAGATTATACATTCTTTCTATATCATTTTTTGAGGTATCTCCAATTAAATCACTTCCTCTTTCCTTAATTTGTTTGACGAAATTATCATAATCTTCGATTTCGGCATCAACAATTAATTTAATTGGAACTTTTACATCATATAACTCCAATCCTTTAGCAATAAGTTTCTTTTTTGTCTCTTCGATAAATTCTTTTTCCCTTACATCAAAAAAATTGTCGGCAACATCTTTAAATGTGATTTGAAAAGAATCTCCTAAATCATTATAATCCGTCCTATCCATAAAAGTAGATTGCAGGATTATTGGTTTTATTCCGTCTTTTCTCTTACTTTCAAAAATAAATGGTTTATTTTTTCCTTGCTTATTGTCAGGAAGCTGTATCTGATTTCTTTCGTAGTTTGTATAAAGATAGCCTATGTTTAAATCTGGTTTCGGATAGTGTATAGTTTCAGGCATTCTTAAAATTCTGCCCACAGTTTGAGTATGAAAAACAGGACTTTTTATCTCTCTGAACATTACCAAAATTGATGCTCTTGGGCAATCCCAACCTGTTGCTGCGGCTTGCTTAAAAATTAAGAAAGAAACTAAAGAGTTATTTTCTTCTATTTCGTCAAGATTTTCCTTTTTGTCAGAAAGCCATATAGCAACATCTTTCTCATCAATGCCCTTATCTCTCAAAAAATCTTTAACTATTCCAAGTTTTGATTTGTCTAAAGTTTCCTTTCTTGCGTGATCATCATTTGGCAGCTGAACAAGAACAAGAGGGTTAATCTCCAAATCCAATTCTTTGTATCCATTCTGCAATTCCAATCTTTTATTAAAAGCCAATTCCAATAATATCCTATCTTGGTCTATTTCTTTTTTTGTAAGCTTATCTAAATCCTCTTTTGTCTGGGTTATTATTTTCTCCTTGATTAAACCCGCTTCTATAACATCTTCCCTTAAGACCTCTACCCACCCAGCTCTCTTATTTTGAATATCTGATGCAGTAGGTTCTGTTTTAGGTGTAGCAGTTATTTTAAGGATTATTCTTGGATTTATTAACTCAATTAAGTCATCTGCAAGTTCGGTATCTGTGTCCCTGTGGGCTTCATCTATGATTAAAACCAACTCTCTGTTATCTTCCTGCGTTCTTTTTACAAATTCGTCAAAAATTCCATCACCGTAAGTGTGTTCTGTCGGATTTCTTAATTTTCTCCCTTCTTTTGTTGAGGATTTAATTTTCTGCCAATTGATAAAGAAAACATTGTTTTTCTCAAGCTTTCCTTTGTTTAAATCGTTTAGGTCGAGCAAATTTAATTCATTTGCCCCGCCATAATAATCAAACAGCTTATCCTTGCTTTGAATGTAAGATTCCTCGCTGAAACTAAACCACAAATAAGATTTATCTACATTGAATTGTGGATCGTTGCTCATATCTTTAAGAAATTGGGCAACCATTACAGTTTTACCGCTACCTGTTGGAGCTTTGAAAATTAAGGGCAGTTTCCTATTTGCTGTTTTCCACAATTCCAAAAACTGCTTTCTTAACTGCCTAACGGCTTCTTCCTGAAATGTTTTTAAATTTTGTACTTTTGTCATATTATCAGCTTAAACGATTTACTTCCTTATAAACATCAATGATTGGCTCTGGAATGTCCTCAACCCTTATATTTTTATATTCTGCAAATTCATTTTTGTATTCATTCTTACCCCAGCTAAAAATATAGAGGATAACTCTTTCTTTAAGTTTTGACAATTTTTTAACCAATTCGTTTAATTTTTTCTTATCTTCTTTAAAATAAATTGCAGTATATTTCGTTCCATCTTTGAAAATCTGCCACCACTCGTCTTTTTCTACTTCTTCAAAAGTGCCTTCTCGCAAGGCAATCATATCACCAGCTTGGTAAGTTAGCTTGATTTTCTGCTCATCGGAAACATGAGAAATATGCTCAATATCTAAAAGCTCGGTTTTGAAGTATTTTAGGTTTCCACCAAGACCTTCATTTTTTCCATTTTTTAGATTTTGATAACCTTCAATCACATTTTTTAATCTAGGATAGCAAATATCACTACATATTTTTGAACCATCGCCGTTATTATCTTCATTATTTGTGCATAATATAAATTTTCTATTTCCGCCATCTTCTTTGTTTAATTCCAATACTGCATGACCTGTTGTTCCAGAACCTGCAAAAAAATCTAAAACAGTTATAGCTTTTAAAGTATTAAACTTGACTAAATATTTAATCAGACTTATAGGTTTTGGATTATCAAATACTTTTTTACGAAATAAATTTAACAATTCAGCACTTGCAGTTTCATTTGTACCAACTTCTGATTCTTTCTTATTCACCAAAGGTGTGATTATACTTTCTCTTATATAATTATTAGGTGACTTATATCCTAAATCTTCTTGTCTAATAAACCTAATGGATAAGTCTTTGGATTTCGCAATAAATGTTGTTCCTTTTTTTAATTCTTCATCAAGAGTATCTTGAGTCCATTTAAATTCTGCATTTATTATTATGTCCTTGCTAGAAAAACCATTTTTTATATCTATATCGGTTTTTAATTCGACTCTACCATATTCACCTTTTTTTAAGTGACAGTCCTCAAGTTTAAAGAATAGTTTATCTTTTGGAAATATTAAATCTCTTTGTTTATTTCCTCTATTAAGCAGGGGTTGGTCGCCACCATCTAATTCTTCTCCAAAAAATTTATATATACTTTTCTGCTTTTCATAGCATAGCACATACTCATTAGTTTTTCTTGTTTTGTTTGATAAACCTGGAGGCGTTGATGTTTTTATCCAAGAAAAAATTTCTATAAAATTTTCCTCACCAAATACTTCATCACATAATAATCTTAATTGTGCTAATTCATTATTATCAATTGAAATAAATATGATTCCTTGTGATTTCAAGAGATTCCTCGCTAAAGATAATCTCGTATTCATAAAATTTAGCCACTTACTATTTTTATATTCATCATTTTCATCAATGTAACAGTCATTATATTTCCATTCATGTTTTTTCCCAGAATTATAAGGTGGATCTATATAGACTAAGTCAATTTTTCCCTTATGTGTATAACTCAAAACAGATAAAGAATGATAATTGTCGCCTTCAATAAGTATATTTTGAGGTTTTTCTTTATCTGTAATAACTTCTTTAGATTTAACCTCTTTCAAAATTGGTATTTTATATTGGCAATCTAAGACTATTTGTTCGGGTTCTTTTTCTTCTTCCCAGACAAGCCCGTACTTTTTACGAGATTTAAGGGTTTTAACTTGCCTCTTTAGTTTTTCAACTTCCTCAAGGAGTTCTTTATTTCTTTTTTCTATTTCTTGCATATTAATACCCTAACGGATATACCTATAATGAAGTTTTCTTTAAACTTTTAAATATTTATTCAATAAACAATTCGCAAAATTGATTTTTTCAAAGCTCCCATTCTATATCCTCGCATTCCTCAATAACCCCAAATCATGCGAGAAGAGCTGCCGTATGTCCTTTATTCCAAGCTTGAACATTGCAATCCTGTCTATTCCTATGCCCCATGCCAAAACCGGGACTTCCCTTCCGATAAGCGGCTTTACGACTTCGGGCCTTAATATGCCTGAGCCTGCAAGCTCAATCCATCCAAGCTCAGGATGCTTTGCATGAAGCTCTGCGCTTGGCTCTGTGAAAGGAAAATATCCGGGAGTTATCTTAATCTCCTCTGCCTGCGCAAATTCTTTCGCAAACATCTTGAGCAATCCTTTCAAATGGCCAAAATTCAGCCCTTCCTCGACGACAATGCCTTCCGTCTGGTTGAAGTCTGGCAGATGCGTTGCGTCAACAACATCGTACCTGAAGTTTCTTGCTATGGCAAAATATTTTCCCGGTATCTTAAGCTCTTTTGAGGCAAGCATCCTTGCAGAGCAGGCCGTAGTCTGCGTCCTTAGCATGTTCCTGTGAGTTCTCTTTGAATCAAACTCATAGCGCCAGCCTTTTGAGCCTGTCTTGTATCCGTTCTCGTGCGCTTCCTTTACCTTTTTTACAAGGGATTCATCAAGCTTTCCGTACTTGGGCTCTTTTATGTAGTAAGCCTGATGGATGTCCCTTGCGGCGTGAAACTGCGGCATGAACAATGCGTCCATGTCCCAGAAATCCGTCTCAACTATCGGCCCTTTCATTTCCTCGAATCCGAGGGCGACAAACTTCTGCCTTACCTCGTCGAGAAATCTCCTGTAATGCTGCTTTCTTCCCGCAAAAATAGAAGGCACGTTTACCTTGACATCAAACCTTCTGAATTTCTTGCCCTTCCACGCCCCTGTTTTTATCAGCAAAGGCGTTGCCTTTTCAATCAGCTCATCTTCAAATTTTTCCAAAAGAAGCTTTTTGCCCGTATCGGTCAATTCGGCAGTTATAATTTTTGCCAATTCGACTTTGACTATTCTTTTCCTTTTTCTTATGCTAGCCAAAACAAACTTTTCCTCTTCAGTAAGAAGGCAGGTTTCTTTCGGAAAAGTCTCCCCCAAAAAATTTTCTTCGGGAAAATTTTTTCTTAAAATGCCTTTTCCGTGATGCGTGATTGCAGCAAAGATTTCGCCGTCTTTTGATATTTCGATGGCGAACTTTGATTTTAATATCCCGAGGCAGACTGCAATCTCATCATTGCTTAGCCCTGATTTTTCCTTTATTTTTGCAACAGAAGCCCTGCCCTCAATCGCTTCGAGAAATTTTCTTTCCGGAAGCCCGTGGCTTAGGTATTTTGCGCCGTTTTCATCAAGAGAAACAATCTCCTTCTGCTCTTCTTTTAATTTGAGGGCATTCTTGTTTTGCAGCCACTGCAATGCCCTCATAACTTCAATGTCTTTGAGGCCTGTTACCTTGACGATGTCCGCAAAAGAGCTAAAATTATCAAGAACCTTTATAACCTTTCTTTCCGTCGGGTTTAGCGATTCAGACAGCTTTTTTATGTCCATTTTTACTCTATCACTTTTTTTATTCCTTCTATATTATCAAAGTGCTTGTCAAATGAATAAATCTCCTTGATTTTATGATTTTGCATGAAAAATACGGCGAGCGCGTCATTTATGCTGATTTTATATTTTTTTGCTATTTCAATGCAGATTGTATAATCATTTTTGCTTACAGATTCGATACGCACATTATCATGAAATAAAATACTGCTGGCGCTTTCAACAGCATAATCATGAGTGCTGTGGGATTCTAGTATGTTAATTACTTCAGAAATATGCACTACAGTTGTCATTACCCTTTCACTTGTATCGATCCTTTCAAGAATCTTTTTGGATTTATTTTTGATTATATTTTCATTTTGGCTAAGGCTTCTTTTAGGCCTTATAAGTGCATAAAGAAAGATATTTGTATCTATAAATCGCATTTTACAGCCCGCTTTTCAATTCTTTTCTGACAGCGTGCCAATCTGCCAAGTTGCTTTTTATATTGATGTCTATCTCTTCCAAATCGCTCAATTTTTTATTTTTCTTTGGAATAATGAGCAATTCATTGCCAACTTCAAATATAAGCACATTTTTCCCGTATCTTTCCCTCCATTTCTTTGGCAGCAATATCCTGCCTTGAGGGTCAAGAGTTTTTTCTATTAGTGTATTCATGGTATAATTATAAAATAATGTTTATTTATAAATTTTTTGGTTTTTTATTAGAAATTAACCATTTTTTATTTTTTCCCTTTAAAACTTCTATAACTGCATCAACAGCCCTTGCTGCATATTCCTTTGCCCTTTTTTTGCTCTGCTCCCACGTTATATTGGGCCCTAAAATTCCCAAAGAGACTGGCTTTTTGTATTCAACCGACAACTCAAGAAGCTTTCCTGCAACAGAATGCATGATGACCTCGTCGTGGCCTGTTCCGCCCTTTATTACGGCGCCGAGGGTTATAACTCCTTCTATGCTTTTATTTTCGAGCAGCTGCTTTACGGCAAGAGGTATTTCAAAAGCTCCCGGAACTTTTATTATTTTAATTATTTCAACCTTTAGCTCCTTGGCTCTTTTTTGGGCTAGCGTTAGCATCTCGCCGGTTATCTCGCGGTTAAAATCACTGACTACAATTGCTAGCTTTGGTTTCATTTTTAATTAAACTTCTAATTTATTATTAAATCTTTATATTGTCTATTTCACGGCTTTATAGCCCCATCATCTTCTTTTCCCTGCCTTCTTCCCGTTCCGGCATATTTTGTAAGCTCCGTGTTGCCTTTGAGAAGCGCGATCGCGTTCAATGCGTGCTTTTCCGCCCTGTTCTTTGCAATCTCATAAATCTCCTTTTCCTTTTTTGCCTCGTCCATGTGCACGAAAACCTCGAGTATGTGCGTGTTTGTCATAAGCTGCGCTGCCTGCAAGCCTAATGAAGCTTCATGGGAGCATTGCTTGTCTATTGGCTTTGGGCCCGCCATTCCAAAAGCTATCACGATGTCGCATTTGCGCTGCTCAATTAGCTTTTTGCACGCAACAGGCAGGTCTTTGAAGCCAGGAACCGTGTATCTGTTTATTTTAGCATTGGAATTTTTTTTAATTATATCTATCGCAAATTTAGCCATATCCACTCTTGCAAATGTTGTGTCTGCTATGCCTATTTTCATTTTAACCCCTTAAAAAATTTTAAATCTTTGGGATTTGAAATTTTTCCTTATTGTTTAGCCTCTGGAAAATTTTTAATTCTTTAAGAATTAAAAATTTTCACTTCAATCTTATCTCCCTCTTTAAGCTTTAATTTGGATTTTAAATGAACCGGCGCGATAAACTCTATAACTCCCTTGTGCCTTGTTAACTCGGGAATTATTATCGAGCCACTTATATTCCTGATTTTTGCCCTGTAGCAATCAAGTGCGCCTAATGTTTTTCCGCCAAACTTATGGCTGCTTATTTTAATCAGGCTGCAGCTCTTCAAAGAATCCATCTGCTTTTTTTCTATCTTTAAATTCAAAGTGCCGGGGTAAGCGCGAAATCCAAGCTTTTCCTTGACTTCTTTTTGGTAATGCTGCATTGACATGAAATATGTGCCTTCGCCAGAGCCCCTGGCAACGGTTCCGCTTAAAATAATATTATTTTCATCCATCAGTTGCCGGCATGCAATTTAGCTTATAAATTTTGTTGAAAAATCGGCTTTTCAAGCGAATTTTTCAAAATTTCAAATCAAAAGATTTTTAAGCTTTATGCCCTAATGCAGTTGGCATGAAAGTTAGCATAGACACAAAAGAGGATTCGCATGAGGAAATCAAAAAAGTAATAAGGATGCTTCAAAACCTTGTGGGCGAATCATTGGAGATTTTCTCAAACGAGCCTATCCAATCCGAGTCGGCAAAGCCGGAAAGTTCGGGTGATTTGGGAGACGAAGGCGCGGCATTTGCCAATATTCTTGCAGACGCCCCTTCCTCGCCGCAAATTCCAAAAGCGTCTTCTTTGCAGCAGCCAGATGATGAGCCAACTCATCAGGCAAAAGCCGCTTTGCAGCAAAAATCCGAGGAAAAAGAAGAGCTATCCGGCTCTGCAGAGGATTTGTTCGCGGAGCTGTTTAGCGAAGAAGAACTCAAGAAGATGGATGTGGATAAATCCAAAAATGATGAAGAGGACGATGAAGAAGAAATAAAGCCCAAAGAAAAGCGGTATGATATAGAGCTTTACTGATGAATATAAGTTGAAAAATTCACTCCAAAAGTTAATTTTTCAAAGCTCTCATATAGTCAACCAACAAAGTAATTAGGTGTCATGTATGATTTGTTGTTGACTATTACGAACACACAGCAATACCTAATAAATTCTGTGTGTGAGTATATTTTCAAATCTCAATAATCCTTCCTTTTTTCCCGACATTAATGACTTTTGTATTGCCTATCTTTTCTTCTATTCCTTCTGCCTCATGCACATGGCTGCACAATAAAATATCGGGCTTGAACACGTCAATTGCTTTTCTTACGCCGTCGCTTCCGGGAAATACGCTTGTGAATTTCTCCATCAAAGAGCCGCTCGGATGCACATGGGTCACCAGGATTTTTTTCTTCACATCCTTAATCCGCTCATAGCCTTTTTTTATAAGCTCAAAGATCTCATCCTCGCCAAGCTGGAACAGCCCTATGTTTGCCCCGCCGCACCCGAATAATCCGACATCCTTGTATTTTATGGAATATCCGTGCAGGTTCGTTGCGCCGTAAAGCTCGGCAAGAAAATCCGCAGTCGCAACGGTCTCGTGGTTGCCTGGAATCAAGATGACTTTTTTCCCTTTTTTGACGAACGGCCCTATTATGCCTTCTGTTGACGTCTCTGCATAGGTAAGGTCTCCTGACAGCACAACCAAGTCTATGTTTTCCTTTTCCGCCTGCTCTGCAAGCCTTTTAGCCTGCGAAGTATCGCCGTGAATGTCTCCTGCCGCAAGGATTCTTAGGCTTGATTTGTTATGCGATTCCATATTTATATCAAAAACGGATTATTTTAAAAAATTATCTATCAATAATCTTAACGATTCCTGTTAAATCAACTATCCTGCTCGGCTTTCCTTGCTTTTTGCCTTCGTATAATGCAAAGTCAACGCTGCCCTTGATTAAAGGATCCAAGTCTTCTAGAGAAGTCATGTAATCTTCATTGCTTTTGTTTACGGATGTTGTAACGATTGGCACGCCTGCTTGCGCAACCAGTTTTCTTATCCAATGGCCCGGGATTCTTATTCCCAAAGTCTTTAATCCGTGATTTACTTCTTTTGCAACGCAATTATCGGACTTCAATTTAAATATGAGAGTGTAAGGCCCGGGCAATCTCTTTATCCATTCCTTTCCGTCCTTGGCAACGATGCAGTTTTTTTTAATCCATTCCTGCGAAGGTGCAATGACGGAAAACGGGTTTGATTTTCTTGCCTTGATGCGCCTTATCTTCCGAACAGAGCCTGAAATCTCTGCATTGCACCCTATTCCGTAAATCGTGTCGGTAGGGTAAATGAAAACAGCGCCATTTATTATGGAATCAATTACCTGCTGCCTTTCAAGCTCCAATTCCTCAAAGTTCAGTATGCGCATAAGGAAAATTTATGGAGGGTGGTATAAATAGTTTATGGCGACGTTGTACTGTTAACCTTGCTGTTCAATTTTGCTGTGTTGCATAATTAGCGTTCTTCGATAATGAGATGGATAATCTCTGCTTTGATCTTAAGTTTTAGCAGCTCTTTAATGACCTGTACTTCATATTTTGGATCTATCCAAAACACCCCGTTGGCGATTTTTTCGTACTTGATGCCGCTAAGAATTCCTTTTCGTTTGTACTTGTACTTGCCATTATTTGAGCTATCAATGTATCCATAAATTTTTCTTGTGAGATCAAGGGAGTTTTTTCTCCCTTTAAGGCTGTATTTTATCATGGTTCTTCTCATAGTTTTACAGCAAAAACCAATAAGTATTTAAACTTTACTGATTACTACTAAGTAACAAGGTGATACCATGACAAATATCAAGAAGAAACAAAAGAAGCGGTGGGGCAAAAAATTCATAGACAGGCGCGATTGGCCAGGGTACAATGAGGAATTCAGCATAATCGTAATATCGCCTTACAAAACGCATAATGCATATCATTATGCCGTCATCTTTTCCCCTCTTTAGCTGAACACTATACTCACGGACAAAAATAATTAGACAATTGTTGTTCGTTCGTAATAAGCAAATGACATATATAATATCGGACGCAAATAATTGATTGAAATTTGTTGCGTCCTCTTGATACAC
>CAYWNO010000057.1:0-8601 GCA_964459665.1 uncultured Methanosarcinales archaeon
TTCAATCACATCAAAATACCCCGCCCCTTGGGGCGATTGGGTATTTTATTTTTTGTCGCAATTTTTGCAGTAATAGACCTGCACAGACTCGTATTTTTTCTTTCTTAAACCTTTTTTTATAATGCTGGCTTGGCAATAAGGGCATCTTGTCAAAACCTTATAGTTCCCACTATTGTCATCTTCACTTTTGTTTTTTTCTTCCTTACTATCTTCTCCAATCAGCTTTTCCTGACTCATTTTGCGGATAGTTTGTAAAAACCCTGTTCCAAGCTTTTCTTAAATTAAGGACTTTTATCTTCTGGGTTTGATACCTTGTTAATAGATTATCAAGAATTTCTTTTTCTTCTTTATTGTCTTTAAATCTCTCTCTGAACAGATCTATTTTTGTCACTGCATTTGTAATTAGCGTTACTGCTTCTGTGAGTTTTTTGTGAGCTATTTCTTTTGAGTCAAACTTGTCGCCATAGGACTCTGCTATGAGCTTTGGAATTTTTTCCGAAATCAACTTTATCTCCTCATTGTCCTTTGCAAATAATTCTTTGTTAAGAAATGGAAGATTTGTTATTTCATCTGATAATTGTATAGTCTTCTGATATACTTCCAAGTCTCTGAACGACTTTACAGGGCTTTTACCCGATAATTTCTGAATTCCATTTTTATTTCACCTCTTGGGATAATTTTAATTTATTTTCTCTGCTCGAACCGAGTTCGGCATCCACTTCGTGGATATTGAAATTAATTGATTTTCAGGTCTCGACTTTCGCAGCAAAAAAGTCCCGAATATTTCCGAAATCAGAGGTTACATGAAAAAGTCGGGACGTGGTTTTTAGCATGAGCTTAACCCCCTCTCCCTGATTTCCATTGCAGTTTGATTGATGATTTTGACTCATGCTCTTTTAGCTTACTGTAGCGCATTTCCAGTTGTTTGCCGTCGTGCATAAGCATATCTTATTCGCTGTTGCATTGCCTCTGATTTCGCCAACATTGCAAGTGGTTATAGCTCCGCTTGCCTCATCAGTGATTATAGCTGTTGCATTAGCTTTGCCTGCGACGTCCAAAAGGAAGTTGGGTCCCGTCTTCCCGATGCCGAGGTTGCCGTTTATTTTATTTTATTCACCTTTGTCCCAATTTCGGGAGTAACAGCGCCGCATTCAAAATTTCGGCAAGGTGCAATAGGTTCGAGTTTCAGAGTTACAAGTCCAAAACAATATCGGGCAATTGCGGCATTGGGTTTAACGAAAGGAATGCGACGCTTGGTTCTTTTGCCTCCGTTGCCGACGATGACATTACAGTAATTGCCTGATTTTTAATAATATCAACAATTTCGGCAGTGACAGCACCCGCCTTTGCAATGTCGGCAGAGAGGCGATAGCCACAAGAGACAAAGTTACAAGTCTCGTCAATATCGGGCAATATCGGCAAGGGTTTAAACAAAAGGGCGGATGTTGGGTTCTTTGTCTCGTTGCCGAAGTTGCAGTATTCTAAAATTCTGCCGTAATTGCCTGTCCAATTTTATTATTTCAGCATATCTTTTATTTTCTTTCTTATGCTCTCTATTTTTTCCGAATCCAAATTTGCCGAAATTGCCTTGCATCTTAAAACAAATTTCTTGACTTGCTGCTCATCTTCTAAGCTCAGATTTTGAAGGTAATATTGCGCCTGAATTCTTCCCTCTTTTAATTCTCTTACATATTCTATATCTAATGCCTCAAAACCAAATATGCCCATCAGCTCCAGCGTGCAGTCATGAATCTCGCATTTTATTCCGCACTTCATGAGCAATGAATAAAGGGCATTATAGCATGCGTAATAAGCTGTTATAAGCTTCCATTTTCCTGTGGCAGAAAAGACATTTTCCAGCGTTTCGTCCGCCTCTTTTATATAGGCATCGCTTAGATGAGGCTTTGCCTCAATCAGTTGCATTCCCTTGCTCTGTTTTCCGCACCATTTTATTTTGCTTTTATTCATTTGTATTTTCCATAAAAATATTAACAATCCTTGATATATCCCCAAATAAAACATGATTTTTCATTATTTCTACAGCTAATGGGTTTTTAGAAGCTAATATTTTTCTGAATTCATTGTAAGCTGCATAATGCTCATTAATTTCCATAACTTGTTTTTGCTTTATTCTTTTTATCTGCTCTTTGTTAAATTTACCCAATATCACTATATCCAAATCAGAATCTTTGCTAAAATTACCATAAGCATAAGAGCCAAAAACTGCCAAGCTTTCACAATTCTTTAAAATTTCATTAATTATAACGCTGATTTCCTTCACTTTTAGCTGGAAGAGCATGGCTTTGTGGAATTCTATTATATTTAGAATGATGATAGAAGTATGTTTTCCTAAATCAAAATAAAAAAGCTTATTTCTGCCCTCTTTTTTATAATTGATAAGATTAAGCTTAGCCAATTCATTTAAGCATCTTGAAGCTGTTTGCTGCGGCACTTTGGATATGCTGGCTAAATCACTGGCAGAAAACCTACACGAATAATCAGCCGAAAATGGTAAGAGCAGATTTACCCATTTTTGAGTAATATTACTCAAATTTGATTTATTTAGCTTTTTTTCTTTTGGCATTGCATTATAACCTCATCTGCTCTCTTGGCACTCTCCTGCCTTTTTTTAATTTATAGACTACGTGAAGCGGGAAAAACTCAAAGTAACTGCTTTCGTCAAACCAGGCGCATTTCATGTGGTAAAGCCTTATGCCAGTCAATCTGCTTAATGCTAAAGCGTAAATCGTTAATTGGTCAACTGGCTTTTCTTTATATGCCGATGGCTTGTAATCCATTAAATAAATTGCGCCGTTTCTTACCTGGATAAAGTCGATATGCCCTGTTATGTGCTCGCCATCTTCTATATTAATCGGAACATCAAAATTTAACTCATGCTTTAAGTGCCTTATGTCATCGCTGCCTATCAATACAGCAGTTTCTGCCGCTACCGTTACTGTGTCGTTTGCGAGCATAAATTCCTGCAATGCCTCATGCCTTAATTTATTGTTTGAGACTGCCTGAGTTACAAAATTAGCTATTTTAACAGCAAAATTTTCCTTTGGCACGATTTTAACTTGATCGAGGTTGAATGTGTTTTTGTACTCTGATGCTCTTTTATTTGAGTTTTGAAAAATTTGGTGCGGGCATTCTGCTGTTGCCAGCTCTAAAAATTCCTGCAGCGGCTTGAAGCGGAAATGCCTGAATTCTTCGTTTAGTATTAAGTCTAGTTTTGCCCTGTGATATTTGAAATTGTAAATCTGCTGATGGAATAATTTTGATTCTTCAATGAATTCTTTTTTATCATATTTCTTTGCTGCAAATTCGCGCATTCTGATAAAGGGAATGTATTTTTCGTATTCTTTGAGCCAGTCGGATATAGTTCTTGAAGTTATTGAAATGCCGTATTTTTCTTTAATTAAATCAGGTATTTTTTCGATTGGGTTTAGCTTGTTGTATAATGTCAATGCGTCAATGATTAATTTTAATGGATAAGTTTTATGCTTGGTTATGGCAGGGGTAAATTTTTTGTCGCAATTTTTGCAGTAATAGACCTGCACAGACTCGTATTTTTTCTTTCTTAAACCTTTTTTTATAATGCTGGCTTGGCAATAAGGGCACTTAGCCAAAACTTTATAGTTTTCACTATTGCTTTCTTCAGTTTGGATTGTTTCTTCGCTATTTTCTCCAATCAGCTTTTCCTGCTCTTCTAATTTAATTTCATCACTCATTTTTTATAATTGAACCTATCAGATTGCTGCGGATAATTGGTAAAAACTCTTTGCCATGCTTTTCTTAAATTGAGAACTTTTATTTTTTGAGTTTGGTATCTTGTAAGGAGGTTGTCAAGAATTGCTTTAGCGTCTCTTCTTATTTCGGCAGTGGACTCAACCGCACTTGAAATTACGGCAGTGGAAACATCGGCAGGAGACTGCACCTGCCCTTTCGCAATTCCGGCAGGGGGCAAGCTGCTGTTGTTATCAAGGCTCAAGGACTTATTATCTGGCAATATCGGCAAAGTCTTTGATGAATTAAGGGCAGGCGCCGGTTTTTTGTCATCCATAAATCTCTGCCTAAGAAGGTCTATTTTAGTTATTGCATTTGTAATAAGTGTTATTGCTTCTGTAAGCTTTTTATGTGCCAATTCCTTTGAGTCGAATTTGTCGCCATAGGCTTCTGCTATTAATTTTGGGATTTTTTCTGCAACTGACTTTATTTCCTCATTGTCCTTTACAAATGATTCTTTGTTTAGGAATGAAAGATTTGTAATTTCATCTGAAAGCTGAATAGTTTTTTGATAGACTTCCAAATCACGAAATGACTTTACAGGGATTTTGACGCGATAGCTTCTGAATTCCATTTTTTCACCTCTTAGTTTATCAAGCTAATTTTATCATTTTTTCCTATTTATTTTCAATATTGAAATTTATTGATTTTCAGGTCTCGAATTTCGTAAGGAAAAAGTCCCGAATATTTCCGATTTTGAGGGGTGCATGAAAAATTCGGGACTTGGGTTTTTAGTTTTGGCTGGTGGTGAATTTGGCATTTTTTACCCTCTCCCGGATTTCCATTGCAGTTATTCTTAACTCACAGTTGCGCACTTCCAGTTATTAGCCGTCGTGCATAAGCATATCTTATTGGCAGTGGCATTGCCCCTGATTTCGCCGACATTGCAAGTGGTTATAGCTCCGCTTGCTTCATTAGTGATTATAGCTGTTGCATTAGCTTTTCCTGCGACGTCCAAAAGGAAGTTGGGCCCCGTCGTCCCGATGCCGACGTTGCCGTCTTGTTGAATTGAGACCCTTTCGATAGAACCGCCTGCGTTAAAAAAACCGAAGCGGTTAGTGGGGGAGTCTACACTATTTCGACTGCCGATAAACCATTGCACCGTCGCGGAATCTCTGAACCCGATAAGGCTTTGAACATTAACTGCGGTGGAATCAATAAAAGTATTGGTCGCGCCTCCTGATGATCGGACATGTAATACAGCCCCCGGACTCGTCGTCCCGATGCCGACGTTGCCTGATGGATTTTGATACAATCCTTGCACCCCACTTCCACTTTCAACACTTAAAGTTCCTCTCAAAGCAAGCGTCTCATTAGGAGCAGTGTTATTAATTCCAATTCTTCCATTGCCGTCAATCCTCATCCTTTCAACAGAATGCCCAAAAGCACCATCTCCAGTATCGGAGCCAGAAGTGCTGAACGTCAATGCGCCAAGCTGGCTTCCATTTGTGGAATTGTATAATATCGCTGATATATTTCCGATTTTATATAATTGCGATAAATTGTCAGTTGCCCTGAACAATATGCTGACGCCAACTCCTCCTGTTGAATTTACCGGACTTTTCAAAACATGGTCAAGTGTTAAAACATTAATCACTGATTTGTTGAAGTTGTCAGATGCGTTTAAGTGCAATATTGCATTTGAGCTTAATTCATTTCCAAGAATTGTTAAGAGATTGTCCGGTGTCGTCGTCCCAATCCCCACATTCCCGGAACTCGTTGCCAAATAAGTATTATGCGCAACTATGTCGTTGGCGATGAAGTTTCTTGTGCCTTCAATTGATAAGTCGTAGACGTGCTGTGGCTCAAGAGTTTTAATAGAGGTGATTTTGACGAATTTTATGCCGCAGCCATCATATTTGTCAGAATTATCTTTTGACGCTGGGGGCGGGAATTCCATCTCATTGCTGAGAGAATTTGAACCCGCGTGTTTGGTTAGAACAGCAGAGCCTGAATCTGCCGCAATGGCCAGGCTATGCGACCCCAGCTCTGTCAAAACGCTTTTTTTAACCGAAAGGTATTTAAATAGGTTTTGATTTATATATTCTGTTTGGTTAGGACGCAGAGTTCGTCTGGGTGCTATAGTCAGGCTATGGGACCCGTTTTTTTCTTTTTCACAATTTTCATAATCCGGAACAGCTATTTCATCACCTTCTTTTAGGTATCTGACTTCGATCCATCTGCCTGATTCAAAAGTTTTATATACTGCATTATCATTATTCTCTGACGGTGATGTTGAAATGGCTGAATTGCTGTTGAGAGTTCCAGATGAAGTAAGAAGAGAATTTGAAACTGTACTAGGCAGGGAAATTCCAGAAAAGATGTGGCAGTTACTGTTCTCTAGATTTTTGAATGAAGAGTTAAGGGAAAAATTATCAAAGATAAAGAGGTTTGAATCTATTGTAGCCAAGTCTAAGTTAACTGAAGAGCAGGCAAAAAAGCTGGCAGATGAAGTAAGCTTATCTATATCCAAAAGATTCTTGGATTCTGCCGGTATAGCGTATCCAAAGGACAATAAATTATCATAAAAAATGATATTAGTTGTTGATTTTAATGTTGTATTCTCTGCATTAGTGACAAGAGGCAAATCACGCTTTGTTTTTGAATTAAATAATATATTGTGTAAATTTGAATTCATCTCAACGCAATATATGTATTCTGAATTTTCCAATAATCTTGATAAAATAGCTTCACTGTCAAAACTCCCTAAAGGAGAGATTTTAGAAGTACTTGAGTTCATTAAGAGATCTGTGGAGATAATACCATTCAAAGCATTCGAGGACAAGGCAAAAGAAGCTGTATTAATGGCTCCACACCTAAAGGATGCCCCATATGTAGCTTTATCCCTTAAATTCGGCTGCAAGATATTTTCCGGAGATAAAGGATTAAAGAAGAGATTGCCAGATAAAGTTATTACACCTTCTGAAGCTTTGGATATTTTATTGGGCAATGTATCGGATTTTACATAATAAGGATGCTCTGCTGTTGTGTTAATTGCCCTTCCATCCTCAGTAGTCATCTCGTAAATTGACTTAATCCCATGGTCAAGAAGCGCGTTTACTTTTCTCGGAACAAGCTTGCCAGTTTTTTCATCCAATGTTTTTACATATTCGCCTGCTTTGATGTCTTTTATTTTTTTCCTGCTTCCATCTGCAAGTGTTACCAAACTGTCATCGGTAATGCTGAAGCCGGTAACATTTAGGTTGGAGGCATTTAAGCCACGAGATACTGTAACTGCACCTACTACATCTAAAGCGTTCTGGGGACTCGTCGTCCCGATGCCGAGGTTGATGCCACTTGCAACAGCAATACTGCCGCCAGCTGATCCCGAAATTGTAATGGCTGGATTTAAATTGGCAGAAGCCAATATTAGATTGTCTGTACCACTTGTGCGAATTATTCCACCACCAATAACTATGGGCGAGGTTCCAATATCAACCGTATCCGAGCCCGGATTCATATCCAGAGCGGTATCTGTTATAAACGTTCCATCCGATTTCTGGATGACTACCGGATAGTTCGTGTTATCTGTCGATGTCCCGAGTCCTGTAGCATTTAATCCACCATCAATATGCAACCCAGAAGCGTTTATCGTGCCAGCAACATGTAATTTATAATTCGGACTCGTCGTCCCAATCCCCACATTCCCAGAACTCGTTGCCAAATAAGTATTATGCGCAACTATGTCGTTGGCGATAAAATTCCTTGTGCCTTCAATTGATAAGTCATAGACGTGCTGGTAGCCGACAGGCTTGATGCTGGCGATTTGGTCCCACATTATATCTCCTTTGCCGACATTGCCTGCTCTCTCTCGGCGGGTGGAGGGGGGGGGCGGGTGGGCGTTACTAAATTTGGAAACATTTAAATATCCTACATCTTTACCTTTATTTATGCCTAAATTAGTTATGACAGTAAAGCTTGGAATGGATGGGGTTGGAATAAATTCAGCTTCTGTTGCCATAAGGAATGTAGAAACCGGAAAAGTAGCTAGTGCTTCATTTGCTGGCTCTAAGGAAGATATTGAAGAGATGTTAAAATTGTGGGAGTCCAATCCTGAAGTTAGACTTAAATACGAATAATCACTTTCTATTCTTGATACAGCGATATAATCGCCAACATTAAGATATTTAACTTCAACCCATCTAGTACAGTAATCACTAAACTCGTTAGGCTCTTTGTTCCAAACATTTCCTGCGTATTTATCACACAATTCTTTGTTATGAAGTTTTACTAGGTAAGGATGCTCTCCTGTTGTGTTAATTGCCCTCCCATCCTCTGTTGTCATTTCATAAATTGGCTTAATGCCGTGATCGAGCAAAGCGTTTACTCTTGCTGGCTCTAATTTTCCGGTTGCCTCATTTAAGCTTAGAACATACTGCCCAGCTTTAATGTGCTTGATTTTTATTTTATTTATTGAAAATTTATATTTTTGGGCTGTTTCACTCAAAAGTGGCACGTCCCGAGTTTGGTTGGAAAAAAGCCCCGACTTTTTCCGATTTTGGTATGTTACTGAAAAATTCGGGACATGGATTAAGCCATCACTTACCTTAGTTTCCTGTGGAGAATTGTAATCAAATTCTACAACACTTACCAAACTGTCGTCGGTAATGCTGAATCCAGTAACATTCAGCGAAGAAGCATTAACTCCGCCAGCGAAAGTGGCTGCTCCAATTACCTCTAATTTGTTCTGAGGCCCCGTCGTCCCGATGCCGACGTTGCCTGATGAAGTTGCCAACAAAGCCCCTGTGGTTGTTGAGAAATTACCTGTAACTGATAAAACGCTTCCTGGTGTCGTCGTCCCGATGCCGACGTTGC
>CAYWNO010000057.1:8611-10152 GCA_964459665.1 uncultured Methanosarcinales archaeon
AATTACGGCCCTTGTGACTCCATATCCTCCAGGAATTATATCTCCAGTTGCTCTAATATTTCCCGAGACGTCCAGTTTCTGTCCCGGACTTGTCGTCCCGATGCCGACGTTGCCGCTCGTATCTATCGTCATCCGCGCTGCTTGATTGGTAAGAAACTGCAAATTATGATTAGAATATGTTCCGAAGACACCCACCGCGCCCGATGCGGAGACAACCATTTCCACGGAGTTTGTCGAATCGAACAGATCAAATATTGGATTGGGGATAGTTGCGCCCGTAGTACGAATGTTCGCCCCTACTGCCTCTGAGGTTTGGATTGTTAATTTATACGTCGGTCCCGTCGTCCCAATCCCCACATTCCCAGAACTTCCATTCACATAAAGCACATTGCTTAAATTAACGCTCCTTCCATCAGTGCCGGAAGCGACTTGTAAAAGATAATTTGGATTTGTTAAGCCGATTCCAGTGCTGCCTGATACAGTAGAAAGATAAGTATTATGCGCTACTATGTCGTTGGCTATAAAATTCCTTGTGCCTTCAATTGCGAGGTCGTAGACGTGCTGTGGCTCAAGAGTTTTGATTGAGGCGATTTTGAGCCATTTTATTGAGCAACCTACATAACCATCACTTAAAGAGACGCCACTGCCGGGACTTCCATCTGAGTTCAAATTTTGAACCCGGACGTCCGCGAGGACAGTCTCTTCCTGGTTGAGGGACTTTACTTTTTTATTTTCTATTTCGCAATTTTCATAATCAGGCACTGCTATTTCCATGCCTACGCTAAGATCCCTAACCTCAATCCATGCACCTAATTTATTAGAATTATCATAAGATTTAAATAGTGGATTATCATTATTGTTATTATGAGAACCGAAATTAATGATTATATCGTTGTGGACTCCAACATTTGCCATGGTCAGCCTACTTTCAAAGGCACAAGAATCATGGTTTCCATAATCTTGGAAATGCTCGAAGATGGAGCCGATACTAAAGAAATCATTGAAGCTTATCCTTCCCTCACTAAGAATCATATCAAGGCAGCTTTGAACTTTGCTGCCCAACTCACAGAAAGAAGTTTTGATCTTGTCCCTGCTTAAAATGAGGTTCTTATTTGATGAAAATGTACATAGGGGATTATATCCTTTCTTGTCCAAGTTAGGGCATGACGTTAAACTCTCCCCTAAAGGTATTGAGAATGGAGACGTATTTGAAGTTGCTTTATCTGAGCAAAGATTGCTAATTACAAGAGATAAGCATTTTACCGAAGAGCGATTTTCTTCTTCTAAGCACTTCGGAATTTGGCTATTAAGGGTCCCTGCTAGAGACTTGGAAACACAGAAGCGTACTATATCTAAATTGTTAAGGCAATATTCCTCAGAAGATCCTGAAGGCAAAGTTGTTAAGCTTATTTCTGATGATTTTGAATTTTTGTAAGTTCTAACAAAATAAGGATGCTCTGCTGTTGTGTTTATTGCCCTGCCAGACTCAGTAGTCATCTGATGAATCGGCTTCACACCGTGGTCGAGCAATGCGTTTACTT
>CAYWNO010000058.1:0-10010 GCA_964459665.1 uncultured Methanosarcinales archaeon
ACCATATAAAAGAACTCCTATATTAAAGTATCTTAATTAAGACAATACCGAAAATAGGGGTACAGATATTTTTGACAATTTAAAAGAAAAAGGGATAGACATAATTGGCGAACTTGGAAAAATTGTCCAACAAACCAGCCCAACTGTTACAATTAAAATAAGCCCTGATGAAAATGAGCGCATAATTCCTTTAGGCCAACCCATAACTTTTGCCATCCAGATAGAAAACCTAAAAATCACCGGTAAGGGTTATAAATACGAGCTGTATTCATTAAATCATATTTCCCATACTCTTGCAGGAGGGCGAACTACAAAAAACAATTTTCTTATTCACGTTCCTGCAAATCATAAACGTCTTGGATTAGGGCGGCATAGGATTGGCTTTACATTGCTTAATGTATTTTCTAAAAAAGAAATCCGTCAAAGAGGGCTGGCACACTCGGAAATAGTATCAGAAATTATGGAAATAGAGATAGTGCCGCAAGTAACTTCCCAGCGAACTTATGAGAATGCCGGAGAACTTTCTGAAGCAGTGTCTTCATTAGTCCTTCAGCTAAAATCTTTATTTGATCGGGCAACTTTTTTGATTGAGCATTTCCCAAAATCTGAGCCGCAATTAAAAGATAATTTACATTTCTTGAATGCCCGCATTAAAGATCTGGAGGGGATAAATGGATTATTGGCTTTGAATGATGCTGACGAAATAAAAAGGAGGACGAAACTCGAGCTTGGCAGTCCTCTTTTTGTATTTATAGATGAGAAATTAAGTGAAGGGGTGTGTTATTTATAAAGTTTAAAAATGACCTATATACTGCAGAAGCGACAACTAATTACCGAATTATTCAATTTTTTGTATGTATTAAGCTATAGAGAACTTTGAATAACCCCCTGTATTTATAAAGTAAATGCAGTTTATTTATAAATGGAATAGGGTTATTCAAAACTCTCTACATATAATAGGCATCTAAACTTGCACTTTTATGCCCATCTCAACAACACTATCCCTCTGACAAGTTGATATTCGCTCATAAAAGTGGCAAAAACCTGCTAAAAATTTATTGACGGGAAAATGCCGGCTTTCCCTTTAGCTTAATACATACTATTTTTTAAACTAATCAACGCAAAGGTCTATATGTTCATAGAAAACTAAAAGGAATCTATGAGCTTGCTACTGGATTAAATCATAAAGGCACATTAGAACAGGTTGATCAGTTAAAAGCTGAGATATTTTTGTTGACACAAAAACATTACGCGCACAGCACAATAAGAAAGTTCGTGAACAACCTTTATTACAGAGATGTCAACAATCTTTTTAGGTTTGTAACCGATGCTGAAATTGATCCTACAAATAACATCAGCGAAAGGGAATTAAGAGCGCTGGTCATTATCAGAAAGATAAGCAACGGCTCAAGAAGCACAAGAGGGGCAAATGCGACAGCAATGCTGTTGTCCATTATTCAGACATTGAGGTTTAAAAAAGAAAATGTGCTTGATGAATTGAAAAATGTGCTAAATAATCCTTCAGGATGGTAAAGTATTACTTAAAAACGCAATATTTTTATACATTCACGCATGAATAAGATTGATGATTGCATGAAAATAGACAACTCGAATATGCTTAAGGCAATTGAAGAATTCCCCATTCAATGCAAAAAGGCTTTGGAAGCGCCAAAGGGCATGTCTGTTTCCGGGGCAGTCAATAAGATTGTCGTAGCGGGCATGGGGGGATCTGCCGTCGGCGGCGACTTATTAAAGGCGTGTATGCGCGGCTCAAATATTCCTGTTCTTGTTGTACGCGACTACAAGGTTCCGGAGTTTGTTGATGAAAAGACATTGGTTTTTGCCGTTTCTTATTCTGGCAATACAGAAGAGACGCTTTCTGCATTAGAATCCGCAGCTGGGAAAAAGGCAAAAATTGTAGCTGTAACAAGCGGCGGGCTTTTAGAGTCAAAGGCAAAAAAGGTTATAAAAATCCCCGGCGGGCTGCAGCCAAGAGCCGCACTGGGCTACCTGTTTTTCCCGCTTCTTGGAGTTTTATCGAATTCAGGGATTATTAAGGCGGATAATAAGGATATTGCCGAAATGCTCGGCATATTATCCAAGACAAGCGATTTCAGGGTAGCAGGCGAAGATATCGCAAAAAAAATCGGGAAAAAGACTCCGATAGTTTACGCTTCTGAAGTTTTAGCGCCTGTTGCTTACAGGTGGAAAACGCAGTTTAATGAGAACAGCAAGTCGCCGGCTTTCCATCACACTTTTTCTGAAATGAACCACAATGAAATTGTCGGCTACCAGACGATGAAAAGAAGTGATTTCATTGCAATATTCATAAGAGACGGCTTTGATAATGAAAGAATAAAAAAAAGGATGGACGTATCAAAAGAAATAATATCCACAAGAGTTGACGTAGAAGAAGTGTTTACAAGAGGAGATTCCTTGCTGTCACGGCTCTTTTCCGGAATTTATCATGGTGATTTTGCTTCTTATTTTCTTGCCGTGGCAAACGGCATTGACCCTACCCCTGTAAGCGTGATTGATAATTTGAAGAAAAGGCTTTAAGAGTTGAAAAATTCGTGAAAAGCGAATTTTTCAAATATCCAAGCTCGAGGCAATAAGTCCGCTGGCGTCTTCTATGGCTTTAGTTTCCTGCAGGGCACGTTTGCCTAAGCTTGCTGCAATGAGTCCGCTTACATTGATTTTGGCTGCCTTATTGGGTATTGTATTAGTGGAAACCACGCTTATGCCTGCCTTCCTTAATTTATCCATGGCATTGTTTGCAAAAATTCCGTGCACGCAGATGCAGTAAACTTTTTTAGCGCCCAGCCTATAAAGGATTTTTGAAGTTTCAAGGATTGTATGCCCGGTGCTTACAATGTCGTCAACAATGACTGCATTCCTACTCCTGAAGTCTATTTTTTTGTTAAGCTTTACACTAACGCTGTAAGAGGAGTATCGTGTCTTCTTAAGGATAGCTGATTGCGCTGCAATCATATCGGCAACATTTTTTGCCCATTTATAGCTCTCCTCATCAGGGCCTACAATGATTGGGGAATTTATATGCTCCCTGATATAGCTTGCCATCAAAGAATTTGCCGTAAGGCTCTTTGAGCTTGTTTTAAATATATCCTCAATCTTCTTCTTTCTGTGAAGATGCGGGTCAATAACTTTAATTAAGTCGAAGCAATCATCCATTAAGCCGGCGAGCACGCTTTGGCTGACAGCTTCCCCCGCATGGAATCTCTTGTCCTGCCTCATATAGGGAAAATAAGGGGCTGCCAGCACGATCTTTTTGGCTCCTAATTCATGGGCGGTTTTAGCCGCTAAAATAACCTCTAAAATGCAGTCGCTGATGCTGCCGTAAAAAGACTGAACTAAAACAACAGATTTATTTTCCAAACCCTGCCTGAACCTTATGTATAACTCGCCGTCGGGAAATTTATCCACGGTTAAGTCAAAGTGGCTTGCCTTGAGCTTTTTTGCTATCAAATGCCCCAAATGCCTGCCGTGTGAGCAGCTAATTATTACCATATAACCTTCCGTCATATTAAAAAGCCTCAACAAATTTTTTCAAAATTTCGTTTAATTCGGCTGCTATTGCAAGCGCGCCGTTTTCTGCATATCTTCTTTTATTTGAAAATGCGATAATCAAAGCATCATTATTTTTTAAATCAAAATGCTTTTCCAATTCACCATAGCTTTGCTCATAGCCGGATTCCGGAGCATAAAGCTTATTTTCAAACCTTAAGATTATTGCGCCGTCGGCGCCGTTTTTAACCGCAATGTCCCTTAGCCTATGCAATTCCTTAAGGCTTATCACATTCCTTACGAGAACACCGATTTTTTTGGAATTTGGGTAAATATCTTTTGCAAAAAGCTCCTTGGGAATGATTATTGAATCATAAATTCCAAGAAGCATTTCGTGCCCCTTGCCGCTAAGGAAATGGCCTTTCTTTGTCGAGTCGAGGAATTTTTTGGATTTCAATGCCTCCAAGATTGTCCTTACAGTCCCTTCGCCAAGCTCAAGCTCTCTTGAAAGCTCCCGCCTCCCGACATTCTTGTTGAATCTTAAAAAGCACCTCAAAACATCTATTTTTGTAAAATTTGGTGTGTTGCCAACCATAAAAAATTTGTTTTGAACAACATTTATAAACTTTCTGTCGGTTTAAGAGAACTTTGAAAAAATCAATTTTTACAAAAAATTGATTTTTTCAAAGTTCTTTTTTAACAAACTTGAAAACAGCCAATGCTCCGACTGCCGTTATAAGAAAGGCATTTCCGATTATAATTGAAAGCAAAATTGGAGAATCCATTATTTCCATTCCGCTTGCTGTTCTTGCCTGTTTTACTTTTTTGGCTTGATTTGCTCCTTCCGCTGGCTGCAATAATTCCACCGAAGATTCATTCTTGGTATCATCAGGAAGGTTTAGATTGGCAGAGCTCGGCACACAATCCTTCACGCTCAAATACACGATTTTTTGGTCGAAAAATATTAAATTCTGCCAGTAAAGGTTCACAAAAACAGGATAGGTGCCCGCCTTAAGGAAAGTCGGCGCTTGTGTGTAAAGAGTTTTTTTATGGATTATCTCATCGAGATTGTCATCAGTTGAGGATCTTAGCGATATGTCCTTATCGTATGACTCGATGCCAAGGCTCGGGGACTTGAATTCTATGGCAATCTCATTTTCCGAGCTTGAGCCTGCGTTTGCAACTTCTGCTGAAATCTCAAAATTTCTTTTGCAGCCGGCTGTTGCAGGCTCCAAAGAAACTTTCGTTATCCTTATATCGTGGCTCAGCTTTAATATTTCAAGCTTTAGGTTAAGCATTGTTTTATACAAGGTATGGTTTTTGCCTACTCCTTCTATTTTTATTAAAACATTATTCGTGCCTGAGTCTATATCAAAAGGCACGTTTAATTTTACATCGGCTTTTTCTTCTGTTCCGGCTTCAAGGTCAATGCCCCCGCTCATTCCACTGAATTTTTTTCCTCGCTTGCCCTCCACAGTTACTTCTGCAACTATATCCCTTAAAGCAAAGATAGAATCCTTAAAACTATTTTCAATTGTGATTATGAATGTAAGATTTGCGCCAGGATACAATTCCACATTTACTTTGGAGTCATTTTTTAAAGGAACTGAAGCGTAATTTATCCGAGTCATTTTCTCCTGCTGCTCCAGTTTGTAAGCCGTAGAATAGTCGTAATCAACCCTTGCATCCAGCCTAGTCATTTCCAAGCCTTCTGCTAAGCAGGTAAAAGAGAGTAAAGATATGAATGCAAGCGCAAATATGATTATTTTCATTTTGGGATTATCCTCATGTTTAGAGTTGTTTATAATTATTATTTTGTAATTATTCATCAGTAGTTATTTTATGTATATAAATCTTGCGGTTTTCGAATCCATACAACATGCTTTGTTGCATAACTCCTAAAGGGCTTATGCCCTATCATACTTCCTGATTTTTTCGTAAGCCCAAAACTTTCTTTTTGCTTCTACAAATTCCAGATAATCCACCGATTAAGGATTAGAATTACAAATACCCAAAATCCAATGGATAAACAGAGCCCGTTGACCTTGCCGTTGACAAGTATAAAACCAATTTTGCAAACTCCTCAACGGCTTCCTTGTCGTTTATAGGGTAACTGATTATTGAATTTTTCCTTATCCTGCTCCAGTATTCACGGCTCATGTTTTTTGCTTTTAGCACAGGGCCCGGCGCAATAGAGTTTACGAATATTCCTTTAGGAGCAAGCTCAACTGCCAAAGCTTTTGTAAGGGAAGCAACAGCGCCTTTTGTGGTTATGTAAGGAAGATACCCGGAATAAATTTTCCCGATTGCAGTCCTGTCGGAAACTGTGATTATATGGCTTCCTTGCGGCATCAGGCTTAAGCTTTCCTGCACGGGCAAAAATGTTCCTTTCACATGAATGTTGAAATTTTTTCTTAAATCTTCCTCCGTTATTGAATCAAGCTTTGCGGGCTCGAAAACAGACGCCATCAACACCAATATTTCTATCTTGCCAAAGCAATTCTTTATTTTATTTACTGCCACTTCAACGCTCCTGTGGGAAGAAACGTCAGCCTTAACGGACAGCCCGTTAACTCCAAACTTTTCTATTTTTTTAAAAGTATCATCTGCCTCTTTCTTGGAATTTTTGTAGCTGAGCGCAATATTTGCGCCGTGCTGCGCTAAAACTTCTGCCACTCTCTGCCCGATTCTCTTCCCGCCCGTTATCCAGGCTGTTTTTCCTTTTAGGTTGTAGAGGTCATTCATTTTTATTCAACTGTGAAATATTTGGCTTCATCCAAAAATTTAATGTTTCAGCAATCTTAGCATATCCTTCAGACTTCTTGTATTGATAATGTCTTTTTTTTCCGCCCAGCCCCTTCTTGCCGTGCCAATCCCTAGCTTTATGAAATAAAGATGCTCCGGGCTGTGCGAGTCTGTGCTGATTGCAAGCCTAACTTTGGCTTTTACGGCGGCCCTTACGTGCGAATCTCTCAAGTCCATTCTTTCAGGATGCGAGTTAATCTCCATCACCGTGCCGGTTTTTTTGGCGGCATCGAAAACAGCGCCCATATCAATCTCATAAGATTCCCTCTTGGTTATCAATCTTCCCGTAGGGTGTGCGATAATATCCACATTTTCATTTTCCATTGCCTTAATCATCCTTTGGGTAGTTTTTTCCTTCGGGCTTTTGAAGCCGGAGTGGATGGAAGCAACGACAATGTCGAGTTGCTTTAGGATTTTATCGCCCATGTCCAAAGCGCCGTCTGCTGTTATGTTTACCTCAACTCCCTGAAGCATTGTGATTCCCTGAATTTTTTTGTTCACCCTGTCAATCTCTTTTCTCTGCTCAACAATTCTTTTCTCGTCTAAAGCGTTTGCTATCGCAAGATTTCCCACATGGTCGGTTATGCAGATGTATTCGTGCCCGAGATTTTTTGCTGCAATTGCCATCTCCTCTATTGTGCCTGCGCCGTCGCTCCATTTGGTGTGCATCTGCAAATCGCCTTTGATGTCGCCGTATCCGATTAAGTCAGGAAGCTTGCCCATCTTCGCAGTTTCAATCTCGCCTTCATCTTCCCTCAGTTCAGGCTCGATATAAGAAAGCCCGAGCTTTTTGTAAATATCCTCTTCTGTTCTGCCTGCAACTATCTTGTT
The DNA here is from genome assembly GCA_964459665.1 of uncultured Methanosarcinales archaeon. Taxonomy (GTDB): domain Archaea; phylum Nanobdellota; class Nanobdellia; order Woesearchaeales; family GW2011-AR4. Next base: position 7,162 of record CAYWNO010000058.1, read on the forward strand.
TGTTTTTTTGTCGAAAAGCCCGTACTCGCTTAGCTTAAGGCTCTTTTCAATAGAGATTCTCCTTAATGAGATGTTATGCTGCTGGCTTCCTGTAAAGTAAAGCAGCCCCGCCCCGAAGATTTCATCACCTATAACCCTTAAGTCAGCCTGAATCCCTTCTTTTAGCCTTACGGAAGATTTTGTCTCGCCCTTTGCAAGAACTCCTGCAACGCTTGGCATTTTTGTGAAGAACTCCATGACCTTTGCAGGAGATTTTGAAGTTACGAGAATGTCAATGTCGCCGATTGTATCTTTCATTCTTCGCATAGAGCCGGCAATGCCAACCCCGCTTACTTCTTTCAAACCCTTGAGCATTCTTACAATCTCCTCGGCGCTGCTTAACGCAAACCCGAGAGGCATTCTTTCGCTTGCTGTCCTAGAGAATTTTATGCTTTTTAGTATGTTCTGCTCGACGGTAGGCCCAAGGCCTTCGATATTTTGTATTTTTCCCTGCTTTGCTGCCCTCTCAAGCTCATCCACGTTTTTTATTTTAAGCTCCATGTAAAGCTTGATTATTGTCTTGGGGCCTATGCCTTCAATTTTGCCAAGGCTTTCCATGTCAACCGGCGTTTGATTTTTCAGCTCCCCGAGGTATTTTGATTTTCCATTCCTCAGGAAATCGTCAATTTTCTTCGCTATGCCCTCGCCGATTCCGGGAAGCTCGGTCAGCTTGTTTTCCTTCCATAGATTTTCAATGTCGTCGGACAATCCTTCAATGAGCAGGGCTGCCCTCCTGTAAGCCCGAACCTTGAACGGCTCCCCTTCAAACTCAAGATAGTCTGCTATTTCATTAAGAAGCTGTGCAACCTCGATGTTTTTCATTTTTAGGGTATAAATTTAATTGTTTTTGTAAAAATCAGCAATGGAATGGAATGATTTTTTCGGCTCCATAGAGCCATCGCTTTTTACTTTCATTATTCCCAAGCTGGCCATATCCAAGTCATATTTTGGATTCGCGTCATAAACATACTGCGGCTCTGCAAAGGTGAATACAAATGCCCCATTAATGCCGTATTTTACAAAAATTTTAAGCAAATCAATAGAGAGTTTTGAATAACCCTATTCCATTTATAAATAAACTGCATTTACTTTATAAATACAGGGGGTTATTCAAAGTTCTCATAATATAATCAGCCTGTGTATTTTCATCCCTGATATGCTTGCCCTTTATTTCAGGCCTTTTATTTTGGTGCCATTCAACTATATTGTAGCTTGCGCCCCCCCACTTTTCTGCACCTTTGTAGCTTGCGCATCCAAACTCGGTTATTGCCACGGGCTTGCCAAATTGTTTAAGATTTTTGATTTGTCTTTCATAAAAAGGTTTATTGAAAAACATCCTGTATTTATTGACGCTGACAATATCGAATATGCTCCAGTCTATGTTCTCCCAAAAGCCGGCTGCATAAGTTATTTTTCCTTTGAATATTTTTCTTACTTCTAAGACAACTTCGCTTAAAAAAAGATTTAATTGCTTGTTATAATCAATTAATAAAGACTTGGCTATTGCAAATGTCAGATTTTCTCCTCTTTGCTGATAAGTATTTCCGTCTATAAAACCTTTCATGTCTAATGTAAACTCATTGCCAATTATAAAAACTGTGCCTTTATCCATTTCCCAAATTTTTTGGGCAATGACTGCGGCCTGCATTATCAATCCCTTGGTAGTTGAAGGCGTCCTATCTATGAACCTTGGCGAGAGCCAAACTTTAAATCCATAAGATAAAGCAGCTTCAGAAGAAAATTCCAGATAATCAAATTTCTCGCCATAGATGCGAAGGGCGTTGCAGCCCAATTGGTTTTTTATGATAAGCATTTCTTGTTTTATCATGGGGCGGTTTAATTCTGCTCTCGTGATGAAAGGAGGAGTGTATCTGGTTCCAATGTCATAGTTAATGCCTTTTATGCTTAGTTTATTGTCATAACTGGTTTTAGGGCTTTGCTGATTGATTGCGGCTTTGCCGCTTTTTAATCCGGAGGTTAGAACAAGAGCAGCAGCGCCCTTAATAAAACGCCTTCTTTGAAATACAGATTTTATGTAATTTGTAATATTTAATATGTCTTCATCACTTAAAGAATTTCTGCCAATAATTTTTTGGAACTTTCCATCGCTTTGAGAAAACAGCTTTAGATTTTCGGCAAAGAGGTTTTCATCTTTATCTTCCAAAAAAGCTTTCACGATAGGATGTCCTATAAACTCTTTCCAATTAATCTTTTTTATTATATCAATGGGCATTTTACGTATTTTGATTGTTAAATGCTTTGATATTTAATTTTTACTGAATAAGCCAGCCTAAAAATTTTTAAAAACAAAAATTTATATAGGAATTAACGATTATCATATAACTATGGCAGAAATGAGTAAACAGCAAATGCAGCATGACATTGAGCCAAAGGCTGTGCCGCCGCATCCTTCTACAGTGAAAGAAGAAGCGGGTAAATACCAGATACAGCACGATAGGCCTAATTGCATAGGATGCGCTGCATGCGCCGCAGTGGCTCCGGATTTCTGGACAATGAGCGAGGACGGAAAGTCAGACATTGTAGGCTGCAAGAAAAGGGACGATGAATGGGAAGAGCTTGATATCAAGGAAAAGGATTATCAGGCAAACAAAGAGGCTGCTGATTCGTGCCCGGTTAACGTCATTCACATTATAAATAAAGAAACAGGAGAAAAGATTATTTAGGGCTGTTTTTCTCAGATAAGAGAACTTTGAAAAATTCGGTATTGTCTTAATTAAGATACTTTAATATAGGGGTTCTTTTATATGGTTGTATTGAGGTGATTATTTTATGGCTCGTCCACGAGGAAA
>CAYWNO010000059.1:0-9805 GCA_964459665.1 uncultured Methanosarcinales archaeon
ATTCAATCACATCAAAATACCCCGCCCCTTGGGGCGATTGGGTATTTTATTTATTATGTACGAGGCTTTTGCAAAAAATCGGCTTCATCCAAAAATTCGCTTCGCGAAGGTTAGCAACTTCAAAGTCCTTAACGTTTTATTTTATATAGTGTTGGAAGTAAATAATTGAGCATATTAATCCAACACTATCCTGAAAATCATGGATTTTCAGGACACCGAAAATCTCCGATTTTCGCGTGTATCAAGAGGACGCAAGAAATTTCAATCAATTATTTGCGTCCGATATTATAACTATTAAAACTTTTTTTATAATACTACTATAAACCTTTTAATAATATTTATAAACAAGCTATGCTTCATTATATTCCTTATCAATAAACATCTCCGAAGTGCACCTTTACTCCTCTTTGGTGCACTTTTTTATTTTTAATTGAATCGAAAACTAAACTTTAAATAACCAATAAAAATGTGCGGAATTGTCGGAGTCGTATCGGACAGCAGCGTCAATGAAAAGCTGTTTAATGGATTGTCGAATTTGGAATATAGGGGCTATGATTCTGTAGGCATGTGCTTTATCCACAACGGAAAGTTCAGGCTCAAAAAGGGGGTAGGCAAATTAGGGGAAGTCCACAAAAAGGTGGATTTTCTTGGAATTCCGGGAAACATAGGGATTGGGCACTGTAGGTGGAGCACACACGGCGGCGTAACTGAAAAGAATGCGCATCCGCATGTTGACTGCAAAAACAGGATAGGGGTCGTGCATAATGGGATTATAGAGAACTATTTAGAATTAAAAGAGGAGATGTTAAAGAAAGGCCATAAGTTCTATTCACAAACAGATACGGAAGTAATTGCGCACTTGATTGAGGATAACCTAAACCAAAACGGCATCGAGGAAGCGGTAAGGCTTGCGCTCAATAGGATAGAAGGAAGCTATGCCCTAGGGATACTTTTTTCGCAAGAGCCGCAAAAGCTTATTGCCGCCCGAAATGAAAGCCCGCTGATAGTTGGAATAGGCAGCAATGAAAATTTCATATCTTCTGATGTGCCTTCAATTCTTGGCTATACCAACAAGGTGATTTATCTCGAAGACAAGGAGATTGCGGTATTGACAAAAAACAGCGCAAGGATTATCGGCTTAAGCGGCGCCGTTAAAAACAAAAAAATACAGACAATAAGGTGGAGCGCGCAAGCAGCCCAGAAATCCGGCTATAAGCATTTCATGCTAAAGGAGATTTATGAGCAGCCGAGCGCCATAGCGGATACCTTAAACGATAGGATAAAAAACAGCCATGTTATTTTTGAAAAGGAATTTTTGCTCACAAACGCCTACTTAAAGGGAATAAACAGGATTGTTATTGTAGCGTGCGGAACTTCATGGCATGCGGGCTTGGTTGGCGAGTTCATGCTTGAAGAGCTGGCAAAAATTCCTACAGAGGTGGAATATGCCTCTGAATTCAGGTACAGGCATCCTCTGCTGGACAAGAATACTCTTGTGATTGCAATATCGCAGTCAGGAGAAACTGCAGATACGATTGCCGCCCTAAAAGAAGCAAAAAAATACGGAGTAAAGACCTTATCAATATGCAATGTCATGGGCAGCTCGATAACAAGAATATCCGACGGGGTTATCTATACAAGAGCGGGCCCTGAAATAGGCGTTGCTTCAACAAAGGCTTTTACCACACAGCTTGCGGTCTTATACCTTCTTACAATCATGCTCTCAAGGATAAGAAAAACCCTCAATGAATCCCAGATTAAAGACATGATAGGCGGCATAAGAAGAATACCTCTGCAATTGCAGTCGGTGTTGGATGAAGATGACGAAATCCTAAAATGCGCGGAGCTTTATTATAACAAGCTCAATTCAATTTATCTGGGAAGGGGTGTTAATTTTCCTATTGCCCTTGAAGGCGCACTAAAGCTCAAGGAGGTAAGCTATATGCATGCAGAAGGCTATCCTGCAGCAGAGATGAAGCATGGCCCTATTGCATTGATAGACAAGAAAATGCCGGTAGTTTTTATAGCTCCGCATGATGTCTATACATATAAAAAAGTGCTGGGAAATTTAGAGGAAGTTGCTGCAAGGGGCGGCATAATAATTGCAATTGCAACAGATGGGGACAGTCAGATTCCAAAAAAGGCAAAGCACACTGTTTTCATACCAAAGACGCTGTACACGCTAAGCTCGATTCTTTCTGTTGTGCCGCTGCAGCTGCTTGCATACCACATTGCAGACAAGCTCGGAAGAGATATAGATAAGCCGAGAAATCTAGCCAAATCGGTTGTAGTTGAATAGTGATTCTGAAAAATTCGCTTGAAAAGCGAATTTTTCAACATTCAATCGTAATCTCTCCAAGTATGCCCGCATTTCTCGCATCTTAGGAACTTGGTTTCCGGCTCATCGCCTGCCCTTGTCTGTACCAGCCAAAAATATGCAGTTTTATGCCCGCATTTTGGGCATTCTACGGTTGTTTTAGGAAGTGTCTGAAGCTCTCCCTTGTCTATTACTTCCACTTCCTTCTCTACTTTTGGTATAGTCTCCTTTACAGTAGCTCCGGCTACCTGTGTCGTCTTATAACCGCAAGAGCACATAAGCATCTTCTTGCTTTCTTCCTTCTTAGGCACGAGTATCGAGCCGCATTTTGGGCAGAACATATTAAATCTTGAATTCAGCAGTGGATATTATATATAAATTTAACCTTTTTTTTGGGCGTGTGTTATCCGTTTATTATAGTGTTGGAAGTAAACAATTGAGCATATTAATCCAACACTATCATGAAAATCATGGATTTTCAGGACACCGAAAATCTCCGATTTTCGCGTGTATCAAGAGGACGCAACAAATTTCAATCAATTATTTGCGTCCGATATTATAGAACTTTGAAAAATTCTCTTTTCAAGCGAATTTTTCAATTTATAAGTTTCTTAACAGCCCCAAATATTTCATCCACATCATATTCAGGCGAGATGTCACATCTGGGCTTGTAGCAGCATAAGCATCCTATCTTTGGAACAATTTTTATTCCCCTTCCGTAAAGCTCGATTTCTGCGCTTGAAGTTGGGCAAAAAAAGGCTACAATCTTCTTTTTCAGCGCAACGCCTATGTGCAGCGCAAGGCTGTCGCTTGTAACAAGTATGTTGCACAGGTTTACCAAAGAGGCAAATTCCATCAGCGAGTTGTTGCAGCCGGCGTCTATAATCTTTTTTTTTACCAGGGATTTTATCTTGTTGTTTCTTTCAAATTCTTCTGGCCCTCCAAAAAGAACCAGCTTAGCGCTTTTGGCTTGGACATTTATTTTATCTATAAGCTGGACTGTTTTTCCAATGCTTAGTCTTTTTCCTTCCCACCTGCCTCCTGCTCCGGTGTTGATTCCGATGACAAAGTCATTTTCATTTATGCCGGTTTTTTTTGCAAAATTTTTGGCAAAGTCCAGCTCTTTTTCATCCAGATTTAAAATCGGCTCCTGTTTTTTGTAATCAATGCCGAGGATTTTATAAATCAGCTCCTGATAAGTCTTCTTGTTTTTTGCTTTCAATTCATCTGCTTTTTCCTTTCCGAGCCTTGAAAGAAGCCCCATGTCGAACCATGCGGAAGATTCGTTACTGTAAACCCTTTTGCCATCTTGAAGGTATGCGCCGATAATCTTTTTGTGAATGGTTTTGCTCGCAAGCTCGCAGGTCTCGTAATCATCATCAAGGCTTATAACGAGGTCATAATCGGATGATAAATTTTTTTTTATGCCGTCCATAAAAAAAATTTTATCTATCAAATTGTTGTTTTTTAGAAAATCGGCAGCGTTGCTTTTTGCCACCCAGCTGATTTCGCAGCCCGGATACTTGAACTTCAAGCCCGGAAGGATTGATGTCGTCCTTATGACATCGCCGAATGCGCCAAGCTTTATTATGAGAATTTTCATCTTATTGTAAACTTTGAAAAATCCGCTTGAAAAGCGGATTTTTCAGCTTATATCAATCTTTTTATATTTCTGAAGTTTCACAGTTTCCTTTTAAGCTATTTTAGAGCTTACACTAACCCTAATATTTTCCTGCATTTTTATTTATAAACTACACAAAAAATTCAAATTTTAAATAAACTGTGAAACTTGAGTTAAATCTCTTTTAAATTTTCGGCGCAGGCTGGTTTTCCGCCTTTGTTCTTTTTACAATCTGTTTAAGCAATAAAATTCCGTTTCTCGACATGACTTTTAATCTATAAGGCCTGTTCCAGTTGCGAACTATCTGCTTTAATATGAATGAAGGCCTGTAATAAAATTTTTTATATGCATAAGCGTTTATGCGCGTGATGTCCTCGGGGCTTAACGTGTCTGTTCTTACAAGGACTTTTCCGCCCACAATAGAATGCTGCCACCATTTGCTAAAATCCTTTCCTGCATCGACTATCATATGGCCTTGCGCCTCTTCATAAAGCGGCGTTCCCATGTACGGAACAAGCGGCTGGAAGTACACGAAATCAGGATCAAGCTCGATGGCAAAAGCAAGCGTGTCATTAAGATCTTTTTCTGTTTCCCACGGATAGCCCATCATGAAGGATGCGCGCCTCTCTATGCCGCATTGCCTTAGTATCTTAAATGCAGTCCTGTAATTATCCTTTGTTGCGGATTTTCTTATGCGCCTTAGCGTTTCATCGCTGCCGCTTTCAACTCCCATTCCTACTGATATGCACCCGGATTTTTTCATTGTTTTGGGATACTCTATCGTGTTATGCTGAAAATCAGTCGAGCGCGACAGGCATTCCCATCTCCATTCTTTCTTGCCGTCAATAATCATCTTCATCAATTCCATGTTGCGCGACCTTCCCGTAGACCATTCGCTGTCCATGAAATAAAATTCCTTGGCGCCGAGCTTTTCGCAGTCGAGCAGCATGTCATAGGCATATTTTGCGGAATGGAACCTGTATGTCCTGTTGAATACTTCAGCTTCGAGGCAGAATGTGCACTTGTACACGCAGCCCCTGCTCGTAATCACGCTGGCATATCGCCCCTTGCCGTATATTGCGGTATTTGCATAGCCCTTGTAGTTTAACATATTCAATCCCATCTCTTTTGCATACTTGTACGGATGAGGTATGTTGTCAAGCTCTGCCTGGGGGACGAATTTGGGATCGGGATTTTTGTACTGCTTTTCTTCCTTGTAATAAATAAGCCCGGGCGTAGAAAAATCTATTTTTCCAGTTTTTAGGATATTCTTAGCCAATGTCACTATGATGTTGTCTGCTTCCGGCGCCCCGAATGCGGCATCGAAAGGCTTTTGCTCCAGCGTGTGAGGCATTGACATAAAATGAGGGCCGCCTGCTATTACAATCATATCGGGGTGAGTTTCCTTGATGGCCCTTGCTATCTGCAATGCCTGCGGCAATAATACTGTGGTTACGCTTATAAGAACTATCTTTGCCTGATGCTGCGGCAGCTCATGAAGCACCAAATCATTGGGTATGTTTGAGGCATTTGCATCTACAATCCTTGCAGAAATTCCATTATGTATCAGGTGGCTTGCAAGCTGCATTAATCCTAGGGGCTGGTGAATTCCCAAATCATCCCCAAAATCAAAATAAGGGTATCTTGGGTTGATAAGTAGCACATCTGCCATAGCATGAAAAGTAATCAAACCCATTTAAAAATGTTTACACAAACTTAGTCAAAAAACCTGTACTTAAGAAGATAATAAGCTGCCTTGATTCCATCTCTCCATGTTATCTTTTTTCCCTCGTGGGCTGTTCTTGGGCTGAACTCTATCGGGATTTCTTTTATCCTGCACCCCATCTTTAAAATCTTCGCTGTAATTTCAGGCTCGAAATCAAACCTTGTGGACTTTAGCCTTATGTTTTTAATGACATCTTTGCGAAAAACCTTGCACCCGGTTTCCATGTCGGTTATTGAGCTTAAATAAAGGATGTTTGTTATGAATGTAAGGCCGCGGTTTCCTATCCAGTGCAGGGGCAATGGCGTTTTATTTTTCCCAAGCAAAGAAAGGCTTTTGTCCATAAATCTTGAGCCATAGACGGCATCCGCGCTTTTTTCAATAATCGGTTTTATCGCCTGCGCAATATATTCCGGCTTGTATTCCAGATCGGCATCCTGTATGGATATTATGTCTCCTCTCGAATGGCTAAGTGCAGTCCTTATTGCAGCCCCTTTTCCCATGTTCCTTTGGTGGTAAAATATTTTTATTGACTTGTCTTTTATATTTTTTAAAATGCTTTTTGTGCCGTCCGTAGAAAAATCGTCCACTATTATTACTTCCTTGTCAATATTTTTTATGCTTATCTTTTTTATATCCGCGATAACCTTTGGCAATGTTTTTTCTTCATTGTAAACTGGAATGATTATTGATACCTTAACCATCAGAAATCAAGATTTTAAAATGTTTAAAAACCTATTGATTGTGAGCTTTGAAAAATTCGCTTTTCAGGCGAATTTTTCAACTATTTTCCTTATCAATGCAGTTGTGGAATTGCCTTTTATCATCTTGGCAAGCACCACCTTCCCGGCGTTTTTTTCAACAATATCCTTTTCCACAATCTGGCTTAGCTTGTAATCGCCCGCTTTTACATGAATATCGGGCTTAATTGACAAAAGCCAGTTTCTGGGGTCTTTCTCGTTGAATAAAAAAGCATAGTCAACGCTTTCAAGCCCTGCCAGCACCCCGATTCTTGATTTTTCATCATTGATGGGCCTTTTGTCGCCCTTGTTTTTCTTTGCGGAAGAGTCTGTGTTCACACCAACAATCAAGCAATCTCCAAGTTTTTTTGATTGTTCCAGATATTTGACATGCCCTAAATGAATAATATCAAAAACGCCGTTTGTGGTGACTATTTTTTTGTTTTGTGATTTTAGCTTTTTTACTATCTCAATCATTTCTTTTAATGAAACTATCTTTTTATCCATCTTGGATTTTAAAAATTTTAATCTTTGGGATTGGAGTTCATTCTGATGCTTTGCTTTCTGGAAATTTTTCAGCAAATGCTGAAAATTTTCTTAATTTTAAGTTACAGCGAAACTTTTAAATATAAACCTTTGCATAAGCAACTTTTCACAAAATTTTTAATTCGTTTTTCAAATTTGTTGGTAATAGCTCCCGTGAAATCCGAAAGGAATATGGTGCGGAACCGCGGCTGTTGCTATCTGCTTAAGCGTTTTTGCGTCTAAAACAAGCAAAAAAGAGTTTTTATTCTTTGAATCCAGCACTACTGAAAGAAGAACTCCGCCATCTTCCGCTTCCGTGCCGGGCTTTTGCACAAAGACGGGCTCTCCCGGATGACACGATTGCCTTTGCCATGTTTTCTTTTTTCCGTTTTGAACATTTATTTTGAAAAGCTTGTTTATGAATTCTTTCCTGTCCAATCCGACTGCGTAAGCATAATTATATTTTTTCCCGTTGAATTTTTCGTAATTGATCCTTGGCAATTCGGGAGAGCCGTCCGATACAACAAAAGAATCAACTGATTTATTTTTCAGGCTTATAACAAAGCGCGTTATTTGCGAACTGCTGTATTTCTCGCCGAAATTGCCTCCCAGAACATCCAAATAGAAGGCTTTTATTATCGAAGCATCCCCATAAGAAACAATATCAAGCACAATCTTATTTCCATCCTCGTAGGCATTCACGTGGTGGAAAGCAAAAAATGCAGGGGCTTTGTATCTTCCAACCAGTTGGCTTGTTTTCTTGCTTATTACAATAAAAATCGTGCCGTCCTTTGGCGTCCATGAAAAATTTTCAATGAAGGGCTTTGCGCTCAAAAGAAGCCTTAAAGGATTTATCTTGTACGGCCATTGCGCAAGCACGATATAATTTTTTGTTACGGCAAAGCTGTGCATATAAGAAGGGTATTCAGCCGGAATTGATATGATAAGTTTTCTTTCGGTTTTTCCGCCGGGAATTTTGTAGAGGTTATAATGGCTGGGTTTTCCCATGCGAGTTATGTAGTTGAAAGATTCTTTAGAATCAGAATCATAATGCGGGTGCGCTGTCGTGAGCTGGCCATTGATGTTATCCCGAAAATCAAAGACTCCCAAAGATTCGAGAGTTTTTGGGTCAAACTCGACCGGAAGCGGCGTTTCCGTCAATGCGAGAAAAGAATCGGCTATCCTTGTGATGTTTACATTCCCGTTGTCATAGGGCTTGTTGAAGAAAGCCGAGCTGAACCTTTTAAAGATTGACCTGCACGGGTCAGTTGCGAATCCCGCAGCGCTAATCTTTCCCGTGCTTACTGATTCTTTGTAAAAATCACCATGCAGGAATTTATTTGCATAAGAAACCGCGCCTTTTCCGAAAGAGAATCTATGCAGCATTGCAAACCCATCAAACCAATGCGTTATTTTTTGGCTTTTAGTTTCAAATTTTGCAGGGCCGGTGCGCAGCAAAGAGCCGCAAAGCCAGCCAGGAACTTTTCCGGTGATTTTTAATTCGTCAGCTTTGATTTCTTTTTCCAGAGAGGTGAATCCTAAAGAGTAATTTTTGTCTTTCATTTTTTGCAGCATTAGTCAATCAAAAGAATATGCGCCTATATAATTATTGCGCATTTTGATTAAAAGTGATTATTGAACGGATTTAAAAAATGCCGTTGCAAGCTGCCGAAGAGCTTGATTCGTGAACAATAAAAGAAACTTTTATATACATTGCAGGCAAAAAATGATTATGAAGAAAATCCTCTTGGCAATTTTACTATTTTTTATTTTTTCCCAGTCAGCAAGCGCAGCGGCAATCCCGAAAATCAATTCTTACGTTACCGACAATGCAGGTGTTCTCTCGCCTAATGCGAAAGCCCAGCTTGAAAATGAATTGAGGGATTTGGAAAAATCAACCAACGGCGTCCAATTTGCAGTCTATATTGAAAATGAATACCCGAAGGAATTTTTCCTTGAGGATTATACTTTGAAGATTGCAGAGTCGAACAGGATAGGAAAAAAGGGAAATGACAACGGAATCCTGCTGTACGTTGCTGTCAAGGATAAAAAATACAGGTGGGAAGCAGGCTACGGCGTTGAAAGCACGCTCAATTCCCCTCTTTTGGGCAGGCTCTCTCGCGAATATATTATTCCTAATTTTAGGGCGGGAGATTATGAAAAGGGAATATTGCAGTCAGTTGACGCTGCAAAAAGGATTCTTCTTAACTCAAACGATGCCGATATAATCGCCTTGAAAAATTCGGCAAATGAAAGACCGGGCAGTTTGAGCTTAACATTCATCCTGGTTTATTTTATATTCTTTATAGCCATAATAGTAATGTCCATCAGGGCAGCGCGAAACTCGATAAATCCTTCCAAGAAGGGAAAATACAAAGACAGCATGTACCACGGCGCTGCGTTGGGATTGTTCGCAGGAGGCTTCGGAAGGGGCGGATTTAGGGGCGGAGGTTCAGGAGGATTCGGCGGCTTTAGCGGAGGCGGAGGGGGCTTTGGGGGCGGCGGAAGCTCAGGAGGGTGGTAATGCATCAAATAATATCAGTGAATAAATTTGAAAAATTTTACCCCACCGCTTGCGGTGATTGGGTCGAATCCCGCCTGCTTTAACAACATTCAATCACATCAAAATACCCCGCCCCTTGGGGCGATTGGGTATTTTATTCGAGGCGAAATTTTAGCGGCAGGGCAAAATTTCGCCGAGGGTAAAAATTGTCGCAGCATTGGCGACAGATTGAAATTTCATCATTTCAAATTTTTTATTTTGATGTCGACCTTCGACTTGGCAAAACGCAGTTGCTTGACTCATTACTCACGCTGATTAAAATATTGTAGTATACGGAAATTATTGCACCCCTATTTCTGCAAATATCAGGATTATC